>DATHTO010000064.1:0-8592 GCA_035463115.1 Actinomycetota bacterium | reverse complement strand
ACAGGCACATCACATCCGGTGGTGGTCCCGAGGAGGGTCGACCGATCTCGAGAACCTGGTCACGGTCTGCTCGTTCCATCACCGCTTGGTGCACGAGCACGGGTGGGCGATCGCACCGATCGACGGCCACGTCGAGTGGATCACCGCCGACGGGGAGCGCCATCGCGCCGGACCGAGGGCGCCGACCCCCGGCTGACTCCACCGGCTGACTCCACCGGCTGACTCCACGCGGGTGCCCCACCATCACGCGTGCCCGCAGCGCTGGGTCCGCTCGGTCCGGACGCGGCGCGGAGAGTGCCGACGAGGGGACCATCGTTGCCCTGGGTCGTGCGCGTCCCTAGACTCCGGCGAACGGATGTTCGATACGTGTGTCCTCGGCGTCGATCCGGGCGTCGCCCGCTGCGGCGTGGCGGCCGTCGTCCGACGCGACCGCCGGACGGACCTCACGTGGGCCGGCACGATCCACACCTCGAGTGACGCGTCCGACGCGGAACGCCTGCGCACCATCGCGAACGGGATGCGTGACGCGATCGCCCGGTTCGCCCCGGCATCGGTCGCGATCGAACGGGTCGCGTGGAACCGGAACCAGGTGAGCGCCCTCCAGGTCGCTCGGGCCACCGGTGTGCTGATGGCCGTGAGCGCCGAGGCGGGGCTCGAGGTCCAGGAGTACTCGCCGTCGGAGGTGAAGAGCGCCGTGACCGGCGCCGGCGACGCGACGAAGGAGCAGGTCGCCGACGCGCTGCGGCGGCTCCACGGCCTCCGGAACGTGCCGTCCGAGCCGGATGCCGCCGATGCGGTCGCCGTCGCCGTCACGCACCTCGTCGGAGCGGCGTTCCGTTCCGCCGCCGCCCGCGCGGGGGCACCATGACCGCGACGGCGCCTCGGCACGCCGGCGCACGAACCCGGAGCGAGGCGCGGTGATCTCGTTCCTCGACGGTGAGGTCGCCGAGAAGGCGGCGAACCGCGTCGTGCTGGTCGTGCACGGCGTCGGGTACGACGTCGTCGTTCCGACCTCGGTGCTGGCGGACCTCCCGCCCGTCGGTCGGTCGGCGCGCGTGCACACGCGCATGGTCGTCCGCGACGACGGCATCACGCTCTACGGGTTCGCGACGCACGAGCAACGGGCCTTGTTCGACCTGCTGACGGGCGTCACGGGCGTCGGACCGAAGGTCGCGATCGCGTTCCTGTCGACGCTCGCGACCGACGCCCTACGGCGCGCGATCGTCGACGGCGACGTCGGTGCGCTGTCCGCGACCCCGGGCGTCGGCAAGAAGCTCGCGCAGCGTGTCGTCGTGGACCTCCGCGACCGACTCGGCGGCGACGGTCTCGCGATCGACGCGACCGGGCCACTCGTCGACGTCAGGGACGCGCTCGTGTCGCTCGGCCTGACGCCGCAGGAAGCCGTCGACGCCCTCACCGGGATCGAGGTCGACGGTCGAGAGGTGGAGGACCTCCTCCGCGAAGCCCTCCAGCGCGTGGGACGATGAGCGACGTGGCCGACGATCGCAGGGTGGCGGACGACGACGTGGTCGATCTCGGCGTCGACCGCGACGCGGGGCCGGTCGGCGACGACGTCCCAGCGCAACGCGACGACGCCGATGGCCGCGTGATCGACGCGGCGGCCCGTGATCCCGAGGATCGGGAGTTCGACGTCGCTCTGCGGCCCCGATCGCTCGACGACTTCGTCGGTCAGGAGCGGGTGAAGGAGCAGCTCTCCCTCCTCCTCGACGGCGCGAAGCAGCGCGGCGAACCCGTCGACCACCTCCTGCTCTCGGGTCCGCCCGGACTCGGCAAGACGACGCTCGCGCAGATCGTCGCGATCGAGATGGCGGCAGGGTTCCAGCCGACCAGCGGGCCGGCCCTCGAGCGGCCGAGCGACCTCGCGGCGATCCTCACGAACCTCGGCGACGGCGACGTGCTGTTCGTCGACGAGGTCCACCGCATGCCACGAGCCGTCGAGGAGGTGCTGTATCCGGCGCTCGAGGACTTCAACCTCGACGTGGTGCTGGGGAAGGGCCCCACCGCGCGGAGCATCCGGCTCGAGCTTCCGCGGTTCACGATGATCGCCGCGACCACTCGCCCGGGCAGGATCACCCTTCCGCTGCGGGAGCGCTTCGGGTTCTCGCCGCGGCTCGACTACTACGGTCCGGTCGAGCTCGCGCGCATCGTCCGCCGTTCCGCGGGCATCCTGGGACTCTCGATCGACGACGAGGGCGCCAGCGAGATCGCCCGGCGGTCCCGAGGCACGCCCAGGATCGCGAACCGGTTGCTCCGCCGTGTGCGGGACTTCGTGCAGGTCCGCCACGACGGCGCGATCGTCGGCCCCGTGGCGCGCGAGGGACTCGAGCTGTTCGAGGTCGACGACGAAGGGCTCGACCGCCTCGACCACGCGATCCTGAGGACGCTGATCGAACGGTTCGGTGGTGGCCCCGTCGGGCTGTCGACGCTCGCGGCCGCCGTGGGCGAGGAACCCGACACGGTCGAGGACGTCGTCGAGCCGTACCTGTTGCAGCTCGGCTTCCTCCAGCGGACGCCCCGTGGGCGGGTCGCGAGCGACCGGGCGTACCGGCATCTGGGCGCGACCGCGCCGGGGACGCTCCCGCTGTGACCTGACCTGCGGCGCGACCCCGTGGCGCGGGTAGACTCGCAGGCTGTTGCCGATGCCGCGCCGGCCGCCGCGGTCGGACATCCGGACCGGCCGGCGCACGAGGACCCCAGAGCGATGATCGACATCCTTGCCCAAGAGGCGCAGGGCGGAGGCGGCGCCCTCTCGTTCCTGATCTTCCTCGTCCCGATCGGGTTGCTCTTCTTCATGATGCGCAACCAGCGCAAACGGGTGTCGGAGCAGCAGCAGCTCCAGCAGGCCGTCGACGTCGGCGACGAGGTGCTCACGTCGAGCGGCATGTTCGGCACCGTGGTCGACGTCGACGACGACGACGACACGATCTGGGTCGAGATCGCGCCGGGCACCCGCGTGCACATGGTGCGTGGCGGCGTCGCTCGGCGCATCGTCGACGATGAGACGTTCGCCGACGAGGACGAGGAGCAGGACGCCGACCAGCCGTGACGGCGATGGAACCGCTCGATCCGGCGGCCGGCGACGCGCCGATCGAGCCGCGGCCGCTCGTTCCGCCGCCCCATCCAGCGCAACCGCACCGCCCCGACGACGACGGCCCGATCGACGTCGCGGGCGTCTCGCTCGAGCAGGTCCAGGACAACAAGGAGCTCTCGCTCTACATCGCGTCCGCCGATCGTGTGATGGAGGCGATGGGGTACACCGAGCACGGGTTCCGGCACGCGAACCTGGTCGCGAAGATCGCCTACCAGGTGCTGCACCGTCTCGGGTACACCGAGCGCGAGGCGGTCCTGGCACAGGTCGCGGGCTACCTGCACGACGTCGGGAACTCCCTCGCGCGGGACGCCCACGGACAGACGGGTGCCGTCCTCGTCTACCAGGCGCTCCGGGAGACGGTGCCCGGACACGACCTGATGCCGGTCATGGCGGCGATCGCGAACCACGAAGAGACCGAGGGGACGGCCGTGTCGGCCATCTCGGCGGCCGTGATCCTCGCGGACAAATCCGACGTCCACCGCAGCCGTGTGCGCAGGTCGGGGCAGGTCGAGCGCGACATCCACGATCGCGTGAACTACGCCGTCGAGCAATCGTTCCTGCGGGTAGACTCCGACGCCCGCACCGTCAGCCTCGAGCTGACGATCGACACCGGGATCAGCCAGGTCATGGAGTACTTCGAGATCTTCCTCGGACGGATGCAGATGTGCCGCTTCGCGGCCGAGATGCTGAACGCGCGGTTCAAGCTCGAGATCAACGGGGCGGAACTGGCGTGACGGGGAGCCGCGCGACGTGAGGAACGTCCGGGGCCTGTGGGCCTCGCTGATCTTCGTCCTCGTGCTCGCGGCGGCGTCGGCGGCCGGGCTGATCACGGGGGCCGCCGAGCCGCTGCTCGGCCTCGACCTGCAGGGCGGGGTCTCCGTGATCCTGTCTGCTCCCGACGGAACGCCCGACGACGTGATGGAGCGCGCGCTCGAGAACATCCGGAACCGCGTCGACGCGTTCGGGGTCGGCGAGCCGGACATCTTCCTGTCGGCGACGACGATCGAGGTCCAGATCCCGGGATCGTCGGAGAGCAGGCTCGAAGCGCGACCCGTCGATCTCACCTGCCTCGTCGGCGAGGACGCCGAAGGCGATCCCGTGACGCACGGGTGCGCCGACGACCGCGCCCTGGTCGAGGATGCCCTCCAGGCCCTGGCCGTCGAGCCCCAGCCTTCGGAGGTGTGCCTCACCACCGGCGACGAAGAGCTCGGGTGCTACGGCAGCGAGCAGGCGGCGGCACAGGCGCAGGCCGGGATCTCGGTCCAGCCGCAGGCCTCGCCCACCCCGACCGCAGCGCCGTCGGCGTCGCCGACCGCCACCGTCGGACCCGAGCCGCCGCCTTCGTCGTTCTGCCTGACCGATCCGACGGGAGCGGAGCTCGCGTGCTTCGACACGCGCGCCGACGCCGACGACGCGCTGGCCGCGATCGAGACGGAAGTCACGGCCCGGACGTGGTGCGTGATCGACGCGTCGGGCCGCGAGGACGAGGACGACGACGGAGCCGCGACGCCGACGGCGACCCCGAGCCCCAGCCCATCCGGGCTCCTGGCGCTCGATCCCGAAGGCGCCGAGCCGCCGCCGTGCGGCCTGCCGTCCCGGACCGACGCTGACGCCGCGCTCGCGTCGATCGCCGTCCAGGACATCGAGCGGGAGTTCTGTGTCGTCGGTTCCGCGGGGGACGATCTCGGGTGCTCCGTCTTCCGCGCGGCGGCGGAGGAGCTTCAACGCGAGACGGGTCAGCAGCGGCTCCTGCAGGTGATCGGCGAAACCGCCCGCCTCGAGCAGCGCGCCGTCCTCGAGGAGATCCCACCGCAGGATCCGCGGTGGGCGACGACGCCGCTCACGTGTGAGACGCCCGAGGAGCGAGAGCGGCCGTCCTGCTCGTTCGACGCGCTCGCCGACGAGGAGGTCGTCTATCTCCGAGAGGACGGCTCGAAGCTCCGGCTGGGGCCCGTGATCATCGCGGGCGACAACATCGACCGCGCCCGCGCGACGCTCCAGGGCGGCGGCGCCACCGGCGTCGTGACGGAATGGGGGGTCGAGTTCCAGCTCGACGGCCAGGGATCCGACGCCTTCGCCGACGCGACGCGCGCGGCCGTCGGCGCGCCGCCGCCCCAGAACGCGATCGCGATCGTCGTCGACCGCGTGGTCATCTCCGATCCCGTCGTGAACGAGCCGATCACGAACGGCAGCGGCGTGATCTCGGGGGGGTTCGACGAGCAGTCGGCGAAGGATCTCGCCACGCAGCTGAACGCCGGTGCGCTTCCGGTCGAGCTGACGCGGCAGTCGGTACGGACGGTCAGCCCGACGCTCGGCGACGAGTCGCTCCGGCAGTCGGTCGTCGCCGGCCTCGTGGGGCTCGGGCTGCTGTTCCTCTACCTCATCTTCTACTACCGCATCCTGGGCGTCGTCGCGAGCGTCGGCATGCTGACCTGGTCCCTGCTCGCCCTCGGCATGATCGGCCTCGCCGGTGAGTCCTTCGGCTACGCGCTGACCCTCGCCGGTGTGGCGGGTCTGCTCATCTCGCTCGGCGTGACCGCGGACTCGTACATCGTGTTCTTCGAACGGATCAAGGACGAGATCCGGAACGGGCGCTCCGCGCGATCCGCGGTGCAGCCGGCGTTCCGACGGTCGTTCCGTACGCTCGTGGCGGCCGACATCGTGACCGGCATCGCGGCTGCGGTGCTCTACGTGACGGCGGTCAGCTCGGTCCGCGGGTTCGCGCTGACGCTGGGCGTCGCCGTCCTGCTCGACCTCTTCATGATCTGGTTCTACAAGCGCGCGATCGTCTTCCTGCTCGCGCGCAGCCGTCGGATCGCGAGCATGCGCGGCTTCGGGTTGCTTCCCGCTGGCGTGGGGCGTGGCCAGGCGTCGGGGGCGGAGGCGACCCGATGAACCTCCAGCACACCCTCGCCGTGTACCGCGGCGAGATCGTCCCGGAGATGCGCCTGATCGGTCGGCGGAACCTCTGGTTCGCGATCTCCGGAGCGCTGGTCCTCGTGTCCCTCCTCGCGTTGCTGTTCGGCAACCTCGAGTTCTCGATCGACTTCCGCGGGGGCGCGCAGATCACGTATCCGACGACGAGGGAGGTCCAGCCCGCCGACGTCGAGGCCGTGCTCGCCGACGGCGGGATCGACGACGCCGAGGTCCAGATCGTGAACGACGACCAGGTCACGATCCGGACCGAGTCCATCGCGACCGAGGGGCGCGACGCCGACGCGCTCCTCGACGCGCTCGCGCAGCAGGCCGGCGTCGGCCGTGCCGAGCTGAGCGTCGAGGACGTGGGTCCCACGTGGGGCGGCGAGATCTCGCGGAAGGCGCTGCAAGGTCTCCTGATCGTGATCGCCCTGATCTTCCTCTACATCGCGTGGCGGTTCGAGTGGGCGATGGGCGCCGCCGGGATCGTGGCGTTGCTGCACGACGTGATCGTCACCGCCGGCATCTACGCCCTCGTCGGGCGACCGGTCGCGCCGGAGACGGTGATCGCCATCCTCACGATCATGGGGTTCTCGCTGTACGACACGGTCGTCATCTTCGACAAGGTGCAGGAGAATCTCGAGTCGCCGGCCCTGCTGCCGCGCCACGGGTACGACGGCGTCGTGAACCTCGCTCTGAACTCCGTGTTCATGCGCTCGGTCAACACGTCGCTCGTGCTGCTCCCGATCGCATCGATGCTCGTCTTCGGAGGGGAGACCCTGAAGGACTTCGCGTTCGCGATGCTGATCGGAACGCTCGTCGGCACGTACTCGTCGATCTTCGTCGCGGCTCCGGTGCTCACCGTGATCAAGGGCCGGACCGAGAAGGTGCGCACGATGGAGGAACGGCGCCGCGTCCGGGAGGCGAAGGGCGCGGTCCCGAGCGCGGCCACCGAGACGGTCGGAGCGTCGCCGACGAGCGGCGGATCGACCAGCGCGGCGCCGACGAGCGCGGCGCCGAAGCCGGGCCGTCCGAGACCGACCTCGAAGCGACGGCCGCCCGCGAAGCGGAAACGGAGGTAGCGGTGGAGATCGAGCAGATCAAGGGATTGATCCGTGACGTCCCCGACTTCCCGGAGCCGGGGATCGTGTTCCGCGACATCACGCCCGTCCTCGCGGACCCGATCGCCTTCTCGACGATCATCGACCTGATCGTCGTCCACTTCGGGCGTGGCAACGTCGACAAGGTCGTCGGGATCGAGGCGCGCGGGTTCATCCTGGCGGCGCCGGTCGCGTACCACTTCGGCGCCGGCGTCGTGCCGGTGCGCAAGAAGGGGAAGCTCCCCTCCGAGACGCTCGGCGAGGAGTACTCCCTCGAGTACGGCTCCGCCACCCTCGAGATCCACCGCGACGCGGTCGCGCCCGGCGAACGGGTGCTCGTCGTCGACGACGTCCTCGCCACCGGCGGGACGGCGCGCGCGGCGGCGTCGCTCGTCGAACGGATCGGCGGCAAGGTCTGCGGGATCAGCTGCCTGATCGAGCTCGACGCCCTCGGCGGGCGTGAGAAGGTCGCGAACCACGAGCTCTTCACGTTGATCCACTACTGACGTTCGTCCCGCGCTCCGAGGCACGGCCGAAGGCGGCCGTAGACTGGCTGGGTCGCGCCGCGCCGGCGGCACCTCCCACGCCGTCGCCGTCGCGCGCCCGAGGAGCGCTGATGGGAAGCCAGATCGACAGCCCGCACGACGTGGGCACGGAGCAGCCGCCCGCGGGTTCGCCGACGCCGGCGTCGCCGGGCGCGACGCCCTCGGGAACGGCCACGCAGGCGCCGCCCGGGGGCCTGCCGACGGCGCCCGACCGAGCGGCCCCAGGCCAGGCCGCCGATCGCGATCAGCGAGCGCCTGGCCAGGAGGCTCCCGCTCAGGCCGGCGCTCCCGATCAGGCAGCTCCCGAACAGGCGCCGCCGGACCAGCCGACGCAACGCCGAGGCGCACGCATCCCGCGGCCGAGGCTCCGGCGCAGCGAGCCGGAGCCGCCGTCGCGCGTCGTCCCGCTCGTCAAGAAGGTGCGGGGGTACAACCCGAAGGCCGACCTGAAGGTGCTCGAACGTGCCTACGGGCTCGCGGAACGGGCCCATCGCGGGCAGACGCGGAAGTCCGGCGAGGAGTTCATCGAGCATCCGCTCGCCGTCGCGAACATCGTCGCCGACCTGCGGCTCGACACGACGACGCTCGCCGCCGCGCTGCTCCACGACACCGTCGAGGACACCGACGTGTCGCTCGAGCAGCTGCAGGCCGAGTTCGGCGACGACATCGTCCGGATCGTCGACGGCCTCACGAAGCTCGACAAGCTCGAGTTCCGGACGCGCGAGCTCGCCCAGGCCGAGAACGTCCGCAAGATGATCGTCGCGATGGCGGGCGACAGCCGCGTCCTGCTGATCAAGCTGGCCGACCGCCTCCACAACATGCGCACGCTGTCGGCGCTGTCCGCGCAGAAGCAGCAGCGGATCGCCACGGAGACCCTCGAGATCTACGCGCCGCTCGCGAACCGGCTCGGCGTCCAGGA
>DATHTO010000063.1:0-9618 GCA_035463115.1 Actinomycetota bacterium | reverse complement strand
CCGAGGATCTCCCGAGCGGTGATGCCGGCCAGGACGCGGGGGGCAACGACGCCACCGGCGACCGCGAGCATCGCGGAGCCGGCGACGGTCATCAGCGCTCCCACGCCGAGCACCTCCCGGCGGATCGCCAGATGGAAGATCGCCGCGACCGCCAGGACGACGACGGAGGACGTCACCCGCCCTCCGACCGTCGGCGAGCCGTCCGGAAGGAGCGCCAGCGCGACGAGCGCGTACGCCGCGATCGTCCAGACGGCCAGCAGCGGCGCCGTCGCCGTCCTCGACGGCGGCGCGACCGGTGACGGGGCCGGAGCCGCCCCGAACGTGCGCGAGCGATCGACGGTGGTCGTGTCCATGACGTCCTCCCCTGGAGCGGTCGCCACCATCGTGGCCGCCGGACGGCGTCCGGGCAGGGGTCGACGGTCCGTCAGCCGTCAGGACCGCGGGGCATCACGCTCGGTGGGGGCCGCCTTCGGCACCCGGCTGTCACGGGACGTGGACCTCGTAGCTCTCGGAGTCGTCGTCCCACGTGAGGCGCACGAGCCCCTGGGTCTCGGCGGCGCGGACGAACTGGAGGAAGCCGCGGTAGCCGTACCGCTTCTCCGTGAACCCCGGCTGCACCTTCCGGACCTGGTTCTTGAGGCCCGACAGCGGCACGCGGTCGCCGTCGGCGCCGAGCCGCTCCACGACCTCGCGGAGCACGGTGAACGCGTCGACCTCGCCCCCCTGCGCGGGGAGCGACACCACCGGATCGCCCTTCGCCGACCCTTCCGACAGCTCGACGACGTTCCGATCGGCGAGGTGGCGCAGCAGCTCACCGAACGCACGGAACCCGTAGTCCGCTTCGCTGAACGTCGGGTCCTTCCGCAGGAGCGCGCGCTTGACCGATGACGCGAGCACGGGCCCGCTCGACGTTCCCTCGAGACCCGCGACCGTCTGCGCGATCACCGAGGCCAGCTGGTCGACGTCGCGGGGCGCGTCGTCGCCCGTCTCGCCGTCGCCGTCGCCATCCGCCTCGGTATCGGCATCGGCATCGAGGACGGCATCCGCCGGCGTTGGCCCGGCGCCGTCCTTCGTGGCGGCGCCTCCACGGCGCCGTCGCCGCGATCGTCCCGCCACGACGTCGACGCCCTCGAGGGCGTCGTAGAAGAGGAACTCGTCGCAGGCCGGCGGCAGGAGCGGTGACGTGGACTGCTTGATCCCCACGCCGATCACGCGCTTGTTCAGCTCGCGCAGCTTGTGCACGAGCGGCGTGAAGTCCGAGTCGCCGGTGCAGATCACGAACGTCGTGACGTACTCGCGCTCGAACGCCATCTCGAGCGCGTCGACGGCCATCTTGATGTCGGCGGCGTTCTTGCGCGACGCTCCCATCCGCTGCGGGATCTCGATCAGCTCGACGTGGCCGCGCGTGAGCATGCGGCGGTCGTCGTCGAAGTACGACCAATCCGCGTACGCCTTGCGTGCGATGACGCGCCCTCGCTCGGCGAGGGCGTCCAGGACCGGACGCAGATCGAAGCTCAGGCCGCGAAGGTGCTCGCGCGTACCGATCGCGAGGTTCTCGTAGTCGAGGAACAGCGCGATGCGTTCTTCGTCGGTGTCCATCGATGCAGCGTAGCGGCCGCGGCGATCCCGCGGGCGGACCGCACGGAGGTCACGCCGCGTCACGCGGCCCGCCGAGGGCCGGCTCGGAGGTCGCCTGTGGCTCCTCGACGTCGGCCCCGCGCACCGCCGGCCGGGAGATCACCAGGTGATAGAGGGATGCGCAGAAGAGCCCGATCGCGGCGCCGCCGACGACGTCGAGGGGCAGGTGCGCACCGACGTAGATGCGCCCGAACGACACGAGGACCGGCACGATCAGGAGCGCCCACCGCCACGGCGTCCGCAGGAACGGGATCACGGCGCACACGATCGCCGTCGACACCGCAGCGTGACCGGAGGGGAAGCCGAGACCGCTCTGCACGGCGCCGCGGGCGATCACGTCGCCGTCCGCGAACACGGTGAGCGGGCGACCTCGGGCCACGACGTCCTTGCCGACCTTCGCGATCAGGTACGCCGAGATCCCGGCGACGCCGATGGCCGTTCCGGCCCGTGGGTGCCGCAGGAGGAACGCGATACCGGCCGCGATCGGCACGGCGATCATCAGGCCGAGCGTCATGACGACGTGGATCGGCGCCTCGAGCCAGCCCGCGAGGCCGTTGATCGAGACGAACACCCACCGCTCCGGCGACGGGACGCCGTCGAGCGCCGGCGCCGTCGTGAACGCGAACACGGCGATCGCGGCCACGATGAGCGGCGCCTCGAGGCGGAACCTCCGCTCCGCGGCACGTCGGGGGTCGTTCACGGCCCGACGGTTCCCCGCTCGGGGGCGAGCTACACCTCCGGGAGGTCGGCGGGCCCCTTCCACCGCATGGGTTGAGCGGCGACGCGGCAGGGAAACGGCGTTCCGTGGACAGGGGGAAGCGTTCCGCGGGGACGCCTGACGGCTCCACCGTCGCCGTGGACGATCGGTCCCAGACGGAGCCGCCGGAGCCGGAGCTCGACGAGATCGCCGAGGAAGGCCCGTTCGAGAGCCTTCCGGTGATGCGCCGACGGCGACCGGCGGGCACGCCGGCGGCCGTCCGCGGCACGTTGCAGCCGACCGGATGGGTGTGGGCGGCGCTCGTCCTCGCGATCGCGGCCGCGTGGACCGCGGCGGTGGTGGGCCCGTTCCCGGATCCGCTCCGATCGCTCGACGGCGTGCTCACACCCGCCGCGGAGCGGCTGCGGAACCTCACCGACGTCGGTGTGTGGCAGGCGCTCGCCCTGCTCGGATCGGTGGGGTTCGTGATGGCCGTGCGGTGGGCGACGATCGCGCTCCTCGCGATCGCCGGCCGCTGGCGTCATCTCGTGACGTTCGTGGCGGCGGTGCTCGCCGTGCGCTTGCTCGTGATCGCCCTCGTCCCCGCGATCGGCCGTGGACGACCACCCGACGCGGGCATCTTCCACGGATGGGAAGGCTATGCCCATCCGTCACCCGCCGTGGCGATGCTCGCGGTCGCCGCCGCCGGGGCGGCCTGGACGCTCGTCCCCGAGGGTCGGAGCAGGCGGATCGGGGTGGCGATCGCCGCCGTTCCGGTCGTGCTGCTCGGGCTCGCGCGTGTCGCGCTCGCGATCGACCATCCGACGGACGTCCTCACGGCCGCGTTGTTCGGGTGGGGGGTCGGATCGCTCGCGTGCCGGCTGTTCTGCCCCGACGAGGTGTTCCCCGTGAGCTACGAGCGGCGGCGCGGCGCGCACCACGACGTCAGCGGTCACCGTCGAGACGCGATCGCCGAGGCGCTCGAGGACCAGGCCGGACTGGTCCTCCTCGACGTCGAGCCGTTCGGCGAGGAGCACTCGGGCGGCTCGACGCCGTTGCGGTTGCGGGTCCGCCGCGTCGACGGACGCCGCGAGGAGGATCTCTTCGCGAAGCTGTACTCCTCGACGCACCTGCGTGGCGACCGCTGGTACAAGCGGCTGCGCACGATCCTCTACGGATCGCTCGAGGACGAAGCCGCCTTCAACTCGGTACGTCAGCTCGTCGAGCACGAGGACTACATGCTCCGGTTGATGCGAGAGGCCGGCGTGTCGGCCGTGGAACCCCGCGGGTTCGTCGAGGTCGACCCCGAGCGCGAGTACCTGATCCTCATGACCCTCCTGCGACGGGCCGCGGAGGCCGACGAGGACGCAGAGGTCGACGACGACGTGATCGACGCCGGGCTGCGGAACGTCCGTGCGATGTGGGATCACGGCCTCGCGCACCGCGACGTGAAGCCGGGCAACGTGCTGATCCACGACGGACGCGTCTCGCTGATCGACGTCGCCTTCGGACAGGTCCGTCCCAGCCCGTGGCGCCAAGCCGTCGACCTGGCGAACATGATGCTGGTGCTCTCGCTCGCGTCCGACGCCGATCGGGTGTACGCCCGCGCGAAGGAGATGTTCTCCGAGGACGACCTCGCGGAGGCGTTCGCCGCCGCGCGGGGCCCCGCCATCCCACGCCAGCTCGGGGACAAGGTGGGTGAGGACGGCCGGGACCCGCTCGCACGGTTCCGAGCGCTCGCGCCGCCGCGGGATCCGATCACGGTCCAGCGGTGGAGCGTGCGTCGCGTGATCCTGACCGCGCAGACCGTCGCCGTCCTCGGCGCGCTCGCCGCGCTCGTCGCCGTCAACCTCGCGAACCCGAGGGCGCCGTGATGGGTCGTCGCTTCGGCGTGGCGGTGATCGTCGTCGCCGGCGTCACCCTCACGTCGGCGTGCAGCGCGATCGGCGACAACCGTGAGCCCTGGTGCCGACCCGTTCCGGCGACGCGGCTGCTGGCGCAGTCCGTGCGGTCGGCGTCGCTCGTCCCGTGCGTGACGGAGCTGCCGGCCGGATGGGCGTTCGACGGGTTCGCGGCGGCCGACACCGGCGCGACGTTCGCGCTGGTCGGACCCGACGAGCCCGCGTCGACGGCCGCGGTGACGTTCGCCGACGCGTGCCCCGATGCTCGGGGGCGGCCGCTGCGCTCCGACGAGGACGGGACGGAGCTGCTGGAGGAGGTCCGCGGGCGGTCGCCGTACGCCGCGACCTGGACGTATCGGTTCGACGGCGGGTGCGCGCGCGTCGACGTGGAGCTCGCGGCTGGCACCGGGGTCGACGAGGTGACGCGCGACCTGGCACGCGCGATGTCGTTCGTCCCGCGCACCACGCTCACCTGAGACCCAGGGGGCGCCACGGGACCGCGGAGGTCCCGACACGGTCCCAGCCCGTCCTGGGCACGGTCCCGAACGGGTCACGTCGTCCGGCCCTGAGCGGGACCGACCCGGTCGGCGAAGCTTCCAGGGAGTCCCGGACGCCGGGTCCGGATAGGGGGTACACGATGGAACGCAAGACGTGGGACCAGCTGATCAGCGGCGCGGGCGCGGTGCTCGCCGCCGTGTTCATCGTCGTCGGCGCCCTCGCGGTGTTCGGCGGCAACTTCGGCCGCGACAACGTCACGGATCGGCTCGAGCCGCAGAAGGTGCAGTTCCCGCCGACCGAGGCGATGTCACCCGAAGAGCTCGACGAGGTCGGCGACTTCGCCGGACAGCAGGTCGTGAACGGCGAGCAGGCCGAAGCGTACTCCCGGTACATCGGGCTGCACCTCGCCGAGGTGAACGAGGGCGCGACCTACGCCGAGACGAGCTCCGCCGCACGCGAGGAGGGCATCGAGCCCGAGCTCGCGGCCGAGCTGCAGGGCAAGGCCGACACCCTGTTCAAGGGCGAGACGCTGCGCTCGATCCTGCTGAACGCGTATGGCTGGTGGACGGTCGCGACGATCGCGGTCTACGCCGGATACGCGATGGTCGCCGCAGGGATCCTGCTCGCGGTGTTCGCCGCGCTCGGCTTCATGCACGCGCGGCGCGCATCGACCGTCACCGTCACCCGCGGCACGCCGGCGACGAAGGAGCCTGCGCTGCAGCGCTGATCGCACCCACCATGCAACGCACCACCCTGCAAGGACCGGGACACGGCGGGCGACCCCGAGGGGGCGCCCGCCGTTCCGGCGTCCGGCGTCGTGGCGCCGGCCGAGGAGAGGAGCAGCGATGATCGTCGTCGCGTACGCGAGCAAGCACGGCAGCACCGAGGGCATCGCCGTCGCGATCGCCGATCGGCTGCAGGAGCGCGGGCATCGGAGCATCGCCCGGCCGGTGGAGGCGCTGGATGACCTGGCCGACGCCGACGCCGTCGTCCTCGGAAGCGGCGTCTATGCGGGATCGTGGCTCAAGGACGCGACGGCGTTCGTCGAACGGCACCGCGACGCCCTCGCGCGCGTTCCGGTCTGGCTCTTCTCGAGCGGCCCGCTCGGCGAGCAGGTCGTCGACGACGAGGAACAGCCACGCCAGCTCGCGGAGCTCCGCGAGGCGCTCTCGCCACGGGATCACAAGGTCTTCTTCGGCGCGCTCGATCGGTCGAAGCTCAGCTTCCCCGAGCGGATGATCGTGAAGGCGGTGAAGGCGCCCGACGGGGACTTCCGCGACTGGGACGCGATCGCCGCGTGGGCCGACTCGATCGCCGACGATCTCGGGGCCGCCTGAGTCGCCCGAGAGCCGGGGGCTCCGTGTCGCGGGGCCGCGCCCGCGGTAGCCTCGACCACCGCTTCCCCATGGCCTCCCCCTCGTCCTCCTTCCGCTCGCTCGCCGTCCGTGCCGTCACGACGGCCGCGCTCGTGCTCGTCGCGACCGCGCCGGCGTCGGCCGGTGCCGGCGACGGCTACGCGGGCGTCAGCGGCGAGGCGGCGCGTGTCTCCGACGCGGGCGAGCGCGCGGCCAGCGCCGCCCTCACCCTCCCCGGCATCGACGTCTCGCACTGGCAAGGAACGGTCGACTGGTCGCGCGTCGCCGACGCCGGCAAGGCGTTCGTGTTCCTGAAGGCGACCGAGGACACCTGGTACGTCGATCCGACCTACGGCACGAACCGCAGCGGCGCTCGCAGCAACGGTCTCCGCGTCGGCGCGTACCACTTCGCACGACCGGACGCGTCCGCCGGGGACGCGCGGAAGGAAGCGCGCTGGTTCATCCGACACGCCGACCCGCAGCCCGGCGATCTCCTCCCGGTGCTCGACATCGAGACCTCCGGCGGCCTCGACGCCCGAGAGCTCACCGCATGGTCGATGCGATGGGTCGACGAGGTGCGGCGGCTCACCGGCGTCCGGCCGCTCGTGTACACGAGCCCGTACGGGTGGCAGGTCCGGTTCGACGATTCCGCGGCCCTCGCGCGATGGGGCGCGCCGCTGTGGATCGCGCACTGGGGCGTGAGCGCGCCGACGCTCCCCGCGCAGGATTGGGGCGGGCGTGGGTGGATCGTGTGGCAGCACTCCTCGACCGGACGGGTCGCCGGGATCCGCGGCGACGTCGACCTCGACCTCCTGAACGGCACGGACCTCGACGCGATCACGATCCAACGGCTGCGCCTGACCGTGGAAGGCGACGCGGGAACCGTCACGAGCTCGCCCGGGGGCATCGCGTGCCGGACCGCATGCACGCGGAACTTCCACCCGGGCACCGACCTGACGCTCACCGCCGTCCCGGACGACGGCGCCGTCTTCCTCGGATGGTCCGGCGCGTGCTCGGGCACCGGCCCGTGCGTCGTGCGGATGAACGGGCACCGGTCCGCAACGGCGACGTTCACCGCCGATCCCGTGCCGCCATCGGCGGCGATCACCACGCCGACGACGCACGCGCGTCCCGCGGTGATCACGTTCGACGAGGCCGTCCGGGGCGTCAGCGCGACGAGCATCGCGTTGCGTCCCGTGGGCGCCGAGCCGGTCGACGCCCGACGCACGTGCCGTTCCGCCGGCAGGATCGTGCGCTGCGGCTCCGGCAGCGTCCGCCGCGTGGAGCTGTGGCCGATCGAGCCGCTCGTCCCCGGCCGTGCGTATCGCATCGTCGTGTCGCCGACCGGTGCGCGCATCCGCGACCGGGTCGGGAACGTGGCCGCCACGACGGCGGCCGGCTTCGTCGCGGCGGGGACGTTCGAGGAGTCGCACCTTCCGTCGGTGCAGCGCTGGCGACACGTCCGCGATCGCGACGCCGCAGGCGGAAGCTTCGCCGTGGAGCGACTGCCGGGCGCGACGTTCACCGCGCGGTTCCGTGGACCCGACGTGTCGTGGCTCACCGTCGTGGGGCGCACGTTCGGCAAGGCGGAGGTGGTGGTCGACGGGCGGTCGTACGGCGTCGTGGACCTCTACGCGCCGCGGAAGCGGACGGCGATCGGCCGCACGATCGAAGGGCTCGGCGGCGGCGGCCACACGATCGAGATCCGCGCGCTCGGACGATCGCGCGTCGCCGCCCGGAACACGCTCGTCGCCGTGGACGGCTTCCGGACGCGACTCGGCACGGTCGCGACGCCGTTCGGAGGCGGGTGGGCCCCGGTCGACGACGCGCGGGCGTCGGGCGGTCGGTACGCCGTCACCGAGCTCGAGGGAGCGCAGGTGCGGGTTCGGTTCCGCGGCACCGGCATCGACTGGCGCACCGTCACCGGTCCCGACGGCGGACGCGCGCGCGTCGAGGTCGACGGACGACCGCTCCGCACCGTCGACCTGTACGCGACGGAACGCCACGTCGGCGTGGTGCGGCGGATCAACGGCCTCGACCCGGGCATCCACATCCTGCTGATCGTCGCCACCGGCACGGCGCGCGCCGCTTCGCACGGCGCGACGGTCGCGATCGACCGGTTCGACGTGCTGCCCTGATCACGGGCGACCTGCCCGCGGTCGCTCGCACCTAGACTCCCTGCGCATGCGCACACCCGCCGCCGGCGTCGCCGACCGTCCTCCGCGCTGGCGGGAGGTGTTCCGCGGTCGACGCGGGCGGCTCACGGCGGGGCTGTTGCTGCTCGAAGCCCTCGTCGCGATGCACGCGCTCGTCGTCGTGACGATCCTGCCCGACGTCCGTCGCGACCTCGGCATGGTCCAGCTCTACGGCCTGACGTTCACGGCGGCGAGCCTCGCGACGTTGGGCGCGATCCCGATCGCCGGCCGGGCGGTCGACCGGCTCGGGACGCGCAGGATCGTTCCGCCGGTGCTCGGCGTGTTCACGGCCGGCCTGATCGTCGCCGCCACGGCGCCGGCGATGCCGCTCGTCCTCGTGGGTCAGTTCCTGGCCGGTGCCGGCGGAGGCGGGCTCTACGCGATGTCGCTCGGAACGGTCGCGAAGACGTTCCCGGACCGCCTTCGTCCCCGTGTCCTCGCTCTCCTGGCGTCGATGTGGGTGCTTCCGGGCCTCATCGGGCCACCGCTCGGAGCCGCGCTCGCGAGCACGGTCGGTTGGCGGTGGGCGTTCCTCGCGCCGCTCCCGCTGCTCGCGATCGGCTGGGCGCTGATCGCGCCGGCGCTCGATCTCGTCGAGACCGACGGCGACGGCGACACGGGCCTCGACGTGCGGTGGCCGCTGCAGCTGATGGTCGGTGCAGGCATCGTCTTCACCGCGATCACCGTCGTCGAGCCCTGGGCCGTCGTCGCCGTGGCGGCGGGGTCCCTGATCGCGCTGCCGGCCCTGACGCGGATCGTGCCTCCCGGAACGTTCCGAGCGGCGGCGGGGGTGCCCGCGTCGGCCGCGACGGCGTTCATGCTGTCCGTGAGCTTCCTCGCGATCGACGCCTTCCTCACGCTGATGCTCACGGACGTCCGCGGCCTGTCGATCGGTCAGGCCGGGCTCGCGGTGACCGGCGCGACCGTCACCATGGCCCACGGTTCGACGATCGTGATCGACGTGAACACGATGCCGGCGCCGACCATGAGCTGCAGCGGCCAACGCACGTCGAGGCTCGTGTCACCATCGGACCCCGTCTCGACGAGGTCGAGCGCCGGCGCGATCAGCGCCCATCCGATCGCGAGCAGCGGCAGCGGCGCGAGGAACGCCCCCCGCCATCCGACGGTGCTCGCGAGCGCGGCGCCGAGCGGCGGGCCGATCAGCCCGGGCACCACCCACATCGACGCGAGGAGCGCGAGCACCCGTGGCCGCAGGCGGTCAGGATAGGTCTTCGCGACCGTTCCGAGCGACATCGCGTAGAGCCCGCCGCCACCCGCGCCGGCGAGGAACTGCCCGACCAGGACCAGGGGCATCGCCGGCGCCGTCGCCGCGA
>DATHTO010000062.1:0-19737 GCA_035463115.1 Actinomycetota bacterium | reverse complement strand
CCTGTTGACACGTCCACCGTCGGCGAGAGCCACCGTCCGTCAACCAGGTGCGTCCTTCCGTCGACGTTCGACCTGGCGCCCCCGCCGTGGTCCTGACCGGCCGCGATCAGCGCTTGCGCTTCGCGGCCTTCCGCTCCGCTCCGCGCTCGGCGGCCTGCCGCTTGTCACGGTCCTTCTTCTTGCGCTGACGGTCCTTCGCCGAGCGAACCTTCGCCAGATCTCCGCGTCCCATGTCGTCGTTCCTCCCGTGTTCCCGTCACGTCGCCGTCGCCGAGCGCCGCCTCGCGCGGCCTCGCGTCACTCCTCGTCGTCCCCGCCCTTCGCGAGCTCCTCGCTCCGCTGCCTGGCGGCATCGATCGCGTTCAGGAAGGCGGCGCGCACGCCGGCTTCCTCGAGGTGCCGGATCGCCGCGATCGTCGTGCCGCCGGGTGACGTGACCATCTCACGCAGCTCGACCGGGTGACGTCCGGTGTCGCGCAGCATCTTCGCCGAGCCGAGCATCGTCTGCACGATCAGGTCGGTCGCGACGTCACGCGACAGCCCGAGCAGGATGCACGCGTCGATCATCGCCTCGGCGAGCAGGAAGAAGTAGGCGGGTCCGCTGCCGCTCGTCGCCGTGACCGCGTCGAGGTACGTCTCGCGCAGCCGGAGGACGCGGCCCACGTATCCGAGGAGCTCCTCCGTCGTCGCGAGGTGTTCCTCCGACGCTTCACGTCCCGCCGTGATCACCGACATGGCTTCGTCGACCATCACCGGCACGTTCGACATGACCCGGACGACCGGCATGCCGTCGGGCAGGTGTTTCTCGACGAACGAGGTCCGGATGCCGGCGGCGAAGGTGACGATCAGGTCGTCGTCGGTGACGTGCTCGCGGATCTGCGACAGCAGGACGTCCATGTCCTGGGGCTTCGACATCAGCACGAGGACGTTCGCCCATCGCGCCGCTTCGCCGTTGTCGAGCGTGGCGGCGATCCCGTACTTGCCGGCGAGCTCGCGCGTGCGCTCCTCGCGCCGGCCCGTGACCATGATCTCGTCGACCGAGCGACCCCCCGAGCGGATCAGCCCCGAGATCAGGGCCTCTGCCATGCGGCCGCCGCCGAGGAAGGCCACCCGGCGATCGTTCCGTTCGGTCATCGCTCCCTCACCACGCTCGCTGCCTGCTCGGAAGGGCGGTCACGGTACCGCATCGCCGTCGTCGCGCGCCTCGATCCCGCCACGGATCACCTCGACGAACTCCTTGATGCGCATCCGACGGCGTTCGGGCTGTCGGTGGATCAAGCCCGGATCGAGCTCCTCGTCGACGAGGGCGTCCTGGAACCGTTCCGCGAGCCAGTCGAGCATCGACGCCAGCATCTCGACGTCGACGTCGTCACGGACCTCCTGCCGCCGGACGCCGAACTCCACGAACTCGAGCGTCCCGTAGGGGTCCTCGCTCCGCATGAACCGGTCGATCGGGCGGCGGAGGCCGAGGCCCGTGTCGTTGCGGCCGATCTGCGCGACGCGGTTCGGGATCGGATCGGCTCGCACGAAGTCCTCGGTGTGCTCGAGCCACCAATCGAGCGTCGCCCAGAACCCCCGCTCGACGACGTCGTCGGGCGCATCGAGCCATGCCGGCAGGACCGCGACCGCTCGCTGGAACGTCGCGAGGAACAGACCCTCCTTCGACGAGAAGTCGAGGAAGACCGTGCCCTTCGCGACGCCGACCTCGCTCGCGACGTCCTCGACCCGCGTTCCGCGGTAACCGTGCTCGGCGAAGTGGCGCATCGCCACGTCGAGGATCCGCTCGCGCCGCCCTTCGGCGTCGGCGCCCCGCCTCACGCGTGCGTCGCCCACGCCGCGAACGGTAGCCGATGGGCGCAGGCCGCCGCCGAAGCGCGCACGAGTACCCGCGGAGCGGCGGACGGAACGATCACATAGCAGAGCCCGAGGAACCATCCGGCTCGACGTCCGCCGAAGCGTCCGTCCACCGGTCGGCCCCTCGGGCTCCGGTGCTCCAAGCGACCTCGGTGTCCGTCGCGCGAGCTTCCGGGAGCCCGGTGGCGACCCGCCCGGAGGCGCGTCCTCCACCGGCGCCGCCTCGAGCCTCGCCTTGCGGCGCTGCCCCGGCGGCGTCCCCGCCGTTCCCACCCGGAGGCGGTTCCGACGGGTCGCCGGTCGGGCCTTGCGGACCTCCCGGCGCCGGAGTTCCGCGTCGGGCCTTGCGGCCTCTCGCGTTCCTCCCGACCGGATCCTTCCGTCGCCTCGCGGCGCCTTCCGGATCCCGCCCGGTCTCCTCGCTTCGGTCACGTCGACCGCTTGGAGCGATGCGGAATGTACCGGCGACCTCGGGCGCGGTCAATCCGGCGTTCGTGCAGGTCAGAGCATGAACGTGCAGGTCAGCGCCTCGTCAAGAAGTGTGACAAAACGACGGCCCCGACGGCCCGGAACGGGAGGCGGGGCGAGCGAACGAGCGAACGATCAGCTCAACGACAGCTCAATGAGGTGCGTGGGTGGCGAGCGCATCGTCGTAGACGTCACCCACGGCGTCGGTCGTGCGCTCCCAGGTGAACCGCAGGGCCGACGCGGCGGCCGCCTCTCCCATGGCACGCTGCCGCCGCGGGTTCCGGAGCACGTCGAGCATCCGTTCGGCGTGATCGCCCGGGTCGTGCCCTTCGACGAGGAACCCGGTGCGGCCGTCGTCGACGACGTGCCGGAGACCGCCGACCGCCGCTGCGACCACCGGCGTACCGCTCGCCTGCGCCTCGAGCGCGACGAGCCCGAACGACTCGGACCTCGACGGCACGAGGACGACGTCGGCGGCACGGTAGAAATCGACGAGCCGTTCCTGCGCCTGCGCCGGGAAGAACACGACGCGATCGGCGACCCCAAGCGCGACGGCGAGATGCATCAACCGCGCGACCTCCTCGTCCTTGTCGGCGCCGCTCGGGCCGCCGACGACGGCGAGCAGGAGGTCCTCGGTCGTCCCCGGGTCGCGGGCGACGGCCTCGGCGATCGCCCGCACCGCGACGTCGGGAGCCTTGTGGGCCTGCAACCGACCGACGTAGAGCGCCAGTCGGAGCCGCGTGAGGTGGAGACGATCGCGAGCGGCGGCGCGGTCGCCGGGGCGGAACAGCAGATGATCGACGCCCGGCGGCACGATCCGGATCCGGTCGGGATCGGCCCGGTACAGACCGACGAGCTGACCCGCCTCCGTGGGTGTGGGCGCGAGGATCCGATCCGATGCCGCGATCACGCGCTCCTCGCCCTCGAGACGCGCCGCGGGCTCCGGTCGTTCCCCGTGCGCGAGCGAGTAGTTCTTCACCTTGCCGAGCGTGTGGAACGACGTGACGAGCGGGGTCGTCCAGAACTCCTTGGCCGCACGACCCACCCACCCCGACAACCAGTAGTGGCTGTGGACGATGTCGTAGGGACGCTCGCGCTCCCTCGCGTGACGCAGCACCCCGCCGAGGAACTCCGGCAGGTACCGCGGCAGCTCCGCCTTCGGAACCGGCGCGCACGGTCCGGCCTTGATGCTGACCACCTTCGCGCCTCGCGCGATCGCGGCCGGATCGTGGTCGGCGCCGCCACGGCATCGCGTGAACACGTCGACGTCCGTGCCGCGGGCGGCGAGGCGTTCGGCGATCTCGTGGATCGACACGTTCATCCCGCCGGAATCGCCCGTTCCGGGCTGATCGTTCGGCGACGTGTGGACGCTGAGGACCGCGACGCTCCGAGGTCGATCGACGGACGTTCCGGCGCGGGTCACGCCGTCGATGGTACGGCGGCGCTCGACGAACGCGTCATGGCGCCACGGCGCGTCCGCGGAGCCGCAGGAGCGGTTCGACGGCGCCCACGGGCCGGCCGCCTCCGACGACCGGACGCTCGGCCACGCCGCGGATGGCCGCTCGCGCCGGCGGGGTGAGCAGGCCCAGCTGCGAGAGCGCCGCGACGAACGCCGGACCGACGGCGCGCTCGCCACCGTCGGCGATCTTCACGGCGATCCCCAGGCCCGCGCCGAGATGCACGCCGCACGTCAGCGCTTCGGCGCCCTCCTTCACGATCAGATCGTCGACGGCCGTCATCAGCGTCGTGTCGGTACGTCCCCCGCCGCCGACGAGGTACGGCGCCGCCCGCATCGCCGACGTGACGCGACCGACGGCCTGCGACAGGCCGTCGAAGCGGTCCGGCGCCGCGAGCCTCGCGTACGCGGTCGCGATCGCCGAGAGCGGCATGCCGTGCACCGGCACGCCGCATCCGTCGACGCCGATCGTCGGCACGACATCGGCCGACAGGACGACGGCGTCGGTGACACGACGCTGGAGCGGATGCGACGCCCGTCGGTAGGTCGCCGTCGGCCACCCCTGCCGCACGCATGCGAGCAGCATGCCCGCGTGCTTCCCGGAGCAGTTGTGCGACAGCGGTGACGGCGCACGCACCCGTCGCGCCGCCTCCGCGTCGAGCGGCAGCCCCGGCGGCGTCCGGAGCGCCGATGCGTCCAGGTGTGCCGCTCGCAACACCGCCCGCACGGCCCGACGGTGCACCGCCTCACCGTTGTGCGACGCGCTCATCACGGCGACGAGGCCGTCGGGCAGGGGACGGTCGATCGCGGACAGCGACACCGCGGCCTGGATCGGCTTGGCGCACGAACGCAGGTAGCAGACGTGGCGGGGGTCGCCGGCCGCCGCGACGACGCGACCGTCGACGTCGCACACCGCCACGTGCCCGACGTGGACGGATTCCTCGAGCCCCGAGCGGACGACGCGTGCGAGCGGGGCGCCGGCCACCGGACCGCTCAGCGGAGCGCGAGCGTGGGGTCGTCGCGGTAGCGGCGCTTCAGCTCGTCCTGGAGCGCGTCGAGCGCCCGGATCACGTCGGAACGCGCCGTCGACACCTGCTGCTCCTCGTCGGCCAGACGAGCGATCGCGTCGGCGAGCGCGGCGTCGTCGAGCGCGGACGGGTTCGACAGCGAGGCGTCGTTCACGAGCCGCTCCGCGCGACGACGGGCCAGCAGCATCTCGTCCTCGGGCATGCTCACGCGCACGGCCTCGCCGCGGGAGGTCGTCGGATGGTCGTCGGGCGCGAGGATCTGCGCGAGCGATTCGATGAGCGGCGCGTGGTCGCCCGACGCGTCGCGTGCGCGGACCTCGGCTTGGAGGATCTCGGCTCGCCCCTGCACCAACCGCCGGAGCATCGACAGATGCTCCCGCTCGACGAGGCATTCGTCGCGACGCGCGCGGAGCTCGTCCAACCCCAGGTCGTGGAGCCCCTCGACGTACGACGCCTCGCGGATCCGATCGATCCGGCGGTTCTTCGGCGCGTCGGACGGCGAGCCGGACGCGGGCATGGGCGTCGAGGAACCGTCGGCGGCCGTCATCGCGGCGTATCCTACGCCGCCGCTGCCACGGCCGCGGCCACCCCGTCGCCGCCCGGCTCGTGCGGCGCCCTTCCGGGAGGCGTCAGCGTTCCTGCATCGCCGCGATCAAGATGTCGGCGACCTCGGGCCGTGAGAACTCCATCGGCGGACGCTCGCCGTTGCGGAGCATCTCGCGGACCTTCGTCCCCGACAGCGAGATCCGCGTCTCCTCGCCGTGCGGGCAAGTCTTCGGTGACGCCATGCCCTCGCACGCGCTGCACCAGAAGGAATGTTCGAAGTTCAGCGTCTCGATCCCGAGCTCGCCCGGCTCGAACTCCTCGAAGATCTTCTGCGCGTCGTACGTGCCGTAGTAGTCACCGACGCCCGCGTGGTCGCGGCCGACGATGAAGTGCGTGCATCCGTAGTTCTTCCGTGCGATCGCGTGCCAGACCGCTTCGCGTGGACCCGCGTACCGCATCGCCGCCGGGAAGATCGCGACCATCGCGCGGTCCTTCGGATAGTAGCCCGCGAACAACGCTTCGTAGCAGCGCATCCGCACGTCGGGCGGGACATCGTCGGACTTCGTCGCCCCCATCAGCGGATGCACCAGCAGCCCGTCGACGATCTCGAGCGCGCACTTCTGGATGTACTCGTGGGCGCGGTGGATCGGGTTCCGGGTCTGGAAGCCGACGACGGTGCGCCAGCCGCGACGCTGGAACTCCGCGCGGGTCTCGGCGGGCGTCAACCGGTAGTCCCGGAAGTCGTCGTGCGCGGGCAGCGCGAGCACCTCGAGCGTTCCGGCGGCGCACGAGTCGCCGGCCTGGTACACGGCCTGCACGCCCGGATGGGCGTCGTCCTCGGTCCGGTACACGCTCGCGGCTTCCTTCGGCTTGTCACGCGTGAAGATCTCGGTGATCCGGAGCACCGCGATCGGATCGGCCCCCTCCGCCGGCAGCAAGGCCACGGCCTCGGCGCCGCCCAGGCGCTTCGCCTCGTCGTCGGTCAGCGACAGGACGACCGGGATCGCCCACGGGAGGCCGTCGGCGAGGTGCATCGTCTCGAGGACCGAGCGGTAGTCGCGCTCGCCCTGGAACCCGCGGAGCGGCGACAGCGCGCCGTTCGCGAGCATCTCGAGGTCCGAGAGCTCACGGTCGTTCACGACGACCTTCGGAAGGTTCGCCGCTTCGTCACGGAGGTTCGCCGCGGCGTCGTCGGACACGACGAGGTTCACGAGCTCGCCGCCATGGGGAGCGATCGGGGCGTCAGAGGACATGGTCGTTCGGTTCCCTTCGGGGTCGGAGACGCGGCAAGGATACGCAGAACCGCTGGTCGGAGACCTCGGCCGAACGGCTCAGCCGACGACCCAGAGCGCCTCGCGAGCGAGCTCGACCTCGAGGCGCTCGTGATCGCCGAGGGAGTCGCCGTCGAGCTGCACCGGGAACGGCTCGTCGCTCGTGACGAGCACGCGGGACGCGTCGTGCGCGTAGTCGATGTCGCGCCCGTGCACGTGGCGTGCCGATCCGAACACCTGCCACGCGATCCGCGGAACGCTCCGACGCGCGAGCTTGCGCACCGAGAGCACGTCGAGACCCTTCTCGAGCGACGCGTCGGGGGTCATGCGCAGCCCGCGCTCGCGGTAATACGTGTACGGATCCGTCCGCCCGACCATGACCGACAGCGCGTCGATCGGGTCGCGGTCATCGACGTGCACGTGGAGGTCGGGACGCTTGCCGGCGTACCCCACGAGCAGCTCCCACGCCACCGCACGGAACGCCGCCCGGTCGAACTTCGACTTCGTGTCGGGGAACTTGCGCTCGAGCCGCTCCATCGCGGCGGCGTCGACGCCGGCGCCGCAGTTCACGGCGAAGTACCGGCCGTCGGCGCGCCCGAGGTGCAGCTTGAAGGCGTCGTCGTCGAGCGCCTTGCCGATCAGCACGCCCGTGCACTCGACCGGATCCGTCGGAAGCCCGAGCGCCCGGACGAGCACGTTCGTCGCGCCACCGGGCAGGACGCCGAGGGCCACGTCGGTACCCGCGAGCGCGTTGACAGCTTCGTTGATCGTGCCGTCGCCGCTGAACACCACGACGAGGTCGATCCCGTCGTGGATCGCCTGCTCGGCGAGCTCGTTCGCGTGGCCCTTCTGCTTCGTCTCTGCGACCTCCAGCCGGAAGTCCGCCGAGAGGGCCTTCTCGATCACGGCGAGCGTCGGCTTCGAGACGGTGCGCGCGACGGGGTTCACGACCAACAGGACCCGGTGGAACCGCATGGCGGCGAGTATGGCAGCGGTCCCGTGGTCGCGCATCTCCGCAGGAGCTACCCTCGGGCCGTGTCCGAGACGGTCGTCTTCCGGATCGTCCTGTTCCTGCACGTCGTCGGAGCGGTGATCGCGCTGGGCTTCTCGCTCAGCTACGGCCTGTGGCTCGCGCGCGGTGACGCCGTCGGCGGGGAGCGGCGCGCCTTCGCGCTGCAGACGGTCTCGTGGATCGACCGGCGGCTCACCACGCCCGCCTACGTGATGCAGGCGGTCACCGGGATCGCGCTCGTGTTCCTGACGGACGTGGATCGGTTCCGCGAGGCGTGGCTCGAGCTCTCGATCGGCATCTACGTCGTCCTGACCGTCCTCGCGATCGCACGGTACGCCCCCGCCCATCGGCGCCAGACCGCGCTCGCCGAAGCGCTCGCGACCGGTGACGGCGACGCTCGCGCCTACGCCGACGCGAGCACCGTCGCCCGACGATGGGGTTCCGTCGTCACGGCGCTCACCGTGGTGATCCTGTTCCTGATGGTGTGGAAGCCGACGCTCTGGACCTGAGCTCGGGCTGCGATCGCGCCGACGCGCCGCCGCTCACCGGCGGAAGGATCGCGACGTCGTCCCCGTCGGCGATCGGCGTCTCGCGCGATGCCCGTTCACCGTTCACGACGAACGACGACACCGCGACGATCGAGGCGAACCGGTCGCCGAAGCGCTCACCCAGCGCGTCGGCGATCTCGCCGACGGTGCGGCCAGCGGCGTCGACGGCGCCGTCGTCGGCGAGCTCCCGCAGCGCCGCGAACAGCCGGACGCGGATCACGCTTCCACTCCGCTGCATCGCGTCATCGCAGGTCAAGCGTACCGGCGGCACGGCCGACCGGGTATCGTGGGAAGGATCCCGATGCCAGTCGTCGTGCTGCTCTCCGACCGATCGCCGGGCGAGGCGCTCCCCGCCCTCGCCGACGTCGCCGTCGACGTGAAGCACGAGCCGCTCGACGTCGCGTCGCTCCCGCACGTCGCCGCGACCGAGGCCGGCGCGGTGCTCGTCGACGCCGTCGAGAACCCTCCGCAGGCGTGGACGGTGCTCCGGTCGCTCCGCGACGTGCATCCGCCCGCGCCGACGATGGCGATCGTCGCTCGCGACGTCATCGAGCGATACCCGTGGCACGAGGTCGTCGACGAGTTCGTGTTCCCGGGAGCCGCCGACGGGGAGCTGCGGGTCCGGCTCGCGATGCTCCGTCGTCGCGCCGGCGCGGGCGACGGAACGACGATCCGGCTCGGGCCGCTGGCGATCGACACCGAGACGTACCGCGTGACGGTGAGCGGGCGACCGCTCGACCTCACCTTCAAGGAGTTCGAGCTCGTCCGGTTCCTCGCCGAGCGACCCGGCCGCGTCCTGACCCGTCCCACCCTGCTCCGCGAGGTGTGGGGCTACGACTTCTACGGAGGAACCCGGACCGTCGACGTCCACGTCCGCCGTCTCCGCGCGAAGCTCGGACCCGAGCACGAGCATCTGATCGGAACGGTCCGCGGCGTCGGCTACCGCGCAGCCGACGCCGACGCGTGAGCCCGAGCATCGCCGGGCCGGCGGGGCCGGGCTCGCGGTGCGGGCCCGTGGGAAGGCATCGCGACCCGTGACGGTTGCGGATCGCGGGACGCGCCATCGACCGGAAGGACCCGCCGCCCGTTGGACCTGCTGACCGGCTTCGGCCTGCTCGCCGTCGTGTTCACCGTCTCGGCGCTCGCCGCCGGGCTCGTCGAGCGAGCGCCGTTGTCCTTCCCGATGATCTTCCTGGGGCTCGGACTCGTCGTCGGCAACATGGAGATCCTGACCGTCGACCTCCACGATCCCGTGCTGGAGGTCGTCGCGACGCTCACCCTCTCCTTCGTGCTGTTCCTCGACGCGGTCAACCTCGATGCCGGCGTCTCGAAGCGTGACCTGCTCGTTCCGGCGTTGGCGCTCGGCCCCGGCACGATCGCCGTGATCCTGCTCGTCGCCGGCGCCGCCGTCGTGCTGCTGGACTTCCCGCTGGAGCTCGCGCTCCTGCTCGGCGCGATCCTGTCGTCGACCGATCCGGTCGTCCTGCGCGACGTGCTGCGCGACCGCCGCATCCCGTCGTCGATCCGGCGCGCGCTCTCGGTCGAGGCCGGGACCAACGACGTGGTCGTCCTTCCGGTCGTCCTGATCCTGATCGCCGTGTCGAACGCCGACGTCGGAGGCGCGGCGGAGTGGCTGTGGTTCTCGGTCGAGCTGTTCGTGCTCGGGCCTGCGGCCGGTTTCGTCGTGGGCGCGGTGGGCGCATGGCTGATGTCGAGGACCGACGCACGCTTCGGCATCCGGCGCGAGTATCAGTCGTTGTACGGCGTCGGGCTCGTGCTCGGGTCGTACGCCGCCGGGGTGGCGGTCGGCGGTGACGGGTTCCTCGCCGCCTTCGCGGCGGGTCTCGCGGTGACGTTCCTGAACCAGACCCTCTGCGACTGCTTCCTCGAGTTCGGCGAGGCGGCGTCGGAGATGACGATGCTCGTCGCCTTCGTCCTGTTCGGTGTCGTGCTCGCACCGCGGCTCGGCGACGTGTCGATCGTCGGCACGCTTCTGCTCGCCGCCTTCACGATCTTCGTCGCGCGGCCACTGACCATCTGGACGCTGTTGAGCGTGCGCGCCACGCGCCTGTCGCACGGCGCGAGGGCGTTCATCGCGTGGTTCGGCCCGCGCGGGCTGAACTCGCTGCTGTTCGCGCTCCTCGTCGTCGCGGCGGGCGTGCGGGGAGCCGAGCTGCTGTTCGCCGTCACGGGACTGGTCGTGCTCGTGTCGGTCATCGCGCACGGCACGTCCGCGACGCCGCTGACCGCGTGGTACGGCCGACGCATCGCGGCGGAGACGTTGGACGAAGAGCGGGAGAGCACCGCGACGGGACTGTTCCGCTCGGCTGGGGTCGACGACGACGCCCGGCTCGACGTGGACGACCTCGCGCGCATGCTCGCCTCCGACGATCCACCGATCGTCCTCGACGTGCGGACGCGCTCGCAGTTCGAGCGTGACGACGTGCAGATCCCCCGCAGCGTGCGTGTGTATCCCGACGAGGTGACGGCGTGGGCGACCGACACGTCGCCCGACAAGCTCGTCGTGCTGTACTGCACCTGAAGCAACGAAGCCACCAGCGCCCGTGCGGCGCGGCAGCTGCGGTCGGTCGGCGTCGATGCGGTGCCGTTGCTCGGCGGCCTCGATGCGTGGCGCGAGCGCTACGACGTGGAGCCGCGTGCCGGCGCGGCCTGATCGGCCTCCCCCGCGCCGATCGGGAGCAGGCAACGGTCGCAGGGCCGACGTCGTAGCCGAGCGGGGTCACACGAAATGACACCGACGGGGCGTGCGCTCGGGGCGCACCAGCGGCCGATGTTCCCGGCATGAACGGGCGGTTCCGGATCGCGATCTGCGTCCCAGCCTCGGGACCCATCCCCCTCGGTCTCGCGGTCCTCGCTCCGTTCCACCGGCTCGTGCCGGTGCTCGTCGACGCCTGGCACGGCGGTCGGCGGGTCACCGGCGCGGGCCGGTGACCCGATCTCCGTCCCCCCGGAGCGCTGCGGCCCCGCCAACGGCGGGGCCGCAGCTCGTCGCGCGTCGCTCCCGCGGGTTCCCCGGCGCCACGGCCGCCCGTAACGCGAAGTTAACGGCGCGGTTACACCGTGACGCCGAGGGCGTCCTACGCTCCGAGCGGTACGCCGCTCGACCATCCGATCGCGACGAGAAGGGGGAACGCGTTGACCACCGCGAAAGACGTGCTCGCGATGATCAAGGAGCACGGAGCCGACATCGTCGACTTCCGGTTCTGCGACCTGCCCGGATTGATGCAGCACTTCTCCGTGCCCGCCGACGAGCTCACCGAGGAGATCTTCGAGGAGGGCGTCGGGTTCGACGGTTCGTCGATCCGCGGGTTCCAGGAGATCCAGGAATCCGACATGCTCCTCGTTCCCGACGCGAACACCGCGTGGATGGATCCGTTCACGCAGCACGCGACGTTGAACATCAACTGCTTCGTGAAGGACCCCGTGACGGGCGAGTGGTACACCCGCGACCCCCGCTACATCGCGAAGAAAGCCGAGCTGTACCTTCAGCAGACCGGGATCGCAGACATCTCGTACTGGGGACCCGAAGCGGAGTTCTACATCTTCGACTCGATCCGGTTCGATCAGAACCAGTTCGAGGGCTACTACCACATCGACGCGGAGGAAGGCGTCTGGAACAGCGGCGCCGAAGGCAAGAACGGCGCCGGCAACCTCGGCTATCGCCCGCGCTACAAGGAGGGGTACTTCCCGGTCCCGCCGATGGACCACTACCAGGACCTGCGCTCGGAGATGGTGATGAACCTCGAGCGCAGCGGCGTCGACATCGAGGTGCATCACCACGAGGTCGGCACGGCAGGTCAGGCCGAGATCGACATGCGCTACGGCACCTTGCTCGCGACCGCCGACAAGGTGTTGAAGTACAAGTACATCGTCAAGAGCACGGCATGGCAGGCCGGCAAGACCGTCACGTTCATGCCGAAGCCGATCTTCCAGGACAACGGCTCCGGGATGCACACGCACCAGAGCCTCTGGAAGGACGGCGACAACCTCTTCTGGGACGAGGTCGGCTACGCCGGCATCAGTGACATGGCGCGCTGGTACATCGGCGGCCTGCTCACCCACGCGCCGGCGCTGCTCGCGTTCACGAACCCGACGACGAACAGCTACCGCCGGCTCGTGCCGGGGTACGAGGCGCCGATCAACCTGGTCTACAGCCAGCGGAACCGCTCGGCCTGCATCCGGATCCCGGTGTTCTCGAAGAAGCCGTCGCAGAAGCGGCTGGAGTTCCGGACGCCGGACCCGACGGCGAACCCGTACCTCGCCTTCAGCGCGATGCTGATGGCAGGTCTCGACGGCATCAAGAACAAGATCGAGCCGCCCGAGCCGATGGACAAGGATCTCTACGATCTGCCGCCCGAGGACAAGGCGCAGGTGAAGCAGGTGCCGGGCTCCCTCGAGGAGGTCCTCGACACGCTGGAGAGCGACCACCAGTGGCTGCTGGAGGGCGGCGTGTTCACGCAAGACGTGATCGACACGTGGATCGAGTACAAGCGGATGCACGAGGTCGACGCGGTTCGCTTGCGGCCGCACCCGCACGAGTTCCACCTGTACTACGACATCTGACCCTCTTCATCTGACCCCTCCGCGCGACCCGGCCGTGTCTCGCGGCCGGGTCGCGCCGGTTCGCGCGTTCCGCTTCGGCGCACTAGGCTCCTTGCGCACCAAGGGGTGGGAGGGGTTCGACATGTCGTTCGCGGTGCGCGTGCGTGGCGCGGTGCTTCTGGGGATCCTCGCGACGGCGACCGTCGTGCCGGCGATCGAGGCGGGCGCGTTCACGACGGCGTGGCGGCGCGACGTCGGGCGTGAGGTGCGCGCCGTCGTGGTCGACGACGCGGGCAACGCCTACGTCGCCGGCTACGTCCGCACGGGCGCCCGGCGCCTCCGGACGTTGCTCGTGGCGAAGTACGCGGCGGACGGAACGCGGCGATGGGCCGAGACGTGGCGGCCGCCCGACACGCAGACGGTCGGCAACGCCATCGCGATCGGCCGCGACGGGCGGATCTTCGTGACCGGCGCGCTCTCGGCCGCCGCCGACGACGGTCCGGCCGGTTGGTTCGTCCGCGCGTACGGACCCGGCGGCGACGCCCGCTGGCACCGCGATCAGCAAGGCTGGCGAGGGCAGTCGCGGAGGTCCGCCGGAACCGGGATCGACGCCGGTGGCGACCTCGTGGCGGTCACGATCACGGCCGAGGCACGCAACGGCTTCCACGACGGAAGCGTGCGCGCGTTCGGCGCCGACGGCGTCCTCCGCTGGACCAACGCCTTCGAGGTTTCGGGCTATGCCACGTACGACCGTGCGACCGACGTCGCCGTCGGGAGCCAAGGCTCCGTGTACGCGGTGGGTCAGATCGACCAGAAGCGGGTCACGTCCGATCGCCCGGAGGTGGATCAGGAGATCGTCGTGCAACGGCTCGAGCGGGCGACCGGGAACGTCGACTGGATCGTCGTGATGCGTGACACCGATGTGCGCGACGCGGACCTCGGCACCGGCATCGCGGCGCGCGGCGACGTGGTCGCCGTCGTCGGTCGCATCGACGGAGGATCGGTGACCGGACCGCGCGCCGAACGAGGGCACGCGTGGACGGGGCGGATGTCGCCGAACGGCGCGCTGTTGTGGCAACGGGCGTGGGGTGAGGCGAACCGCAAGGCCGCCGAGCCCGACGACGTCGCGATCGGCCCCGGCGGCGCCATCCGCGTCGCTGGGACCGCGCGGGGCGGAGGCGGCGGCGTCGACGCGTTCCTGCGGTCCTTCGACACCGACGGCACTCCGGCGGGAGGGACCCGCATGCGTTCGGGTCGGTTCCTGCACGGGACCGGCGTCGCGACGTCGGCGACCGGCGGCCGCGTGTGGCTATCGGCGTGGCGCGGCACGCGCGACGGCGACCGCCCCGACGGCGGCCGCCTGTGGCAGCTGCGCCCGTAGGTCCGGCGGCCGGTCAGCGACGGGCGAGCTGATCCCTGATCTCGCGGAGCAGGACGATCTCCTCGGACGGAGCCTCCGACGTTGGCTCCTGTCGCCGGAGCCGGTTCAGCGCCTTGACGACGAGGAACAGGACCCACGCCACGATCAGGAAGTTCACGAGCGCGGTCAGGAACGTTCCGATGAGGATGCGTCCGTCGCTGCCGCCCTCACCGATCTCGAGGACGACGTGATCGAAGCTCGGCTGGCCGAAGACGGCAGCGATCGCGGCCATGATGATGCCCTCCACCAGCGCGTTCACGACGGCGCTGAACGCCAGGGCGAGGATCAATCCGACGGCGATCTCCACCAGGTTGCCCTTGAACGCGAACCCTCGGAACTCCCTCAGCACGGGTCCTCCTCGTGGCTCCGGACGGACGCGAAGGTAGCGACGCCGGAACCGGCGGGCAACGACGACGCTCAACCTGGGTCGACGAAGATCCGCTCCATCGCTCGACGGGCGCGGCGGGCGATGCGCAGGTAGTCGTCGAGGAACGCTTGCCGCGCGTGCGCCTCGTACCCGAGCCGGCGGGCGAGCGTCGTCTGCTCGTCCGGCGACGGCGGAAGCGCCTCGGCGTGCAGGCGCCGGTCGATCTCGAGGGCGTTCTTCACGTCGGAGAGGAACACGAAGGCCTCGCCGAGGTCGTGTGCGGCGCTCGACGGCAGCAGGTGGCGCGACGCGAGACGCTCGATCGCGTCGAGCGTGCGTCGCGTGCGGACCTCCGGGATCGCGCCGCCGTACCGCATCAGCGACAGCTCGACCGCGAACTGGACGTCGGCGAGGGAGCCTCGCCCGAGCTTGAGGTGGAAGGTCGTCGCCTCCGGTGGCTTCACCCGCTCGCGCTCGATCCGCTCGCGCATCTTCCGGATCTCGGCGACGCGGTCGAGCGTGAGTCCGTCGGGCGGATACGCGAACTCCTCGGACCACCCCTCGAAGCGGCGGCCGAGCGCATCGTCACCGGCGACGGCTCGCGCGCGGAGCAACGCCTGGAACTCCCACGTCTCGGCGTACCGCTGCCAGTACTCCAGGAAGCCCGCCACGGAACGTGCCAGCGGCCCGCTGCGACCCTCGGGTCGGAGGTCGGCGTCGGGCTCCCAGCCCCGCTCGCGGACGCCGCGGAGGACCCGCTCGGCGGTCGCCGTCGCCGCCGCGAGATCCTCGGGTCCCTCGCCGTCGTAGACGAACACGACGTCGAGGTCCGAAGCGACGTTCAGCTCGCGGGCCCCCAGCTTCCCCATGCCGATCACGGCGAACGGCAACGGCGGATCCGCCTCGTCGACCGCTGCACGAACGACGCGATCCGCGACGTCGGCGAGGGCTTCGCCGGTCTCGCGCGGAGAGAACTCGCGTGACGCGATGCGGGCGACGACGCCGACCAGCTCCCCCGCCTCGTCGCTCGGCCGGCCGGCCAGCGCCTCGAGACGTTCGGGCCGCGCGACCAGGAGGTCCGTCGCGAACGAGCTGGCCGCCGCGACGTGCGCGAGCCGCCGCGCCGCGGCCGGGTCGCCCGCCAACAGGTCGGCGTGCGCCGGATCGGCCACGGCGGTCTCGGCGATCCGCTCGAGCCGCACGAGCGCCACGTCGGGGTCGGCCGCGAGCGCGAGCGGAGGCGCGATCACCGGGAAGAGGTGAGACAGGACCCGGCCGAGGCGCGATCCGGGCGCGACGAGCCGGCGCAGGACCTCGTAGCTCCGAGCGGGTGCGGTGAACCCGAGGCCCTCGAGCAGCTCCTCCGTCGCGACGCGGTCGACGCCCGGACGCGGGGCGGCCGTCCCCGCGAACGCCTCGAGGAGCGGCCGGTAGAACAGGCGCTCGTGGATCCCACGCACGAGACCCGTGGTGCGGTCGTACTCCGCCTGCAAGGCGTCGGCGTCGTGGAGACCGAGCGACCGCGCGATCGTCGTGCGCGCGTGGCGATCCGGCGGAAGGTCGTGCGTCTGGAGGTCTCGCACGATCTGGAGCCGATGCTCGAGCCGGCGAAGGAACCGGTACGCGTCGGCGAGCGCCGCGGCGTCGCCTTCGGAGACGTATCCCTCGTTCCCGAGCGCGGCGAGCGCCTCGAGGGTCGACGGGCTCCGGAGCGCCGGATCGCGCCGGCCGTGGACGATCTGCAGCAGCTGGACCGCGAACTCCACGTCGCGGATGCCGCCACGCCCGCGCTTCACCTCGACGAGGTCCTTGCCGCGCTGCCGGATGTACTCCTCGAGCCGGACCTTCGTCCTGCGGACCTCGTCGATCGCCGCGGGCTCGAGGTGGGCCGGATAGACCACCGGAGCGACGCGCTCGACGAAGGCCGCTCCGAGCTCGAGGTCGCCCGCGCACGGACGCGCCTTCAGCAACGCCTGGCGTTCCCACACCGCCGATCCGCGTTCGTAGTACGCGAGCATCGCCTCGAGCGACCGGCTGAGCTCGCCGCTGCGGCCACCCGGACGAAGGGTGGCATCCACCCGCAGCGCGATCCCCTCGTCGGTCGGTTCGGAGAGGAGCCGGATCAGCGACGCGGCGGCGCGTCGTCCCCGGTCCTGCGCATCCGGCCCTGTCTCCGGATGCACGAACACGACGTCGACGTCGCTGCCGTAGTTCAGCTCTCGTCCGCCGAGCTTTCCGAGGGCGACGACGGCGAGCGACGGTGGCGCCGCCTCGGCGGCGGCGAGGGCGAGGCAGACGTCGGCCACGTCGGAGATCTCCCGCACGATCGTGTCGACGTCGCCGCCGTCGAGGTCGCGGGCCGCGATGCGCAGCATCGCGCGGCGGCGGAACCGCCGGAGGCCGGCCACGGTCCCGAGCCGCTCCGCATCCGCGTCGAGTTCGGCTCGGAGCGCATCGACGCCGCGCGGTCCGACGTCGGTCAGGGCGTCGAGCTCCTCCGGCGACCGGGCGAACAGGTCGGCCGCCGCCGTGGAGAACCCCAGCAGCAGCACGGCGAGCCGACGGACCGACGGGTCGGCGAGACGGTCGGCCCCTCCCGGCGCCGCCGCGATCCGGTCGAACGCTCGAGCGGCGAGGGCGGGATCGGCCGCGGCGTCGAACGACCCGACCACCTCAGGCGGGTGCCACGTCGGGCAGCGCCGGGTCGGGCAGCGCGGAGTCGGGCACGGCGACGCCGCACGTCGCGAGCGCGAGCGCGAGGGCGCGGTCGAGGTCCGGCGTGCCGGGCGCGGACAGGACGACGAGTGCCGAGGGCGACAGGGCCCGGACGAACGCGTCGAACCCCCGACCGGGAGCGAGCACCACGTCGGCGGCCGCGATCAACGGCGCCTCGGCCCGCCTGCCGGCGAGATGGTCGCCCGGCGACGGCCCTGACGGGTCGTACACGAGCGCCGCCTGCGGCTGCCGGTCCAGCACGAGCTCGCCGTAGCGGAGCGCTGCCTCGGCGCCGAGGATCACCACCACCGTGGCGTGCATCGGTCGGTCCGCGATCCACGCCGGATCGGCGTCGACGACGACCTCGACCCCCTTGGCCTCGAGCGCGCGGACAACAGCGTCGTCGGCTCGCGCGACGCCGACCGTGACCCGGATGTCCGACGCCCGGTTGGCGAGCGCCGACACCATGCGGAAGCCCGCGACCTCCGTCAACGGGAACGCCTCCGCGAGCACGAGCACGCGCAGGTTGATGTCGCGATCGCGCTCGAGGATCCGACGCATCGGCGCTCGCGCTGCCTCGTGCCGCCGCCGCTCCGCGTCCCGTTCGGCGTCGGTCACGAGCCCCCTCCGACCTTCGCACGGACCTTCACGAGGAGGCGCCCGAGCTTCGTCGGACGCAGCCACCACAGGAAGATGCGGATGCGCCGACGCAGCCACGGACGCACGCGTTGCTCCCGGAGGAACTCGATCTCCTTCTCGAGGTGCGCGATCCGCAGCTCGGCCTCGTCGGCGCGTTGTTTGTGGAAGTGGTAGTGGCGGTCCCCTTCGTGGACCCGTCGCCACAGCTTCGTGAAGCGGATGTCACGTTCGACGAGCTCCCGGTTCACCGCGTCGGCGTAGGCACGCAGATCGTGTTCGCGTTCGGCGAACGTCGCTTGCGTCGCCGCCAACCTCGCGGCGAGCGACCGTGTCGCGATCGCGTACCGCTCGCGTTCGTCGACGATCGTCGAACCTGGCATCGCCGGCGGCGCGTCGACGTTGACGTCCACGTCGGTCACGAACGACGCGATCCGGTCGAGCGCGTCGTCGATCGACGCCGACACCTTCTCGACGAGCGACGCGATCGAGCCACGAGCGACGACGGCTCCGTACGCGTCCGCGATGGCGTCGACCGAGGTGACCCGGCGCTCGGGGGTTCCGATCCGAGCGGCGAGGTCGGCGAACCGCGGCGCGTCGTCGAGGTCGACGAGCACCGACGGTCGGTCGTATGCGGCGGCCACGACGTGCAGCGCGCGTGAGGTTCCGACGACGCCCGCGGACCACGCGATGGCGGCGACGACGTCCTCGACCCCGGCGTCGGACCCGAGCCGTCGCGCCGACGGCAGCGCGGCTCCGAGTGCGTCGGCGAACGCGACGTCGCCGTGGATCGGTTCCGACGCGACGATCACGGGCGTGAGGGCGCGCTCGGCGGCGAGCCTCGAGATGGTCGCGGCGTACGCCTCGACGTGCGGCAGCAAGGTGGCGCTCCCCTGCACGAGCAGCGCTTCCTCCGCGGAGAACGCATCGTTCGCGCGCAGGCTGTCGATCCGCGCCGACAGGGCCGTCGCCGAGAGAACACGTGGCAGCAGGAATCCCGGATCGGCCACGTCCTCGACGTCGCGGTCGACGCCGGCGGCGCGAAGGGCATCACGCGAAGGCTCGTCGCGGATACCCACGAAGGCGCGCGCGTCGAGCGCCTCGCGCCACCGCGGGGCGAGCTCTTGCGGCGCGTCGCGCTCGACCTCCACCGCGAACCACGCCGTGGGCACGTCGACCTCGTGCTTACCGAGGCCCTCGATGAAGAACCGGCTCGGCGCGAACCGCTCCAAGTCCGCGGCCGCGAGCCCGTACCAGGGCGCCAGCCGCGCGTCGTCGCCGTGCACGATCGATCCGGCGCCGATCAACAGGAGGTCGAGCTCCTTCGCGAGCTCGTCGACGCGTTGCTCGCTCCACACCCCGAGCGGCGCCGGCGGCGGATCGTCCCCGTACCGGTTCAGGCCGACGTAGCCGAGCGGGGACCTCGCGAGGATCTCGGCGCCCGGCACCCGCCTGCCGAGCTCCTCACGGAGGATCCTGGGCGTCAGCACGTCACCCAGGTGCTCGACGTCGAAGGTCCCCCACACACCGATGCGGACCACGGCCCCGAGCGTACGGGAAGTTCACACCGCTGTAACCGAGGCGGGCCACCCCGTCCGTACCCTCGGAGCATGCTGAGCGCCGAAGCGGAATACGTGCTGCGCACGATCGAGGAGCGGGGCATCCGCTTCGTCCGGCTGTGGTTCACCGACGTGCTGGGGTTCCTGAAGTCCTTCACGATCACGTCCCAGGAGCTCGAGGGCGCGTTCGCCGAGGGGATGGGGTTCGACGGCTCGTCGATCGAGGGCTTCAGCCGGATCCAGGAGTCCGACATGGTCGCGATCCCCGATCCCTCGACGTTCCAGGTCATCCCG
>DATHTO010000061.1:0-25839 GCA_035463115.1 Actinomycetota bacterium | reverse complement strand
GGACGTCCACCAGCTGCTCGCGAGGATCTCCCGGCACCACCGGTGGATGCACATCGAGAAGCTCCAGGAGTTCGACGGCGAGCTCGGCTTCACCCGCGACCAGGGCGAGAACTGACCGCGGCGCCCCTCACCGCGACGCGGATCGCCGCGGGATCGCTGCGAGCACGTGGTGGCACCACTATCCTTCGGGCGTGCCGGCGTCGTCCTGGACGGGTCCGCTGATGAACGCCGTGGTCTGCACGGTGCCGGACATGCCTCCGTCGCGGGTCAGGGCGTGCCTCGCCGGCTTCCCCCCGCCCGGCGACTACGCCGTCGAGGTCGTGCCGCTCGCGTACGAGGAGCGGCCGCACCTGTCGGGATGGACGCATTTCGACGATCGGCGGATCACGATCGAGGTGCCGCATCCGTTCATCCCGTTCGGCGAGGTGATCCCGTACGCGGCCAAGCGGCGACCCGTCGACGACGAGATGCGGTTCACCTGGCTCACCGAGGGCGTGACCTTCCGGACGGCACGAGAGGTGGTCCGGTTCGTGTACCTCCACGAGTGGATGCACTGGTACCTGGCGGAGCGCCTCGCGCGCAAGAGCCGAGCCGAGACGACGTGCGATCGGTTCGCGCTGTGGAACTACCGCAGGAAGGTCGTGACCGAAGACGACGCGCGGATGGCGCTCCGGCGCGGAGCGGGGAACGCCCGGACCGATCGGGCTCGGTCACGACCACCGGAACCGGCGCAGCTGTCGCTCGGGTTCGCCACTTCGGCGTAGCTCGAGGCGGCACGCGCCAAGCCTTGCGGGCCGACGGCAGGGCTCGGTGGGCCCCGTGACCGCCGAGAGAGGCCGGTCCCGTCGGGGGACGGGACCGGCGGTGCAGCCCGCTCCCCCCGTGGCGCGGGACCGCCCATCCACTGTACGGCCGCCCACCTCGAACGACCGACCCCGCGCACGACGACGCCTCATCCGCGGTCCGGCCGATTCGCCCCTGAGCCGCACCAGGTCTAGGGTGGCTGCCGCGCCGCAGAACCCGCCCGCACCGTGCGCGCGTACATATCGACGGACGCGCGAGCACCGCGGGTCCGGAGAGGGGGCTCCGTGAGGAGAAGAGGACGTTTCGCTGCGACCTTGGCCGTGTTCGCCCTCGTGCTCGCCGCGTGTGGCAGCGACGAGCCAGGTGACGACACCGGCGGCACGACCGGGGAGCCGGCGCCCGCCACCGACGCGACCATCATCCACGGCACCACGGACTCGATCGTCTCGCTCGATCCGGCCGGCCAGTACGACTTCGGGTCGAACCAGATCAGTCAACAGGTCTACTCCACGCTGCTGGAGGTTCCGGCCGGAGGCACCGATCCCGAGCCGGCGCTCGCCACGTCGTGCGAGTCCGAGGACTCCACGGTCTACACGTGCACCCTGCAGGAGGGACTCACGTTCTCCGATGGCTCGGCGCTCACGTCGGAGGACGTCGCCTTCTCGTTCCAGCGGAACATCGAGATCGACGACCCGCAGGGAGCGTGCAGCTTGCTCGCATCCCTCGCGACGTGCGGCAAGTGGAAGGAGGGCGCGATCGAGACGCCCGACGACACCACGGTCGTGTTCAACCTCCAGGCGCCGAACGCCGTGTGGCCCGCCGTGCTCACGACGAGCGCCGCGTTCATCGTGCCGTCGGACTCCTATCCGGCGGACAGCTTGCAGCCCGACGACCAGGTGATCGGGTCGGGTCGGTACACGCTCGCCGAGTACCGCCCGGGAGAGCAGGTCGTGCTCGAGGCGAACCCGTCCTTCTACGGCGACCCGCCGCTGAACGCGCGCGTCTTCGTCCAGTACTTCAAGCAGTCGTCGGCGCTGAAGCTCGCGCTCGAGCAGGGCGAGATCGACATCGGCTGGCGGACCTTCACGCCGACGGACGTGTCGTCGCTCGAGGGGGCCGAGGGCTTGAACGTGCTCGAGGGTCCGGGCGGCGAGATCCGGTACTTCGCGTTCAACCTGAGCCTGCCACCGGGCGACGAGCTCGCCGTGCGGCAGGCGGCGGCGATGCTCGTCGACCGCCAGGCGATCGTCGACAACGTCTACGAGGGCACCGTGGAGCCGCTCTACTCGATGCTCCCCGCGGGCTTCGGCGGTCACACCGAGGCGTTCGCGGAGCGCTACGGCGAGGGACCCGATCCCGACGGCGCCGCCCAGGTCCTGGAGGACGCCGACGTGCAGACGCCGGTCGAGCTGGAGCTCTGGTACACGCCGACCCACTACGGCGACGCGAGCGCCGACGAGTACGCCGAGATCGAGCGGCAGCTCGAAGCGGACGGGCTCTTCGACGTCACGCTCGAGTCGACGGAGTGGGACCAGTACACCGAGGACGCGTTCACGGACGGCTACCCCGCCTACCAGCTCGGATGGTTCCCCGACTACGTCGACGGCGACAACTACATCTCGTCGTTCTACTCGTCGGCGTCGTTCCTGAACCTCCACTACGCGAACGACCGCGTGGACGAGCTGATCGGCGTGGAGCAGGCCTCGACCGACGACGCCGAACGCGAAGCGGCGTTCGAGGAGATCCAGGAGATCACGGCCGAAGAAGCGCCGATCATCCCGATCTGGCAGGGCACGCAGCTCGCGATCGTGCGCGACGGGGTGACGGGGGTCGAGGAGACGCTCGATCCGACGTACATCTTCCGCTACTGGCTGATCGGCAAGTCCGAGTAACGACCGTGAGCGAGGGAGCCGAGGCGGGCGCACGCGCCCGCCTCGGCGCCTCCTCACGTTCGCGCGCCTGACGTGGCCGGACGATCGCACTCGCTGCGTCGGTACCTCTTCACCAGGATCGCGCTCGCGATCCCGATGCTCCTCATCCTGCTGACGCTCGTCTTCCTGTTGATGCGCGTCGCGCCGGGCGATCCCATCAGCGCAGCGCTCGGCGGCCGGCTCCCTCAGGCCGAGCTGGACCGGCGACGGGCGGAGGCCGGCTACGACCAGCCGCTGATCCAGCAATACCTCGAGTACCTCGGCGACGTCGCGACCTTCGACTTCGGAACCACGATCGTCGACAACCGGGCCGTCACGGACGTGATCGTGCAGAACGGCGCCGCGACCCTCGAACTCACCCTCGCCGCGATGGTCATCGCCATGGTCACCGGGCTCACGATCGGAGCCCTGAGCGGGCGGTTCCGCGACACGTCGATCGACGTCGGCGGACGCCTGTTCGGGATCGTGATCTATGCGGCGCCGGTCTTCTACCTCGGGTTCCTCGCGCAGCTCGTCTTCGGGAAGTGGCTCGGATGGCTGCCGACGTCGGGCCGCGCCAGCCCGGTCGTGACGTTCGAGCTCGAGACGAAGACGAACCTGTTCCTCGTCGACGCGGCGATCACCGGCAACGGCGAGGCCTTCGTCGACGTCCTCGAACACCTCGTCATGCCGGCGACCGTGCTCGGCCTCGTCATCGGCGGCGTCTTCATCCGGCTCGTGCGCGTGAACCTGATCCAGACGCTGAAGGGCGATTACGTGGAGGCCGCGCGGGCGCGCGGCGTGACCGAGCGGAACGTCGTGATGCGGCACGCCTTCAAGAACGCGCTCGTGCCCGTCGTGACCGTCGTCGGCCTGCAGTTCGCCCTGCTGCTGTCGGGTGCGGTGCTCACCGAGCAGACGTTCAACTGGCCGGGGATCGGCTCCGAGCTCGTGCGGTACCTCGACAACCGCGACTACATCGCGGTGCAGGGCATCATCACGTTCGCCGGGCTCGTCGTCGTGTTCGTCAGCCTGCTGATCGACGTCGTGAACGCGTGGATCGACCCGAGGGTGCGGTTCTGATGTCGATGCCGGCGCTCGAGCCCGCGTCCCCCGGCACGACGCCCGCACGCCAGCGCGGGCTCCGCCGCGTGGTGTCGGCGTTCCGCGACGCCCACGGCGTGTCGAAGGCGGTCGTGTGGGTGGGAGCCGCGATCACGGCGGCGTTCATCCTCCTGGCCATCTTCGCGCCGGTGATCGCGCCGTACGACTTCGACACGTACCGGACGGCCGACGGCGTGCGGTTCGAGAAGCAGGAGGCTCCCTCGGCACAGCATCCGTTCGGGACGAACGTGATGCAGACCGACGTCCTGAGCCGCGTGATCTTCGGCAGCCGGACCGCGATCGAGGTCGTCGCGCTCGCGCTCGTCGTCTCGCTCGCGATCGGGCTCCCCCTCGGCCTGCTGTCGGGGTATCACGGCGGCCCGCTCGATCGCGGCCTCGTCCTCGTGATGGACGCGTTGATCGCGTTCCCGTCGTTGCTGTTCGCGATCGTGATCGCGTTCCTGCTCTCCGATACGTTCGGGCGCGGCGTCGTCACGGCCGCGCTCGCGATCTCGATCGTCTACATCCCGCAGTACTTCCGCGTCGTGCGGAACCACGTGATCAGCGTGCGTGAGGAGCCGTTCGTCGAGGCCGCCCGCGCGATCGGGGCGCCGCCGCGGACCGTGATCCGTCGCTACGTGTTCCAGAACGTCGTGCAGAACGTGCCGGTGATCGCGACGCTCAACGCGGCGGACGCGATCCTGACGCTGGCGGCGTTGGGATTCCTCGGGTACGGCATCCAGCCGACCCAGGCCGCCGAGTGGGGCTACGACATCAAGCGAGCGATCAGCGACGCCGGCGCCGGCATCTGGTGGACGGGGCTGTACCCCGGCCTCGCGATCGTGCTGCTCGTGACGGGCCTGACGCTGCTCGGCGAAGGTCTGAACGACGTGTTGAACCCCGTGATCCGGCGTCGGAAGACCGAGCCGGTGCGGTTCCCGCCGAGGCCCGGCAACGAGGGGACACCGTGACGAGCGCAGCGGAACCCGCGCTGTCGGTCCGCGACCTGCGGGTCTGGTACGGGACACCCGGCGCGCCGGTGCGCGCCGTCGACGGCGTCTCGTTCGACATCGCTGCCGGCGAGACCCTCGGTCTCGTCGGCGAGTCGGGTTGCGGCAAGTCGACGCTCGGTCGCTCGATCATGGGGCTGCTCCCCGAAGGAGCCGCGGCCGACGGCGACATCCGCTACGGCGGCAGGAACGTCGTCGGACTCACCGAACGCGACCTCCGCGCGATCCGCGGCGCGGACGTCGGCATGATCTTCCAGGAGCCGATGACCCGCCTCGACCCCTTGATGACGATCGAGGACCATTTCGCCGAGACGCTCAAGACGCACGAGCCCGGCCTGTCGAAAGCGGAACGTCGTCGTCGGTCGCTCGACGCGCTCGGCGGCATGGGCATCCCGCCCACCCGCTTCGGGCAGTACCCCCACGAGTTCTCGGGCGGCATGCGTCAACGCATCATGATCGCGCTCGCGCTCGTGCTGCGACCCCGGGTCGTGATCGCCGACGAGCCGACGACCGCTCTCGACGTGCTCGTCGAGGCGCAGATCCTCACCATCCTGACGGACCTGCGTCGGAACTACGACACGGCGTTGCTGCTGATCACGCACAACCTGGGGATCGTCGCGGAAGCGTGCGATCGCGTGGCCGTGATGTACGCCGGCGAGATCGTCGAGGACGGCCCCGCCGAGCAGGTGTTCCGAGCGCCGGCGCACCCGTACACGCGGGAGCTGCTCGCCTCGATCATCTCGCTCCGGACCCAGGCGCTCCGCGCGATCCCCGGCGCGCCACCGGACCTCCGGGATCCGCCCTCCGGGTGCCGCTTCCATCCTCGGTGTCCGGACGCGATGCGGGTATGCCCCGCGATGTCTCCGGCTCCCGTCTGGGTGGAGACGGGCTCGACCGTGCGGTGCTGGTTGCACGGGCCGGCGGAGCTGATCCCGCCGGGTGGGACGGAGCCGCTCGAGCGGCGTCGACCGGAGGTGGCCGATGAGGCCTGAGACCGAGGCCCCCGCGACGACCGCTCCCCTGCTCGAGGTGCGGAACGTGAAGACGCACTTCGCGCTGCGCGGCACCTTCGCCGGACGGGTGCTCGGGCGCGACGCCGGATCGGTGAAGGCCGTCGACGGCGTGTCGTTCGCGTTGCAGCCCGGGGAGGTCCTCGGCCTCGTCGGCGAATCGGGGAGCGGCAAGACGACGCTCGCGCGGACGATCCTCGGCCTCGCCGAGGCGACGGAAGGCTCGATCCGCTTCGGAGGCGAAGAGGTCGTCGGGATGTCGGAGCGCGACCTCCGGCGCCACCGCCGGCGCGCCCAGATGGTGTTCCAGGACCCGCACGCGTCGCTCAACCCTGCGATGGACCTGCTGACCGCGATCGGCCATCCGCTGAAGATCCACGGCATCGCTCACGACGAGGGCGCTCTGCGGCGTGCCGTCGGCGACGCCCTCGAGCACGTCGGCCTCACGCCGGTGGAGCGCTACCTGCACGCGTTCCCGTCGGATCTCTCGGGCGGTCAGAAGCAGCGCGCCGTGATCGCGCGCGCCATCATCACGGACCCCGACCTCCTGATCGCCGACGAGCCGGTGTCGATGCTCGACATGAGCGTCCGCGCGAAGATCCTCGAGCTGATGATCCGGCTGAAGGAGGAGCTGAACCTGACGTACCTGTACGTGACGCACGACCTCGCGACCGCGCGGTACTTCTGTGACCGGATCGCGATCATGTACCTCGGGCGCATCGTCGAGATCGGGCCGACGGCATCGATCTTCGCCGATCCCAAGCACCCGTACACCCGGTCGCTGCTGCGTGCGGTTCCGGACCCCGATCCGGATCGGCGGGTGCCGCGGGACCTCCCGCGCGGCGAGGTTCCCGACGCGGTCGAGCCGCCGCTCGGGTGCTCGTTCCACCCGCGCTGTCCGCGCGCCTTCGAGCCGTGCGGCTGGGAAGCGCGCGACCTGCGGGATCTGATCGAGCGCCGTTGGGCCGGCCTCGGCGAGGAAGCGTTCGAGCGGGAGCGTCGCCGGATCGGCGCGCTCGACCGGCTCGATGCGCCGTCGACCGACGCGACGATCTCGGCCGGACGGGGCTCCGGCGGCGGCGACGTCCGTGACCTGCTCGACGCGATCCGCGACCGTGATCCCGACGAGCCGCTGTGGCGCGGCGTGGAGCGCGTCGAGACCGGAAGCGGCGGCGTCGACGTCACGTTCCGCCCGCACGTCGATCCGGCGTTGCTCGACGTCGGCGACCGCCGGGTGGCGTGCCACCTCTACGACCCATCGCTCGCGCCTCCGTCCGGCGAACCCGCGGCCTAACGAGACCGGGGCGAGGCGGGCGAGGCCCGTCGGCCCTCACGGGCCCGGTCCATCGGCACGGGACGGCTCCCTCGACGTCTGCCACGGTTCGTCTCGGAGGCAGCGATGATCGAGCCGCGCATCCTGCTCATCGGGTACAGCGGAGCGAACAACACGGGAGCCGAGGCGCTCCTGCTTGCCGACATCGCGGACATCCTCCAGGTCTTCGGGCCGCACGTCCGCATCACGATCCCGGCCCTCGATCCGGCACAGCTCCGTCGGTACGTCGGTGACATCCCGAACGTGCGGATCGAACGACTGCCCACCATCTTCTTCCAGAAGGTCCACCGCCTGACGCACGAGCACGACCTGGTGATGCTCGTGGAAGGCAGCGCGTACATGGACACATGGACGTCGGCCCTCCTCTGGTACTTCCTCTGGGCGACGCGGTGCGCCGCGGCCGACGAGGTGCCATGCCTGGCCTACGCGGTCGACGCCGGAGAGCTCCAGCCCCGCAACGTTCGGCTCGTACGCCGGTACGCCAGCAGGACGAACCTCATCGTGACACGGTCGACCGCAGCGGCCGAGCGACTCCGATCGTGGGGCGTTGACGCTCCCATCGAGGTCACCGCCGACAACGCGCTCACCTTCAGACCCGACCCGGACGACTTCGGCTGGCTCCGGAACGCTTGGCCCGAAGGCGGTCCAGCGCCGGTCGGCATCGCGGCGGTCGACTTCTCGAACTGGCCCGTCGTCGTCCGTCCGTTCGGTCGAGCCGAGGATCGGTACCGGTGGCCGTACTCGTTCAGCCGTTCGCCGGATCGTCGCCGCACATCCGAACACCTCGCGGCCGGCTACGCGCGGATAGCCGACGCCGTCGTCCAGGATGCGGGGCGGACCGTCGCCCTGATCGGCATGGAGCAGCTCGACGAGCCGCTCGCGAGGGCGATCCACGCGCGGATGCGGAACCGCGACCGCGCGCGGATCTTCTCATCGCGCGCGCTCGACGCGTCGAAGATGACCGTGCTCCTTCGGAGCCTGGGCGCGCTCGTCACCTCCCGGTACCACGCGGCGATCCTCTCGATGGCGGCAGCCGTTCCGATGGTCGCCGTGGGCCACGACCTGCGGCTGCGCACGCTGTTCGACGAGCTCGAGCTGGCCGAGGCGTTCGTCGGCCCGCCGGCAGACACCGACATCCGGCAGGACCCGTCCGCGATCGACGCGATGCTGGCGACCGCGAGTGCCCGCCTCGAGGGGGTCGTCGCGGCGCCGAGCGACCTCGCCGCGTCGCTGTTCGCCGGTCACGAACGACACCTCCGCGACGCTCAGCGGAACCGTGAGCTCCTGCGGGCGTTCGCCGACGCGCATGGCTGGGGGTCGGAGAGGTGCGCAGCGTAGTCCTGCTGACGGGGGCGACCGGGTTCCTCGGCACCGAGATCGCGCGGCGCCTGCTGGAACGGCCGGCGATCACGATCGTCGCGCTCGTCCAGGCCGGCGGTCACGACGACGCCAGGCGGGTCGCGCTGCGGGCGTGGCACGAGCGGCCGGAGCTCCGCGCCGAGATCGGCGACCGGATCGGCATCGTCGTGGGCGACGTCACGCTGCGACGGCTCGGCCTCGACGACGAGGCGTACGCACGGCTGGTCGGTGACGTCACACATGTCGTCCATGCAGCGGCGAACGTGCGGTTCGATGGTTCGCTCGACGACCTGAGGCGCACGAACGTGACCGGGACCGCGAACGTGCTCGAGCTCGCGCGCGCCGCCCACCGCGACCACCGGCTCGAGCGGTTCCTGCACGTCTCGACGGCCTACGTGGCCGGTCGACGAACCGGCCTCGTGCGGGAGGACGAGCTCACCGACCGCTTCGGTTTCGACAACGCGTACGAGCGCACGAAGTTCGAAGCCGAACGCCTCGTCGTGGACGTCTCGGACGAGCTCCCGGTCACGATCGTGCGTCCAGGGATGATCGTCGGCGACTCCCGCTCGGGGGAGATCACGACGTTCAACACGGTATACCTGTTGCTGCGTCGGTACGTCGCGGAGCGTCACCGGCTGGTGCCGGCGCGCGCGGGGCTGCGGGTGAACGTCGTGCCCGTGGATCACGTGGCCGACGCGACGGTTCGGCTGTTGCTCGACGAGCGCGCGGCCGGTGCCACGGTGCACCTCACGGCCCCGAGCGCGTCCCTCCCGACCGCACGCGAGGTCCTCGGATCGGCGCGCGCGTGGATGCGTTCCGAGCTCGGTGTGACGCTTCCGCGGCCATCGTTCGTGCCGCTGCCCACGCGGGTCACCCGCGGCTCGGCCGGGATGCTCGACGTCGTGCGCCCGTACCTCCGCGAACGCCGGGTGTTCGATCGGACGAACGCCGACCGCCTGTTGGGCCCCGGGGAGGTTCGGTGGGACACCACCCTGCCGGCGCTCTTCGGCTTCGCGACCGAGCGCGGATTCCTGCACCGCACCGGCCGGACGGTCCACGAGCAAGCGATGTTCCGGCTCCGGAGCCGTCGCCTCCCGGTGCGGTACGTGGACGTCGTCGACGGGGTGGCGGCGCCGCGTTCGGCGGCCGCCGTCCGCGCCGATGTCGTGGCCGCAGCGCGGAGGCTCCGGTCGGTGGGCGTCGGACCCGGCGTCCGCGTCGCGATCGTGGGCCCGAACGGCACGCGCTACCTGACGCTCGACCTCGCGCTCGGCTTGCTCGGCGCCGTCACGGTTCCGCTGTATCCGACCTCGCCGCCCGAGGAGATCGACGACATCCTCGAGCGGAGCGGCGCCGCCGTCCTCGCCGTCGGCAGCCCGCAGATCCTCCACCGCCTCGGGCCGACGGCATCGGCGTTGCGGGCCGTGTCGTTCTGCCGGGAACCCGCTCCCGCCGGGGTGCTCGGGTGGGCGGACCTCGTCGCGGATCGGGGCGAGGCCCGTGGGCTCGAGCAGGCGCCCGTCGATCTCGACGACGTCGCGACGCTCCGGTACACCTCGGGAACGACCGGCTCGCCGAAAGGCGTGGCGTTCACCCACGGACAGCTCCGTTGGATGGCGGACACGATGGCATCCCTCGTGCCGTGGCGCGCACGGACGCGTCCCGTCTCGTACGTCTCGTTCCTCCCGATGAACCACGTCGTCGAGGGGATCCTCGGAACGTACGGGGCGTACTCGATGCCTGCGCCCGTCGAGGTCACGTTCGTCGAGGAGCTCACGGACGTTCCCGGGGCGCTCCGCGCCGCGCGGCCGACGGTGTTCTTCTCCGTTCCGCGCTTCTACGAGAAGCTCCGGAGCCACGTCGCCGCGACGTCGCTGGGACGCCGTGCCGTCCGGATGCGTCCCGGCCCGGCGAAGCGTGCGATCGCCGCGCTCGTGCGGCGAACGGTGCTGCGTCGAGCCGGCCTGGACCGCTGCGCCCAGCTGATCGTCGGCTCGGCGCCGGTTGCCCATGGCCTCCTCGAAGACCTGCACGAGCTCGGCATCGAGGTGCACGACGCGTACGGGCTCACCGAGGCCCCGCTCCTGACGCTGAGCCGCGTGGGACGCAACCGGATCGGCACGGCCGGCGAACCCCTGCCCGGAACGACGATCCGGATCGCCGACGACGGCGAGATCCTCGCACGCGGTCCGCAGGTGACGATCGGATACGCGGACGAAGCGGCGACCCAGCCGTTCCGCGACGGATGGCTCGCGACCGGAGACCTCGGGCGGATCGACGACGGCTTCCTCGTGATCGAGGGTCGCAAGAAGGAGCTGTTGAAGACGGCGTACGGCAAGTACCTCAACCCGACGAAGATCGAAGCGCGGCTCCTCGCGATCCCCGGCGTGACGAGCGCCATGGTCGTCGGCGAAGGTCGACCGTGCTGCGCGGCCCTGCTGTGGACGGATCTGCCGCTCGACGAGGCGACGCGCAGCGTCGAGGCGGCGATGCGGCGCATCAACGACGGGCTCTCGCACCCGGAGCAGGTGAAACGCTGGATCGTGCTGCCGGACGAGCTCACGGTCGCGGGCGGCGATCTCACCCCGAACCTCAAGCTCCGGCGGCGCCGCGTCGCGGCCCGCTACGCGGCGGCGATCGAAGCGATGTACGCCCGTCGGGAGGTGACGGTGTGAGCCTTCGCCTGCGCCTCGTGCCGGACCCGCTGCCGGAGGTGGTCCGGCGCCGGATCGTGCGAGCGCTCTTCCGCTCGACGGTCGACGCGTTCGGGGCGGAGATGCCGGACGTCCGCGGCTGGCCGTCGGATCGACTGCTCGATGCGTACGCGGCTCGGTCCGAGGAGCTCGCTCGCGCGGTGCTCGATCGCCCGGAACGGCGTCGCCACGCCGCATCCCGCTTGCACGCGAACACCGAGCGCATGGGCCGGGCGGTCCGGCGGTTGCTAGGCATCCGATCGAGCGCGGATGCCATGGAGGCGGCGAGACGCCTCTACGCGACGATCGGGATCGACCTTCGGGGGGCGGGTCCCGACCGCGTCGTCGTCACGCGGTGCTCGTTCGCATCCCGGTACGCGCCCGAGGTGTGCGCCGTGATGGCGGCCGCGGATGCGGGCCTGTTCGCCGGGCTCACGGCGGGGAGGCGCCTGTCGTTCGTCGAACGGATCTCCTCGGGGGCACCGGCGTGCGTCGCGACATTGTCGGAGGAGCACGCATCATGAGGACCGCGATCGTGATCGGCAGCGGCGCCGGAGGCGCGACGGTCGCGAAGGAGCTGCAGGGTCCCTACGACGTCACGGTCCTCGACGCCGGCCGACCGTACCGTCGGTTCCGGTCGGATCGCCGGACGATCGATCTGATCGGGCGGAGCCGGCTCCTGTTCGACCCGCGCTGCATCGCCGTCCCCTACCCAGCGATGCGGGCCGAGCGCGCCGACGGCATGGTGATCGTGCGCGGCATCGCGCTCGGCGGGACGACGACGGTCGCGACCGGGAACGGCCTGCGCGCCGACGACGACCTGCGCGCGATCGGGCTCGACCTCGACGAGGAGTTCGCCGAGATCGCCGGCGAGATCCCCGTCTCGACGGAGCACCGTCGGCGATGGCATCCGCTCACGCGTCGGCTGTTCCGGGTGGCCGACGACCTCGGGCTCGCGCCCCAGCCCACCCCGAAGATGGGCGACGCGGCTCGGTGCCGCCACTGCGGGCGCTGCGTCCTCGGCTGCCCGTACGGGGTCAAGTGGGATGCCCGCGCGTTCCTCGACGTGGCGCGACGCCGGGGTGCACGCGTCCGAGGCGGCTCGCGCGTCGACCGCCTCGTGATCGAACGCGGCGCCGCGATCGGCGTCGTGACCGCGGGTCCGACGCCACGGATCGTGGAAGCCGACCTCGTCGTCGTCGCAGCCGGCGGCTTCGGAACCCCCGCCATCCTCGAACGCTCGGGCATCGCGTGTGACCCGACCCTGACCGTCGATCCCGTGCTGACGGTGGCGGCGCAGCTGCCGGGCGCCTGGCAGTGCAACGAGCTCGAGATGCCGTTCGTCGTGCGACGCGACCGATACATCCTCTCGCCGTACTTCGACTGGCTGAGCTACGTGCTCGACCCCCGCTGGCGGCACGCGCCGCAGGACATCGTGGGCGTGATGGTGAAGATCGCCGACGAGGGTGGCGGCCGCGTCGACGGTCGACGGGTCCACACGCATCTGACGCCGACCGACACCGAGCGCCTCGCGGAAGGCGCCGCGCTCGCGCGTGAGGTGCTCGGCGGCATCGGGGTGGATCCAGCGTCGACCTTCGAGGGCGTCGTGAACGGCGGGCATCCCGGCGGAACGCTGCCGCTCACGCGATCGTCGGCGCGGACGCTCCACGACGATCGCCTCCCCGAGAACGTGTTCGTCGCCGACGCGACGCTGTTCCCTCGCTCCCTCGGGCTCCCGCCGATCCTCACGATCGTCGCGCTGGCGAAGCGCGTCGCGCGCGTCATCCTGGAGAGCGCGGGCGGTCCGCGCGACGGGCGGACGGCGACGGGTGCGCCGGCGAGCGCAGCCTGACCGACCTTCGCCGCCGGCCCGAGGCACTGCATGGTGCGGGGCTCGGCCCGCCCGCCTCCGCGTCCCCCGCACGGCCGAGCCACGACCCCCCAGACGACCGGTACGCCCAGAGGCGACGAGACCCGAGAACGGAGCCATGGCCACGATCGGCACGATCGACAAGCTCGAGGCGGAGCGGCTCGGCGAGGGCGTGGTCATCGTGCGTCTGACGGAACCGGCGGGAGCCGGCGAATGGGAGTGGCTGCAGGACTCCGTCCGGGGGTACGCCGGCGATGCGCCGCTCGTCATCCTGCGCGGACCGGGCTGGGCCGCGACCCCGGTCGCCGAGATGATGGCGACCGCGATCAGCCAGGACCTGCGTCGTGCCAAGGGAACGCAGGTCGCGATCGACGCTCGCGTCTAACGGTCGCGCATCCCGACACGAGGGCCTCGCCCACCGGCGCCGGCGAGCGTCTGCACGGCGCGGCCTGTCCCTGCCGACCGACGTGCCGCGTCGAGCGTCCGGAGCGTCCGCTCGACGTCGTCGGGGACCGGGCGGCGGTGGGCCAGCACGCTCGGCGCTCGGAGCAGCGCGGCGACGACCCCCCGTCGGACCGCTCGGTCCGTGACGGAACGGCACAGGGCGCGGAGCGTCCGCAGCACCGCGACCCGAGCCGAACGGTACTCCCACGCGATCCAGAGATCGTTCCGGGTCACCATCGTTCGCCGGGCGCACCCGTCCCGCACCGTCGACGGATGGTGGAACGCCACGACGTCGTCGACGTACGCGAGCGACGATCCGGCGGAGACCAACGCGAGCGACAGCGCCGCTTCCTCGCCGCCGATGCCGAGCCGCTCGGGGAAGCCGCCGACGTCGAGGAACGGCTCGCGACGCACCACGGCGCCGCACGCGACGAAGCCGAAGACCGGCACACCCGGAACGCCGACCCGGCGCGGGATCCCGCTCGTCGCCATGAAGGCGCACGTGGGATCGAGCGCGCCAGCGGGGCCGACGAGGACCCGCGCGGCGACGAGCGCGAGGCCCGGATAGGCGTCCAACACGACCGCCGCCCGTGCGAGGGCCCCGGGTGCCCACCACGAGTCGTCGTCCGAGAACGCCACGTACGGCGTCGTCGCGCGCGAGGCGCCCACGTTGCGGCCGGCAGCGCCGAGGTTCTCGGTCAGCCTGACGACATCGACATCGGGGAACGTCGTTCCGACCGCACCCGCCGAGCCGTCGGACGACGCGTTGTCGACCACGATGATGCGTGGACGCTCGGGGAGGCGCCGGAGCTCCGCGAGCGAGGCCAGCAACTCCGTACGCCGATCCCTCGTGATCACCACGACGGTCACCGCGTCGCACGTCGTCGGGAGGTCGGGGACCTCCGACGGGGGCACGTTCTCCGCCTGACGCACGCGCGAGGGCTTCCCACCCGCGACCACGGATACACGGTTCCGGCCATCGACGGTCACGCCGCGCGCGAACCCGCGTTCGACGATCCGAGACACGCACGCGGCACGACGGCGCTTGCCGCGAGCGGCTTCGCGGCCGCGATCGCCCTCCACGGCGGCGCAGCCGATTAGGCGAGGCCTGGCGTGGGAAAGGGCGAGTGATACGTCCATCGGGACGCTCGAAGGAGGCAGAGATGCTGGCAACGACCTTGGGACTGCTCGCCCAGAACGGCGGGAACGAAGGGGCGACCGACACGATCCTGTGGATCATCGCCGCCGTGTTGGTGATCGCGGGGATCGTCACGATCATCCGAGGTGGGATCCTGTGGGGGATCGTCCTGATCATCCTCGGCCTGCTCGTCGGGCCCGGCGGCGTGAGCCTGTTCGACTAGGGGGTCGCCATGTTGGGTCAAGTCGATATCGAACGCGGGCTCGAGGACGCGTGGCGCGACGTCGCCACGTTCGCTCCCAAGCTGCTCGCGTTCTTCCTCATCCTGTTGATCGGATGGTTCGTCGCCAAAGCCCTCTCGAAACTGGCGGACACACTCCTCGAACGCGTGGGGTTCGATCGCTGGGTCGAACGAGGAACCCTCCGTGAGACGTTCCGGCGGAGCAACACCGAACCGTCCGACATCATCGGCGTCATCGTGTTCTGGGTCGTCTTCCTGATCGCCCTGCAACTCGCCTTCGGGATCTGGGGTCCGAACCCCATCAGCGACCTCCTCGAGGGGTTGATCGCATACCTCCCGAACGTCTTGGTCGCGGTCGTGATCCTCGTGATCGCCGCGGCCGTCGCGAAGGCAGTGACCGATGTGCTGTCGGCCATGCTCGCGGGAGCGACGGCGGGGACGTGGATCGCTCGCGGTGCCGGCATCGCGATCCTCGTTCTCGGCGTGTTCGCAGCCTTGAACCAGCTGCGGGTCGCGCCCGAGATCGTGAACGGGCTGTTCTACGCGATCCTCGCCGTGATCGTCGGGTCCGCGATCGTCGCCTTCGGCGGCGGCGGCATCCCTGTGGCCCGGCGGTATCTGGAGCGCTGGAGCGTGCAGGCAGAGGGCGCGTCGCAGGAGATCCGGTCGAACGCCGACCCGGACGCGGGACGCGCCGCCCTCGAGATGCGGATCGAGGAGGAGCGCGCTCGCGCGCAGCGACCGTCCGAGACGAGGTAGGTAGGGCCTGCAGGCCAAGGCAGCGCACGACAGCTCGGACCAGCGGTCCGAGCTGTCGTCGCGTCCCCGCCGATACGTCGGATCAGCCTATCCGGCGATCCGCGGCGACGTATGAGATGTCAGCCCGTCGATGGCGGAACCCACTCGGCGCGCAGCACCGCCATCCTCAGCACGTCGTGCTCGGCGCCGTGGAACCACGCCTCGTCGCGGAGCCGGCCCTCCTCGTGGAACCCCGCCGCCGTGTAGGCGCGGACCGCGCGCTCGTCGTCGGCGAGCACCTCCAGGCTCACCTTGCGCATGCGGAGATGGCGGAACGCGTAGTCGACCAGCGTCCGGACCGCGTCGCGTCCGTAGCCCTTCGACCAGTACGCCCGTCCGAGCGAGATCCCGACGTGGCAGGTGCCCTGGTAATGATCGACCTCGTGGAGGCCGCATTCCCCCACGACCGCGTCGTCCACGACGATGGCGAACCAAGCATCGGCGTCGTCGCCCTCCGATGACCCCTCGTACGAGGCGATCATCTCCTCGAGCGTGACGGGTCGCGGCGGACGGTCGCTGACGCGCGTCATCACCTCGAGGTCGGTCTTGAGCAGCTCGTACAGCCGGGGGAGGTCCTCCCGCTGGACGGCGCGGAGCACCACGGCATCACCACGTAGCATCGCGACATCGTCCCACGTCGGCAGGACGATGCCGGAGCGCCCGCGGCGGGACGCAGGGCGCGCGATGCGTGGCGTCCGCACGAGGCAGGTTCGCCGGGCGGTCAGCCCGAGCGCTTGGACAGGGTGAAGCTCGCGGGACCGTCGTCGCTCGCGTTCGCGTCGAGCACCGCGTCGTCCAGCTCCTGCGCCAACTCCGGCTCGACGTAGACCTGGATGCCCGGGGCCCCGACCTCGACGTCGCCGGCGCTCGGTCCGTCGACGGCGAGGAACGAGATCTCCGCTCGCTCCGGGTCCGCGGTCGGGGTGGCGGCGAGGCGGATCGCCGAGCCGCTGACCTCCTCCTGCGAGAGGATCACGCGGAACACCGTCGCAGCGTCGTCCGTGACCTGCAGCATGGGCTTCCTCCTTCCCGCGCATCTCGCGCGTGGATGAACCCGATGTCTTTCCCCGCCGGGGTCGGCGCACACGTCGGCCGGGAAGAGCGATCGACGCAGTCCGGGAACGCGCGGATCTCAGTCCGTGGACGGCTCGTCGTCGTGGCTGTGACGGAGGAGGTCCGGGTTCTCCTCGTGGTGCTGCGCGTGGAGCCGTGTGAGCTGTTCGTCGGACACGTCGGGTCCGTACGAGGCCTCGACACCCGGCTCGACGACCTCTTCCGGCGCCTCGTGGACCCCGTGCTCGTCGCGGAGGTGCTGCTTCAGGTCTTCGCTCGGCATCATCGTTCGAGCGTACGGGTTCCGCGCGCTTGGCGCACCGATGCCTCCGTGCCCGATGCCATGCTGCCTCCGCGTGCGGTCGCGGCCGCTTGACCGTGGCGAAGCCGGTCACCTAGCGTGCCTTCCGTCCGCGAGCGTCCGCCGAGATGCTCCCGGAGACGTCCACCGTCGGAAGGAGCGTGTCGTGCCGTCTCGGCTGAACCCCTACCTGTCCTTCTCCGGCAACGCCCGCGAGGCGATGGAGTTCTACAGGAACGTGTTCGGCGGCGAGCTCACCGTGAGCACGTTCGGCGAGTTCGGCGCCGACGATGCCGCGATCGCGGACCAGGTGATGCACGCGCAGCTCGAGACCGAGGGCGGGTTCACGTTGATGGCGTCCGATCCACCTCCCGGCGCGGGTCAGCCGAGCTCGAACGGTGCGATCAGCCTGAGCGGGGAGGACGGCGACGAGCTCCACGGGTACTGGGACGAGCTCTCGGACGGGGGAACCGTCGTGACGCCGCTCGAGCGGCAGATGTGGGGCGACGAGTTCGGACAGTGCGTCGATCGCTTCGGCGTCCGGTGGATGGTGAACATCGGCCAGCCGCGGTAGCGGCGGAGCGATTCAGCCTTTCGGCGGAAGCGTTCGGGCGTATCCGACGCCCAGGCCGATCCACCGCTCCAGCTGCCGCTCCGTGCGCACATCAACGGCGGGTACGCGCAACCATCCCTGCATCGCTCGACCGCGCATCTCCATCGGCGTGGCGCCGGTCGTCGCGACGAGCGACTCCGACGCGCCGGGGTCGACCCGGACGAGCAGGCCACCCTGCCCGCTGGCGGCGACGGCCATGTTCCCGCCGATCAGGAACGCCAATCCGCCGAACATCTTCCGCTCCGTGAGTCGCGGCTCGTCGGCGACCACCGACCGGATGCGGTCAGCGAGCTCCTCGTCGTACGCCATCGGCCGATGGTACGTCGCGGGCACGTCGATGCGGCCCGCCGCTCCCCCGCGGTCGCCCGAGGCGCCCCCCGTTCGGCCGATGGGCGTGGTCGTCGAAAGGCGCCCGTCCACCCGATACCGGCGCGGTTCGTCGACGTTCGACGATCGACGGATGGTACGCGTCATCTCGATCCCCGAGGCGTTCGCGCCGACCGACGACGACGATCCATGGTGGCTCCGGTCGCTCTGCGGGACGCACGACGACCCCGATCTGTTCTTCGACCCCACCCGGATCACCGAGGCGAAGGCCGTCTGCGCTCGCTGTCCGGTCCGGCGCCCGTGCGCGGACGCGAACGCGGTCGCCGAGGGCACGACCGGCAAGGCGCACTGGCACGGCGTCGTCGCCGGCGAGACGGCGAACGCCCGCCGCCGGCACGCGAAGTCCGTTCCGAGGTGACGCCACCGCTGAGCCTCGCCATGCCGTCACCGACCGCGGAGATGCGCCGGGCCGACCCGCCCGGGAAACGGGAAAGGGGCCCCGGATCGCGCTGGCGACGCTCGGCGGGACCCCTCTCCAACGCGGGCAACGCTCCCACATATGCTCCGCGGCCTCAGGGATACCCATGAGGTAGGGAAGGAAACGTCGGCGGCGGAGCATCGGCACAACGCGAAGGACCCGAGGGACCGGCGGCGTCGAGCCTGCGCCCACGGAGCGCCGAACCCGGCCCGCCGGCGGAACGCGACGTCAGCGGGACGCGGTCGAGCGCATGACGGCCACCGTTCGGACGGCGACGGAGAGCAGCGACGTCCCGGCGACGACGGCGAGACCGGCGACGGGTGCGTCGACGATCGCCGCACCCGCGATCACGAGCATCCGTCCGTCGCGTCCACCGAGGAACCATCCGATCGCGCGCTCCGGGGCGCCGCCGAGCCCGAGGAGCCGCGCGCGGTCCTTCGATGCCATCGACAGCATGGCGCCCGTCAGCGCCGCCACGACGAGCCAGACGACCGTGACGCCGTCGGTCGTCGCGGCGGCCCAGACCCCGAGGCCGCCGATGACCGCCGCGTCGACCAGACGGTCCAAGATCCCGTCGAGCATCGCCCCGCGTGGCGACGCCCGGAGGCGCAGGCGCGCGAGCTCACCGTCGACACCGTCGAGCACCGACGTCGCGTGGACGGCGACACCGGCGGCGACCGCCGAGCCGGACGCGAGCAGGACGGCCGCGATGATGCCCAGCGCGGCGCCGACCGCCGACATGGCGTCGGGCGAGATCGGCGTCCGTGCGAGGACCATGCTGATCCGGGTCGAGACCGGGCGGTTGAGCAGCCTCGAGATCGGACCGTCCCCCTCTTTGCCGAGCGAGCGCCGCAGGCGACGTCGAGCCAGCCTCACGTCGTCGGGTGCGTCGACGTCGGTCCACGTGCCCGGCGCGACGTCGACCGCATGGAGCGGCTGCGACGCGGCGAACGTCGCGACGGCGCCCGCGAGCGATGCGTCGCCCGTCGCGAGGGCGCGTCGATGCGCGTCGAACACCGCCGGCGGCAGCACGAAGGCGCCGCAGTCGATGATCGGCGACTCGAGCTCCTTGCCGAGGTCGACGACGTCGCCGGCGACGTCGAGCACGACCTTCGTCCCCTCCTCGTGCTCGGACGGCGTCGGCGCCCGATCGACGAGGAGCGCGGGGCGTCCGGCGCCGACGAGGTCCCACAGGGCGGTCGGCGGAAGCAGGTGATCCACCGTCACGACCATGAACAGGTCCTCGCCGGCGACGAGCGGTTCCGCCGCCTCGAGCGACCGGCCGTTGCCCCCCGCCCAGTCGGCGGCCTCCACGATCGACACCACCCCGTCGGCGGCCGAACGGGCGTGGCGTGCGACCGCGCCGCCGTCGTGACCCGTCACGACGACGATCTCGTCGAGGTCGAGCGTCTGCAGCGTCCGCAGGCATCGTTGGAGCAACGTCAGGCCACCGAGGCGGAACATCGCCTTCGAGCGGTTCCGAGCGAGGGCCGACAGGCGGGACGATCGCCCCGCCGCGAGGACGACCGCCTTCCGCACGATCGGCGGAGCCGCGCGTTCCATCGGTGCGCCGTGCGGCGTCGGCGTTCCGGCGAGCGTCATGGCGGGGACGGTAGCGCAGAGCCCGACCCGGCGTCCCGGCACGGCGCACGACCCGCCCGACCAGGCCTGATACACCCCGTCGGCGCGCCACCGCTCCGTCCTCGTCGCCGGACGGCTGTTGTCCGAACCGAGGTGCCCGTCGGACAATCGGCCGGATGTCCGAACGCTCGATGCCAGACCCCGTGAACGCAGAGGCGGGGAGCCGCATCGACGCCGTCGAGCGCCTGCGACGCCTGCAACTCGTCACCGACGCGACCCTCGCGCACCTGTCCGTCGACGAGCTGCTCGAGCAGCTGCTCCTGCGGATCCGCGAGATCCTCGACGCCGACACCGCCGCGGTGCTCCTACTCGATCCGTCCCGCAACGAACTCGTCGCCCGCGCCGCGAAGGGCCTCGAGGAGGAGGTCGAGCAGGGGGTCCGGATCCCGGTCGGGAAAGGCTTCGCGGGGCGGATCGCGGCCGAGCGGAAGCCCCTGACCCTCGATCGCGTGGATCACACGACCGTGATGAACCCGATCCTCCGCTCGAAGGGGATCCGGTCGCTGCTCGGCGTCCCGTTGCTCGCCCACGGCGACGTCCTCGGCGTGATGCACGTGGGAACGCTCACGCCACGACGGTTCGATGCCGACGACACCGAGCTCCTGCAGCTCGTGGCCGACCGCGTCGCCCTCGCGCTGCAGATCCGGCTGTCGGAGCAGGCTCGGCTCGTGACCGAGACGTTCCAACGCACGTTCCTTCCCGAGGCGCTCCCCCACGTGCCGGGTCTCCGGATCGCCACCCGGTACCTTCCTGCCGGTTCGGCGGTCGGCATCGGCGGCGACTGGTACGACGCGTTCGCGCTTCCGACCGGGAACTTCGTCCTCGCGATCGGGGACGTCGCCGGCCACGGGCTGCAGGCCGCATCGACGATGGGCCAGCTCCGGAACGCCCTGCGGGCGCACGCGCTGGCCGGCGCCGATCCGACCGAGATCGTGACGTCGCTGGACGCGTTCCTCCGCTACTTCGCGGGCGGAGCCATGGTGACCTTGCTCGTGGGGATCCTCGAACACGACCTCGCGACGTTCCGCTACGTCGCGGCCGGCCACGTGCCGCCGCTCGTGATCGCCGACGGCGCCACCGCGTTCGTCCGAGCCGACGACGCCGACCCACCGCTCGGACGCGCCAAGGTCCACGCGTTCCGGGAGCGGACCGCCACCCTCGATCGTGGAACGAGCCTGTTGCTGTACACCGACGGCCTCGTGGAGCGACGTGGAGAGTCGCTGGACGTCGGGCTCGGCCGGCTGGCGTCGCTCGCGTCCGACCTCGATGTCGAACGCGATCCGAACGAGGCGCTGCTCGCGATCGTCTCGGGCGCCTTGCCGCGCGACCCGACCGACGACGCCGCCCTCATGCTGGTCCATCGCTACGCCGGGATCCCCGACGAGTTCTCCATCGGCATGCGGGCGGAGGCCCGTTCCCTCATCTCGATCCGGCGTTCGTTGTCGGCGTGGCTCCGCGGCCACGACGTTCCCGACGACGCCGCGGGGGATATCGTCACGGCCGTGAGCGAGGCGTGCCTGAACGTCGTCGAGCATGCGTACGGACCGACCGGCGGCGTCGTCCGCGTCGTCGCGCTCCGCGGAACGCCGGTCATCACGGTCGACGTGATCGATACGGGCGGCTGGCGCGAGGCGCCGGGTCCCGAGCGGGGACGAGGCTTCCTGCTGATGCGGGGACTGATGGACGATGTCGAGATCGCCGAGCACGACACCGGTACCGTCGTCACGATGCGCAAGGAGGTCCCGTGACCACCGCGATGGCCGACGTCCAGCTCGCTCGTGAGGGCGCGATCGCCTCGTTCGCGCTGTCGGGCGAGATCGACCTGTCGAACGTCCCGGACCTGCGCCGCCGGATCTTCGGTTCGATCCGCAACGACGACGTCGTCGTCATCGTTGACCTCACGGATCTGACGTTCATCGACAGCGCCGGGCTCGGCATGCTGTTCGAGCTCGCGGAGGTCCTCGACGAGCGACGGCAGCGCCTGTCGGTCGTCGTGCCGCCCGGCACGCAGCCGCGCCGGACGCTCGACGTGGTCGGCTTCGGTACGACGATCGGCATCGTCGACGACCGCGATGCCGCGCTCGAAGCCGCCCGGCGGGTCGGGCGCCCGGACGGATGAACGCTCCGGCGCCGGCTCGGCCAGCGGCGCGACGGCTCGTGCTCGCCGCGGTGTCGGTGATCGCGCTCGGCGTCGCCGCGGGAGCCGCGCCGTTCTCCGTGAAGGACGAGCCGTGCGGTTCGGCGTTCCGGCCGTCCAGCGAGGTGTTCGCCGCCGATCTCGCCGACACCTGGTCCGATGCCTCCGACATCGCCGACAACGCGACCTCCGGGTCGCACCGGGACGCGTGCGAGGAGCGACGCGCAGAACTCCGGCTCGGCGCCATCATCCTCATCACGATCGGCGCGCTCGGGATGCTCGGCCTCGCGCTCCCCAAGCTCGCGATCCCCGACGTCGTCGACGTCGGCTGACCGATCGTCCGGCCGCCGCGGGCTGGCGACCACCGCCTCGCGACGCAGGCTCGACAGGTCCCACGCGCACCGGGCCGAACGGCGACCCAGCGGTGCGACGGCCCAGGCAAGCTCGAAGGGATCACACCGTGCGAAGGAGGAACCCACGATGCGCGCCGCGGTCGTTCGTTCGTTCGACGAGCCGCTCGAGATCGAGGAGCGGCCGATCCCGGAACCGGGTCCAGGACAGATCAGGGTTCGGATCGAGACATCGGGCGTGTGCCACACCGACATCCACGCAGCCAGGGGCGAGTGGCCCGTGAAGCCCACCATGCCGCTCGTTCCGGGCCACGAGGGCGTCGGTCTCGTCGACGCCCTCGGCGAAGGCGTCACGCGGGTACGGATCGGTGACCGCGTGGCGATCCCGTGGCTCGGCAGCGCCGACGGCACGTGCGAGTTCTGCGTGAAGGGGCTCGAGACGTACTGCGTGAACCCGACGTACACCGGGTACACCGTCGACGGCAGCTACCGCGACTACAGCATCGCCGACGCCAAGTACGTCGGCGTCGTCCCCGAAGGCATCGATCCGCTCGACGCGGCCCCGCTGACGTGCGCGGGCGTCACGACGTACAAGGCCGTGAAGGAAGCGCGGATCGGCCCGACCGACCTGATCGGCATCGTCGGCATCGGCGGCCTCGGCCACCTCGGACTGCAGTACGCGAAGATCGCCGGCGGCTTCACCGTCGCGATCGACGTCTCGGACGAGAAGCTCGCGCTCGCCAAGGAGCTCGGCGCCGATCACATCATCAACGCTGCCACGCAGGACGTCGTGGCAGAGATCCAGGCGCTCGGCGGCGCCGACGCGATCGTGTCCACCGCGGCGACGCCCGAGCCGCTGCTCCAGGCGTTCTCCGCGCTCCGGCCGACCGGCCGACTCGTGCTCGTGGGGCTCCCCCGCGACAACGTGCTGCCGCTGCCGATCTTCGAGACGGTGCTGCGGGGGATCCACGTGATCGGATCACTCGTCGGCACCCGCGAGGATCTCGCCGAGGTGTTCGCGCTGCACGCCGCCGGCCTGACGAGGGTCATCGTCGAGCCACGCGAGCTCGAGCAGGTGAACGCGTGCTTCGACGACGTGCTCGCCGGCGCGGTCCCCGCGCGGCTCGTGATGGATCTTCGCTGAGAGGAGGTCGCGATGGCGAAAGCCGACACCGGAGCCGCCGCAGGCGGCGGCGCCATCTACGGACTCGGGATCTTCGGCGCGCTCTTCTACTACTGGCAACAGGCCGACACCTTCTGGGAGTACGTCTGGGCGGTCTTCCCGAAGGCGATCCTGTGGCCGGCCTTCATGGTGTACGAGGGCTTCGCCGCGATCGGCGCGTAGCGAGGGAAGAGCTGAGGGCCGGTCCCTCGGACCGGCCCTCGCCCCTCGATCGATCGACGACTACCGGGTGACGCGTCGCTCGTGCACGACCGCGCCGCTCTCGTGCCGCGCGATCATGTCGTCGGCGCGCCGATGGAAGCGCTCGCCGAGCTTGCCGCCGAGGAACCCGGCGACCAGGATCACGACGATGGCCACGAGGCCGCTGACGATCGCACCGGCGGCGACGTCGGCGTCGAACCACGTGCCGAACCAGTCGGGCAGCAGATCGACACGGGCGGCGACGTTGTACTCGTCGCCCGCGAGGGCGCCGAGCCCGGCGAGGACCGCGCCGAGGACGAGGAACCACACCGCAGTCATCAGGCCGTTCCGGCCGCCGTCGTAGCGCGACATCCGGCCGGCCGCCCATCCTCCGACGACGAACGCGATGGCCAGGACGACGATCCCGGCGATCACGCTTCCGACCGACACCTCGTCGGCGGTCGCGTTCAGGCTCTCGTCGACGCCCGTCTCGAAGGCCACCGTTCCGACGGCCGCCGCGACGAGGCCCGCAAGCAGCAGCGTCATCGCGACGGCGGTGAGCATGCCGACGAGCTGCGCACCGACGTGCATGCCGCCGTAGCGCTCGTGGGCTGCTTCGCGCCCTGATGGACGCTCGTACGCGCGCTCGCGATCGACGACCGTGTCGCGGTCGTCACGGACATGTCCGTGCTCGTCGCGTCGGACATCGACCGCGTCGTCGTCGGTGTACGTCGTTCTCGGATCTCGGTACGACATACCCCACACCTCCCTCGGCGCTCGCGCGCCGTCGTCGTGCCCGAGTGGGGTATCCGGCGCCGGGTCGAACGAAACCCGTGGTGGAGGTGGCTCAGGACGGCCAGTCGGGCTTCGGTTCCGACGGCTGGTTGAGCAGATCGTCGAGGGTGCGCTTCGGGCTCCGGTCGGCGTCGGCGATCCGCTCGTCGAGGCTGCCGGAGGGCGACGCGTCGTCCGCGGCGTCGAGCAGTTCCTCGAGCGACGCGCCGGCGCTGCCCCGCAGCCGGATGCGGAGGGCCGCGAGCACGGCCTCGTGTCGTTCCGAGAGGCCCTGGGCGACCTTGATCTCGGTCAGCGCCTCCTCCGCACGTCGCAACAGCTCGTCGTCGTCCATGTCGCCTCCGCTCGTCGATCCGGCCGGGCGCACCGTAGCGCGTCGGGGGGCGGCCGAACGGCCTTCCCGCCGCGCCGGATGGTCACGCTGGTGGATCACCCATCGCCGTAGCCGCCCCCACCGCTCGTCTCGATGCGGATCACCGACCCGGGTTGCAGCTCGACGGTCACCTTCTGCGGGAGGTCGAGCGGGTCGCCGTCGGGATCGAGAACGGTGATGCGCGAGGGCACGGCGTCCGCGCCGCCCTCGACGCCGACGGGTCGGAACCGCGGATCCGTCTGTTCGGCGTAGAACGTGGCGATCTCGGGACGGTCCAAGATCTCGTACTCGCGTCGCAGACCCCGCCCGCCGGCGTGCCTGCCCGATCCTCCCGATCCCTCGATCAGTTCGGTGCGCCTGACCCGGACCGAGTAGTTCACCTCCGCCACCTCGACCGGCATCAGCCCGACGTTCGCCATGTACGTGTCGACGCCGTCGAGACCGGGGCCGTCGGCGTGCGCGCCCGTGCCGCCGCCGATCACGTCGCTCAGCACCGACGGATGCCCGGTGAGCGGCGACCGGCTGCTGATGTTGATGCCGACGAACGTGACGGTGCTGCTCGCGACCGCGCGGTCGGGCCACAGGACCGAGAAGGCGCGCACGAGGACGTCGGCGAGCCGCTGACAGGTGTTGTGGCGGACCGACACGGCACCCGGCGGCCGTGGGTTCAGCACCGAGCCGTACGGGCAGACGA
>DATHTO010000060.1:0-9516 GCA_035463115.1 Actinomycetota bacterium | reverse complement strand
AGAGCCGCTGGGGCGTGTCGATCTGCTGCAGCTGGCCCTTGCGGATCACGGCCACCCGATCGCCCATCGTCATGGCCTCGGTCTGGTCGTGCGTGACGTAGAGCGTGGTGACGCCGAGGTCGCGCTGGATGCGAGCGATCTCGGCACGCATCTGAACGCGGAGCTTCGCGTCGAGGTTCGACAGCGGCTCGTCCATCAGGAAGACCTGTGGCTCGCGGACGATCGCACGGCCCATCGCGACGCGCTGCCGTTGTCCGCCCGAGAGGTTCCGGGGCTTCCGCTCGATGAACTGCGAGAGACCGAGAACGGCCGCCGCCTTCTTGACGCGTTCGTCGATCGTCGCCTTGTCGGTCTTCCGCAAACGCAGACCGAACGCCATGTTGTCGTACACGCTCAGGTGCGGGTACAGCGCGTAGTTCTGGAACACCATCGCGACGTCGCGGTCTTTCGACGGAACGTCGTTCACGACCCGATCGCCGATCGTGACGGTGCCTCGGGAGATGTCCTCGAGCCCCGCGATCATCCGGAGCGCGGTCGTCTTGCCGCATCCCGACGGTCCGACGAAGACCATGAACTCGCCGTCCTCGATCGCGAGGTTCAGGTCTCGGACGGCCTCCGTTCCGTCCGGATACACCTTCGCGACACCATCGAGCGCGATCTGTGCCACGCCTTACGCCTCCCTCATCCGCCGCCCCCTTCGAGCGTCAGCCCGTGCGGAACGGTGTTGCATCGGATGGACGCTGTATCGTAGGCGGAACGATGTTTCGCGGTCAACGCAACGCTCTCGGGCGCATCGGTTCCGGATGGCCGTCGCGCGCGCGCGAGACACTGCGCCCGTGAGCGAACCGACCGACAACGACGTCTCGCTGCCGTGGTTCGCCGCCACGCGGCCAGAGAGGCCGCTCCTCACGCACGAGCGGATCGTCGGAGCGGCGCACGAGCTGGTCCACGTCGGCGGCGTCGACGCCCTGAGCGTTCGGGCACTCGCGAGGTCGCTCGACGTGGGCGCGTCGCAGCTCCACCGTCGCATCGAACGCAAGGAGCACCTCCTCGTCGCCGTGGCCGATCTCGTGCTGTCGGAGATCCAGGTGCCCTCGGAGGCACGGGATCAAACCGCCGAGACGTGGCGGGAACGTCTCCGCTCGTTCGCGTTCGACATCCGGCGTGTCCTCGCCGACCACCCGCACGTGCACCCGGTGCTCGACAGCTACGTCCTCGTGACGCCCGCGGCGGTTCGGGTCGCGGAGCACGCGGTGTCGATCCTGCTCGGCGCAGGCTACGAAGGAGACACGCTCGTCGACGCGTACAACGCGTGGGCAGGCTACGTCTTCGGGTTCAGCGTCGTGGAGATGCAGCCCGAGCAGCGACGCAGCGACCGCTTGCAGCTCGAGCGCTGGGTCCGCACGTACCTCGGCGGGCTCGACCGACATCGCCATCCGGGGCTGCACGCCGCCCTTCCCGCCCTCGAGAACCGCGCGTTCGGCCTGCGGTGGGAAGCGGGCCCGCTCGGGGTCGGCGGATCGAGCTTCGGCGTCGGGCTCGACGCGCTGTTGGCCGGCCTGCCGTCGCCGCGGCCGGAACCCTCATCGAGGGTCTCGTGAGCGATCCCTCGACGCGCAGCCGCGGTCCCGCGCCCGAGCCGATCCTTCGCTGCTCGGGCCTGCGCAAGACCTTCGACGAACGCGTCGCCGTCGCCGACGTCGGCTTCGAGATCGCGCCGGGCGAGACGTACGGTCTCCTCGGTCCGAACGGCGCCGGCAAGACGACGCCGATCTCGATGATCTGCGGGCTGCTCGCGCGCGACGCCGGCGACGTGATCGTGGCGGGGCGAGCGGTCGACACGCACGCCGTCGCCGCGAAGGCCTCGATCGGCTACGTGCCGCAGGAGATCGCCCTCTATCCCGACCTCACCGCCGAGGAGAACCTGCGGTTCTTCGGAAGCCTGCACGGGATCGCCGGGGACGAACTCGATGGCAGGGTCTCGCGCGTCCTCGAGACGGTCGCACTCACGGACCGCGCCCGCGACCGAGCCCAGGAATACTCCGGCGGCATGCAGCGCCGGTTGAACATCGCGCTCGGGCTGCTGAACGATCCGGCGCTGTTGATCCTCGACGAGCCGACGGTCGGGGTCGACCCACAGAGCCGCAACGCGATCCTCGGGTCCGTCGCTCGCTCGAGCGACGAAGGCATGGCGATCCTCTACACGACGCACTACATGGAGGAAGCCGAGCGCCTGTGCGATCGCGTCGGCATCATCGACGAGGGCGTCCTGCGGGCGGAGGGCACGCGCCGCGAACTCGTCGGACTCGTCGGCGAGCACGACCGCCTCCGCATCGACGCGGACGGCGACCTCGAGGACGCGGCCGACGCGACACGGCGCGTCGCCGGGGTCGCCAGCGCCGCGGTCGCGGGCGGCGGCCTCGACGTCCTGATGCGCGACGCTCGCGGGGCCCTCGCGGACGTGATCCGTGCGGTCGACGGCGCGGGCGGCGCGATCACGGGCGTCGAGGTGCACGAGCCGAACCTCGAGGCGGTCTTCCTGCATCTGACCGGCAAGGCGCTCCGCGACGAGGCCTGAGCGATGTCCGTGATCCGTCCGGCCTTCCTGATCGCGCGGAAGGATCTGGTCCGACGGATCCGCGACCGGACCGCGATCCTCACCGCCGTCCTGCTGCCGCTCGGGCTCGCGTACATCTTCAGCCTGACCCTCGCGAACGTCGACGACGCGGGCTTCGAGGCGACCTACGCCGTGGCGGACGCCGACGGCGGGCACCTCGCCGGCGCGCTCACCCAGACGCTCGGCGCGATCGGATCGGTCACCGTCGAGCCCGTGCCGGACGCGGCCGCCGCCGAACGCCGCACCGACGACGGCGACGTCGACGCCGCGATCGTGATCCCCGAGGGCTTCACCGCCGGCGTCGAGGCGGGCCGCGGGGCCGAGCTGATCGTGCGCACGTCGGCCGACGCGTCGATCGCCGGACTCGTGGCGACCTCGGTCGTACGCTCGTTCGCCGCGCGGCTCGACGCCGTCTCGGTCGCCGTCGCAGCCGCGAGCGCGGCCGATCCCGGCGCCGACGCCGCCGCGCTCGCCGAGCGCGCCCGGCAGCTCGAGCCGTCGACGGAGGTCGTCGAGGCGACGGCCGAGGACCGCGTGTTCTCGTCCATCACGTTCTTCGCGATCGGGATGGCCGTGTTCTTCCTGTTCTTCGCCGTCGAGTTCGGCGTGCGCGGGCTCCTCGAGGAGCGCGAGGACGGGACCCTGGCACGGCTGCTCGTGGCGCCGATCCCGCAGGTCGCGATCCTCGCCGGGAAGGGCCTCGCCGCCCTGCTCGTAGGCCTCGTCAGCACGACGCTGCTCGTGGTGGCCACGACCGTGCTGATCGACGCGAGGTGGGGGAACCCGATCGGCGTCGGCCTCCTCGTCGTGGCCGGGGTCGTCGCGGCCGTCGGCGTCACGGCGCTCGTCTCGACGTTCGCGAGGACGGCGGCCCAGGCGGGGGCGTACGCGTCGATCGTCGCCGTCGTCGGCGGGCTCCTCGGCGGCACGTTCTTCCCGATCGCGAGCGCCCCGGGGCTGCTCGGATCGATCCGGTTCCTGTCGCCGCAGGGATGGCTCATGGAGGGCTTCACCGGGCTCGCGTCCGGCGAGGCGCTCCGCGACGTCCTCGTGCCGGCCGTCGCGACCCTCGCGATCGGCGTGATCTGCGGAGCCGTGGCGTGGCGGCGCGCGCGGGCGGTGGTCGCGCGATGAGCGCGTTCACGAAGGCCTGGTCGATCGCCGCGCTGAACCTGCGGCGGCTGTTCCGAGACCGGACGGGCTCGTTCTTCGTGCTGGTGTTCCCCTTCCTCCTCATCCTCGCGCTCGGGGCCACGTTCGGCGGCGCCGCGACACCCTCGCTCGGCGTGGTGCACGGCGAGGGCCCGATCGCCTCGGATCTCGTGGCACGGCTCGACGCCGTCGAGGCCCTCGACGTCGAGCGGTACGACGACGCGGACGCGCTCCGCGACGCGGTCGAGCGTGGCGTCGTCGACGGCGGTCTGATCGTTCCCCTCGACCACGACGATCGCGTGGCGGCGGGCGACACCGCGCCGGTGAGCTACCTCGCGCGACCCTCGACGACCGGAACGGAGCTGCGCGCCACGGTGGCTGCGGTCGTGGACGAGCAAGGCGTGGAGCTCGCGGCGGCACGCTTCCTCGTCGCCGAAGACCTCGCCGGCTCGCTCGACGAGGCGCGCGTGTCGGCCGCCAGCGCCGCCGAGGACGCGCCCGACGTCGAGGTCGGCGTCCGGACCGCAGGATCGGACCGGGCGATCGGGTTCGAGCAAGGCGCGGCGCAGCAGCTGATCGTGTTCATGTTCGTCACGTCGCTGTCGGCGTCGTCGATGCTGATCGAGACGCGTCGCCTCGGGGTGTCGCGGCGGATGCTCGCGTCACCGACGCGAGTGAGCACGGTGCTGCTCGGCGAGGCGCTCGGACGGTTCGCGATCGCGCTGCTGCAAGGCGCGCTCATCGTCGTCGGGACGACGCTGCTGTTCCGGGTCGAGTGGGGCAACCTCGTGACGACGGTGATCGTGGTGCTCCTGTTCGCGCTCGCCGGAACCGGCGCCGCGATGCTGCTGGGCTCGGTCCTCCGCAACGCCGCGCAGGCCGGTGGCCTCGGCGTCTTCCTCGGGCTCGTCCTCGCGGCCCTCGGCGGCGGCATGGTGCCGATCGAGCTGTTCCCGCCGACCATCGCGACGATCGCCCACGTGACGCCACACGCCTGGGCGATCGACGCGCTCACCGACGGGCTGGCCGGCGCGTCCCCGGTCGACGTGGCGGCGGACCTCACCGTCCTCGCCGCGTACGCCGCCGTGCTGCTCGCGGTCGCGACGGTGGTCTTCCGCCGCACGCTCACCCGAGCAGGCTGACGCGCGCCGCTCGGGTCTCGGCGGTCGTCCGTCGTCGGCGCGTCAGGCGTCGCGGACGCGCAGCACGACGATCGCGACGTCGTCCGGGGCGGTGGCGGGGTCGCCCACCGACCGGGCCAGGCCCTCGGCGATCGCGCGAGCGTCCCGTCCTGCGTACCCAGCGAGCCGCAGGCTCAGCCCGTCCTCGTCGACGGGGTCGGAGCGGCGCGGATCGAGGAGCCCGTCGGTGAACAGCACGAGCGCGTCGCCCGGCACGAGTTCGGCGTCGCGGTCGTGCACCGAGATCTCGTCGAGCACCCCGAGCACCGTTCCGATCTCGCCGAGCGTCTGCACGGTCCCGTCGCGCCGAAGGACGAACGGGAGGGGATGACCCGCGCACCCGACGGTCACGTGCACCCCCGTCGGCGTCGGCCGCAGGAACGCGAGCGCCACCGTGCAGAAGCGGTCGGTCCCGTGTCGCATCAATCCGGTGTTCAGGTTCCGCAGGACCTTGGCCGGCGCGCGCGCGTGCAGCGTCTCGGCGCGGAGGGTGTGCCGGAGCAGGCCCGTCAGCGCCGCGGCCTCGACGCCTTTGCCGCAGACGTCGCCGATCGTCGCCGCCCACGTGTCGCCGGAGAGCTCGAAGACGTCGTAGAAGTCCCCGCCGACGTCGTTCCGCTCGATCGCCGCCGCCTGGTACACCGCTGCGACGTCGACGTGCGGCACGTCGGGCAGCGTCGGCGGCAGGAGGCTCCGCTGCAGGGTCGACGCGATCGTCGCACGCTCCCGGTAGAGCCGCGCGTTGTCGAGCGAGAGCGCGGCACGCCGCGCGAGGTGACCGACGAACGCGAGGTCGTGCTCGTCGAAGCGCCGCCCCGACTCGTCGCCGGCAGCGAACGTGATCGCGCCGAGGACGCGGTTCCGAGCGACGAGCGGCACGATCATCGCGGATCGCAGCCCGAGCGCTCCGAGCATCGACCGCTGCTCGGCATCGCGGATGCCCGCGTCGAGCATCTCGTCGGTGATCTCGGGATAGAGCTCCGGTTGGCCGGTGCGTAGCACGTTCGGGACCCCCGTGCGTGCATCGGCATCAGGCGGATACCGGCGACGGTACTCGGCCGCCAACGCGAGCTTCGCGGGATCGGCGTGTGCGACCTCGATCTGCTGACCCACGCCGTCGTCGCCCGCGATCTCGATCGCGCACCAATCGGCGACGCGCGGCACGCACATCCGCGCGAGGTCACGCAGCGTTCGCTCGGCGTCGAGCGAGCTCGCGAACGTCATGCCGGCGCTGGCGAGGAACGCGAGCCGCTCGTTCGCCTTCTCGGCGGCGGCCCGGGCGACGCGTTCTCGCTCGAGCAGATCGGCGCGCTCGGCCTCCGCGCGCCGCCGCGCGACGACGAGGCCGATCTGCCGTCCGACCGAGCGCAGCAGCGACAGCACCGCCTCGTCGGGAGGCCGGACCTCGTGGCCGAAGAGCTCGACGACGCCGAGGACGGAGTCGCCGACGCGCATCGGGAAGCCGATCGCCGCGTGCAGCGACGCCCGAGCTGCGATCTCGCCACGCGGAAGCCCGGGCGCAGCGGCGAAGTCATCGATCCAGAGCGGTTCGCCGGCCTCCCAGACCCGACCGGGAAGGCCTTCGCCACGCGCGAACGCGATGCGCTCGGTCGCCTCGACGAACTCCGCGGCGGCGTGCCCAGCCCGGAGCCACGTCCCGACGCACCGCAGGCGGTCGTCGTCCTCGACCACGTGGACGGCGCCGACGTCCCAACCGAGCGAGGTTCCGAGGGCCTCGAGCACCGCCGGCGTGATCTCCTCGAGCGTCGACGCTTGCGCCAACGCGGTCGCGATCGCATGCTCGGCGATCAGCAGCCGCTCGGCGTGCGTGCGTTCGGTCACGTCGGTACAGACGCCGACGAGTCGTTCCGCCGCGCCGTCGTGGTCGCGGATCACGCGTGCGCGAGCCGCGAGCCATCGCTCCTCGCCGTCGGGCCGGACGATCCGGTAGTGGACCTCGTAGTCGTCGCCCGCGTCGACCGCCCGCCGGATCGCGGAAAGGACGCGGTCGCGATCGTCGGGGTGCATGTCGCGCTGGTAGTCCTCGAACGTGCCTCCGAAGCCGCCGGGCTCGAGGCCGTGGATCAGCTCCAGCGCCTCGGACCACCGGACGGTGCCCTCGCGGACGGACCATTCCCACGTCCCCATCGCGCCGGCTTCCAGCGCCACGCGCAGGCGTTCTTCGCTCCGCCGCAGCTCGTCCTCGGCCCGGCGGCGATCCGCCACGTCGATCGAGATGCCGACGACGCCCATCAGCCGCCCGCGAGCGTCGCGGACCGGCGCGTTCGAGAACACGATCTCGACCCGTGAGCCGTCCCTGCGGGGCGCGCTCCACTCACCGCTCCATGCCTCGCCCGAGCGCATCCGGTCGAGGATCCGTGCGGCGGCGCCGGCGTCGTGCGGTTCGACGAGGAAGTCCGCCATCGACCGCCCGATCGTCTCGTTGCGGGGGTAGCCGTAGAGCGTTTCGGCTCCCTGGTTCCAATGCGTGATGATCCCGTCGGGGTCCGTGGCGATCACCGCGGCACCGATCGCGTCGAGCAGCGTGGCCTCGTCGACCCGCGCGACGCTCATCGGGCGATCGAGGATCTCGAACCAGACGCGCGTCGACGGATCGTCGTCGATCCCCCAGCGGTCGGCGATCCGGTCGACGAGGTACAGGCCCCACCCGCCCTCGGCGTCGAGCGTGCCGCTCGGTCCGTCGTACCGGAACCCGGCCCCCGGGTCGGTCACCTCGACCCACACCCGGCCGTTGCCGGACCTCGCCGTCAGCTCGATCACGTCGTCGGGCGACGAGGCCGCGTGGCGCACGGCGTTCGTCACGACCTCGCTGACGAGGAGACGCAGGTCGTCGAGGAACAACGGCGACAGCGCGTCGGTTCCGAGCTCGTCGATCGCCCGGCGCGCGAGCGACGCGGCCTCCGGCGATGCGATGAGCCTCCGACGCACCGTGCGGAACGTCACGCTCGGCGGCGCCGACGGGTTGGTCACGCCAACTCCCCTCGTGCGGTCGGGCGAGTATAGGTCGGCGCCGGTCGCCGGCGGGAACGGAGGGACGGACCCACGAGGTCGTCGAGGACCCCGGCTCACCCGAAGGGAAGCGGCCCGCGCTCGGCGAGGTAGCGCTCGGCGAACCGGTGCAGCAACCCGTCCTGGGGCGGATACACGCCCTGCACGAAGCCCTTCGAGCCGACGCCACGTTGCGCCCGTTCGCACACGACCCAGTCCTGGCGGCTCACGAGATCGAGGAAGTCGACCATGTCGCTGCAGTCGAACCCGTCGGCCGCGATCGTCTCGGGCCTGAAGAGGTACTCCGAGACCACGCGGGTCCGATCGACGGCCTCCGGGAACAGCGTGTAGACCATCACGCCGGTCGACAGCAGGTTCACCATCAGGTTCGGCAGGACCGAGTAGCCCCAGTACGTCCGACGGTCCAGGTCGGTCAGCCCCGGGAGGAACGGCAACGACGTCGTGCCGCTCAGCGTGAACGTCGAGAGCCCGTCGGCGAGCGTCGCGCCGAGGTCGGGCCGTTCGAGGTCGACGACCTGGCCCTTGCGGTAGATCGGCACGAGCTGCACGAGCTCCGGATGGACCGACGGGCAGTGGAGACACTCGTTGAAGTTGTCGTGGATGATCTTCCAGTTCGCGGCCACGTCGTACTCGACGCGGGCGCCGATCCGGAGCGACCCGACGTCGTACCGGCCGTAGTCGAGCGGCCCGTCGGGCTCGATCGCGAGCTGCTCGAGCAGCGGCGTCGGCCGCTCGGCGAGGTTCACGAACATGAAGCCGTCCCAGACCTCGAGCGCGACGGCCCGCAGGCCGTACGCGTCGCGATCGAGGCCGTCGTCGGCGTGAACGTTCGGGGTCCCGACGAGTCGCCCCTCGAGGCTGTACGCCCAGTTGTGGTACGGGCACACGATCGCGGCCTTGGCGTGTCCGCGTTCCTGCTCGACGAGGACGGACCCACGGTGACGGCACACGTTGTAGTGGCCACGGACCTGGCCGTCCTTCGTCCGCGTGACGAGGATGGACTCCCCCGCGACGTCACGCAGCACGAAATCGCCCGGTTCCGAGACCTCCTCCGCGCGACCGACGCAGAACCACGTCCGATGGAAGACCGCGTCGCGCTCGAAGGCGAAGACCGCCGGATCGGCGTAGTCCCGCCCCGGGAGCCCTGGGTGGATCCCGGTCGTCGTGGGGTCGACCGTCTCGTCGAGCATGCGGCCAGCGTGACGGACGGGGGGACCGGTGGTCAAGCGGGCGACCGGCGCGTCGTCACAGCTGGCCGAACGGGATCGAGAAGGTGTCGCACGCGGCGGGGTCCTCGGCCTCGAATCCGGTGCGGAGCCACCGGACGCGCTGTTCCGAGGAGCCGTGGGTCCAGGACTCGGGGTTCACCCGTCCGTTCACCGACTCCTGGATCCGGTCGTCGCCGATCGCCGCGGCGGCGTCGAGGCCCTCCTCGAGGTCCCCTACGGACAGCGCGCCGATCGATTCCGCCACGCTGCCCCAGAAGCCCGCGTAGCAGTCGGCCTGGAGCTCGAGCCGGATCGAGAGCTCGTTCGC
>DATHTO010000059.1:0-3122 GCA_035463115.1 Actinomycetota bacterium | reverse complement strand
ATGAAGGCCTGCCGTTGCCCTTCGAGCTCGCGCGGACGCTCCTCGTGAGCGGGACGGTCGAGCGGCGCGCGAAGCGGAAGAAGGAGGCACGGGAGACGCTCTCGAGGGCGTTGGAGGTCTTCGAAGGGCTGGGCGCCGCGCTCTGGACCGAGCGCACCCGCGCCGAGCTGGCGCGGATCGGTGGACGGGCTCCGTCGTCGACCGCCCTGACCCCGACCGAGGACCGGGTCGCGACGCTGGTCGCCACGGGCAGCACCAACCGAGAGGTCGCCGACGCCCTGTTCGTGAGCATCCACACGGTGGAGGCCAACCTGAAGCGGATCTACCGCAAGCTCGGGATCCGCTCCCGCACGGAACTGGCGGCCTCGCTCTCGCCCCGGCCACCCAGCTCGTGAGCAAGACGTACCGGTCGTCGTCCCGATCGGTACGGATTCCGGGGATTCCGCGGGCCCACGCGCTCTCTAGCCTCGGCAGCAGAGATCGGTTGCCGAGGGAAGGGAGACATCATGAGCACGAAAGCGGGAACGATGGGGTTCCCCAGCCGACCGGCGCTGTTCACGCTCTGGAGCGTGACCGTGTCCGTTCTCGCGGCTGCGGCGCTGATCCTGAGCGCGCTGGCGCTCCAGACAGCCAGCCGAGGCGACGGCTCTCTGCCGGGCGTGGACGGCAGCGGTGCGCGCGCGGCCGTCCGTACCGGGTCGCCACTCTGGGACGTCGGCAAGCTCCAGGCCATGGAGGCGCGGATGCTCGCGGAGGCTGCGCGGATCCAGGGGTCGTCACCTCTGTGGGACGCGGACAAGCTGCACGCCATGGAGGCGCGGATGCTGGCGGAGGCCGCTCGCGCGCAGGGAACCTCCCAGCTGTGGGACCCGGGCAAGCTCGAGGCCATGGAGGCTCGCATGAACGCCGAGGCCATCCGGGCTGCTGCGACCGAGGCTCCGTAGGACCAGGGGTCGTCGCTCACGGACCGATGAGTCGCGCCCGCGCTCGCCGTCTCATGTCCGAGGAGACGGAGATCCTGAGAAGGAGGCGCATCGTGACGCGATACCTGATCTCGTTCGACGACGGCGACATGACGTTCCCGGAAGAGGATCTACCCGCGGTGGCGGACGCGTCGCACGCGGTGGTGAGGGAAGCGAAGGCGGCCGGCGTGTGGATCTGGGGCGGTGGGTTGCTCGACTTCCGTGAGATGAGCGTGGTCGGCACCGACGGAACGGTCACCGACGGGCCGCGCCCCGACAAGGAGCGCTACATCGGCGGCTTCTCGATCCTCGACGTGCCGTCGCGCGGCGACGCCTTGGCGTGGGCGGCGAAGATCGCGGCCGCCTGCCGGTGCGCCCAGGAGGTGCGCGAGATCATGTACGACCCCGAGTCCTGACGCGGAAGACGACAGCCCCCGGGTGGAGACGAGCGGACTCGAACCGCCGACCCCCTGCTTGCAAAGCAGGTGCTCTACCAGCTGAGCTACGTCCCCGCTGACCTCCGCATCGAGTCTAGCGTCGTTCGAGCGCTCGACCCGAGCGGTCGATCGACGCGGTACACGCGGTGGATCCATCGGTCGGCGCCGTGCGGACGTTCCTTCCACACGGTCATCCCGATCTTCTCCGCGACGCGGGCCGACGGCACGTTCTCGGGTCGAACGAGCGAGATCACGTGGTCGCGCTGGAGCACGTCGAAGCAGTAGTCGCGGACGGCGGTCGCCGCTTCGGTCGCGATGCCCTGGCGCGCGCGCGTCGGCGTGACCGACCATCCGATCTCGAGCTCATCGACGTCGTCGATCCGTTGATGGACCGGACCGCAGTTGCCCAAGAACCGTCCCGTGACCTTGTCCTCGATCGCCCAGAGCGCGTAGCCGTGCTCCCGCTCGCGGGCGAGCTGGCGATCGATCCATGCGACCGTCTCGTCCCTCGAGAACGGATGCGGGTAGTACCGCATGTGGTGGGCGTCGGACTGGATCGCGTGCAGCGCGTCGACGTCGGAGCGATCGGCGCGGAACGACCGCAATCGGAGCCGTGGTGTCTCGAGATGCGTCACCGGCGTCGTGGAGGGCTAGATCGAGCCCGAGGGATCGGCCAGCGACGGGGGTGCTGCGACGCCGCCGACCGAGCCGTTCGACGATCCGATGGCTCGAGCGCTGAGCGCCGTCCGTGCCGCGTCGCGATCGTCGTACAGCGGGATACCGAGGTCGACGATCTCGAGCACGCGTCTGGGCGGACCCGCCGGCGGCGCGACGATCGCGAACCCACGCCCCTCGCCCTCCAGCCGCCCCGACAGCCGGTCGAGCATCGCGATGCCCTGGCTGTCCATGAACCCCACCGACGTCAGGTCCACGATCACCAAGCGGGCGCCCGCGACGCCGGCGTCGAGCTGCTGGGCGACGTCGGCTGCGTTCACGATGTCGATCTCGCCGTGGAGCGACGCCACGACGACGCCGTCGTCCCACGAGATCGCGACGTCGTCGGCCTCGGTCATCGGTCACCGCCCGCGACGTCGTCGAGGCGGAGGGTGACGGTCGTTCCGTGGTCGCCGGTCGTGACCGTGACGTCGTCCATCGATCCGCGCATCAGCGGCAGCCCGTTCCCGCGCGTGGGGTCGGGTGGTGTCCGCTGCAGCCACGCTCCGGCGTCGGAGATCTCCGCGATCACGCCCCGTCCGTCGAACGCCACGCGGACCGACACCGGATCGGACGCGGAGGTGGATCCGTGCTCGATCGCGTTCACGACCGCTTCCCAGACCGACAGCACGATCGCGTCGATGGCGGGGCGTCGGATGCCGCGCTGTTCGAGCCACGCCGTCAGGTCGAGCCGGAACCCGCGCAACCGATCGAGTCGCGCCTCGAACCGCCGCTCGAAGGTGGCCGTCGTCTCGGGATGCAGCCGCAGGACGACCACGGCGACGTCGTCGGCCATCCTCCCGGCCGGAAGCATCGCGCCGATCACGCCGTCCCTGACGCCCACCGCGGAGAGCGTCCCGACCGCTTCGGCGGCCGCGCGCAGGCGCTCGAGCCCGACGTCGAGCGACTCCCCCCGACGCTCCACGAGGCCGTCGGTGTAGAGCAGGAGCGTGGATCCCGCGGCGAGCTGCGCGGCGCCATCGGCGCGGGCAGCCCGCCGCGACGACCC
>DATHTO010000058.1:0-36152 GCA_035463115.1 Actinomycetota bacterium | reverse complement strand
CGACGCGCATCAGGCGCTGTCCCCCGGATCGGCGAGGAGTTCGTCGAACTCGTCCATCGAGTCCTTCTCCACCATCACGACCAGGAAGTCGCCGTCCTGCAGGCGGCTCGCCGACGTCGGGATGAACCCGGTGCCGCCGCGGGAGACGCCCGCGACGAGGATCTTGCCGTCGACGTTCAGCGTCTCGACCGCCTTCCCGACGAGGTGCCCGGCGATCGGCACGCGTATGCGCAGCAGCGAGCCGCCGCCGAGCGCCTCTCGGACCTCCTGCCGATCGTGCAGCAGCATCAGCTGGATCTGCTTGATGCCCCACGTGGTCGTGGCGACGGTGGGGATGTTCAGCCGCTCGTAGATCTCGGCGCGGCGCGGATCGTAGATCCGCGCGATCACCTTCGGCACGTGGTAGTGCTCGAGCGCGACGCGCGCCGACACGATGTTCGAGTTGTCGCCGGAGCTGACGGCGATGAAGGCATCGGCGTCGCGGATGCCGGCTTCCTCGAGCACGTCGCGATCGAAGCCGAGGCCGACGATCCGGCGCGCGTGGTCCCCCGGCGGGTACTTGTAGAAGGCCTCCGCGCGCTTGTCGATCACGACGACGTCGTGGTTCGCGCGACCGAGCGCGTGCGACAGCTCCGAGCCGACGCGGCCGCACCCCATGATCAACACGTGCATACGGCACGGGATGGTACGAGCCTGCGTGCGCGCTGACAGCCGCTGGTCGGCGCCACGCGGCCGCGGTCAGCCGGTCGATCGGGCGGGGGAGGGAGATGTCCCGAGGCCGGTGGCTGGAGGAGCCACCGGCCCCGCGGACGGGCTCGGAGGAAACGGTCGGTGTAACACCTTGACCCGCTCGCGTGCTCCGCCGGGGGTGACGACCGGCTCGGCCCGACGAGCGGAACCCTTTCCGGTGCCAAGGTTCGTCGCCGCGGCGTGAGCGTGGCGTGAAGGAACTCCGGCACGGCGTGAAGAACGCGTGAAGACGGCCGCCGCCGGTTCGTCGAACCGGCAGGTCGCCGCGATTAGCCTGGCGTCCGATGCCCGAGACGGAACGACGACCCGGCGGACCGACGTTCCGAGCGACGGGGGTGGGACTCCTCGCCGCGACCGTCAGCGGCGCCCTCGCCGCCGCGACGGAGCCCCTCGGCGAAGGGAGCGCCGTCGCCGTCCTCATGCTGGGCGTCACGATCGCCGCGGTCATGGGCGGCCTGTGGGGCGGCGTCGTCGCGTCGATCGTCGCGAGCGTCGCGCTGCCGCTGCTGTCGGAACCGGCGGCGGGGCTCGTCGTCGACGAGCCTCGCGACCTGATCGCCGCGGTCGTCTTCCTCGCCGTCGCGGTGGTGGTCGGCCTGATGGTCGGCAACGCCGCCGACGAGCGCGACCGAGCCGCGCGGCGCGAGCGTGAGGCCCGGCTGCTCGGGTCCCTGTCGACCAAGATGCTCTCGGGTGAGCTGCCCGAACGGGTGCTCGATGAGTTCGTCCAGGTGCTGCTCGAGCCGTTCGGGCTCGCGTCGTGCCGGGTCGACGTGACCCTCGACGGCACCGACGTCCACGCGCGCGCCGAACGCGCGGGTGAACGCCCGGGCGGGCCGACCGAGATCGTTCCGATCGTCGCGGGGAGCGTTCCGCTCGGCAGCTTGATCGCGGAACGCCCCGCGGGTCGCCGTCCGTTGACCCGCGACGAGCGAGCCCTGCTCGAAGCCGCGACGCGCCAGGCCGCGGTCGCGCTCGACCGCGCCCGGCTGGACGCGCGCGCCCGCCTCGCCCAGATCGATGCCGAGACGAGCCAACTGCGCGCCGCCATGTTCTCGTCGGTCACGCACGACCTCCGAACGCCGCTCGCGTCGATCAAGGCGGGCGTCACGAGCCTGCTCGACGAGGCCGCGGTCCACGACCCCTCGCAGCAACGCGACCTGCTGCTCACGGTGCTCGAGGAGACCGACCGCCTGAACCGCCTCGTCGGGAACATCTTGGACCTCGCGAAGATCCGCGCGGGAGCGCTGATCCCGCGGCGGACCCGTGCCGCCATCGACGAGATCGCCGAAGCCGTCGTCGACCGGATGCGCCAGCACGGACGTGACGTCGCGATCGAGCTGCGGTTCGCGGCGACGCTGCCCGAGGCCGCCGTCGATCCGGTCCAGATCGATCAGGTCTTGTCGAACCTCGTGGAGAACGCCGTGCGTCACTCGCCGCCGAACGGCACGGTGCGGATCCATCTCACGCAGGCGGGCCGCGCCGTCCGCGCCCGCGTGTCGGACGAGGGACCGGGCATCGCCGCCGAGGAGCGTGAGAAGGTGTTCGAGGCCTTCTACCGCGGGACCGAAGCGCCCGAGTCCGCCGGCAGCGGCCTCGGTCTCGCGATCGCGAAGGCGATCGTGGTCGCCCACGGTGGCCGGATCTGGATCGAGGAGACCACCGGCGGCGGCACCGCCGTCGCGTTCGAGGTGCCGCTCGAAGAGACCGTGCTGTGAGCGCGACGACGCGGTCGACGAGGGGGTGACGCGCTCGATGAAGGTGCTCGTGGTCGACGACGAGCCGCAGATCCGCCGGGCGCTCCGGACGAGCCTCGAGGCGCACGGCTACGAGGTCGTGACGGTGGGGACCGGCGACGAGGGGGTCGTCGGGGCCGCGGGCGGCGCGCCGGATCTGGTGCTGCTCGACCTCGGCCTCCCCGACATGGACGGGACCGAGGTGATCCGGCGCGTCCGGGGGTTCTCCGAGGTGCCGATCATCGTGCTGTCGGTGCGCGAGAGCCAGGACGACAAGGTCGCGGCGCTCGACGCCGGCGCCGACGACTACGTCACGAAGCCGTTCGCGATGGAGGAACTGCTCGCGCGGACCCGCGCCGCCCTGCGCCGCGCCGCGCCCGAGGAGCCGACGCAGCCGTCGCTGCGCTTCGGGTCGCTCGACGTCGACCTGGCCAGGCGTCTCGTCACGATGGACGGGGAGCCGATCCACCTCACGCCGACGGAGTACTCGCTGCTCGAGGCCCTCGTCGCGAACCCCGGGAAGCTGCTGACCCACCAGTGGCTGCTGCGGAAGGTCTGGGGACAGGGGTACGGGACCGAGACGACGTACCTGCGGACCTACATCCGCACGCTTCGCAAGAAGCTCCGCGACGACGCCTCGCGGCCGGCGCTCATCATCACCGAGCCCGGCGTGGGCTACCGCTGGGTGGCGGAACCCGCCGCCGACGCGTCGGCGTGAGCGTGGCGCGTTCCGGCGCGTCGAGCGTGATCGGTCGTTCCGACGGCTCGGCGTAGGATTCCGGCTCGTGGCTACCGGCGCCCCTACCCGCCAGCCGACCGCGGTGTCGGAGTTCCTGAAGCGGATCGTCGTCGGCCGGGCGCTCGCGTCACACAAGGCCGAGCACCAGCTCCTCCCGAAGTCCCTCGCGCTTCCCGTCTTCGCGTCGGACCAGCTGTCGTCGGTGTCGTACGCGAGCGAGGAGATGATGCTGGTCCTCGCCCTGGTTGGCGCCTCAGGGCTCGCGCTGCTCACACCGCTCTCGATCGGCGTCGCCGTCCTGCTCGTGATCGTGATCGTGTCGTACCGCCAGACCGTGCGCGAGTATCCACGCGGCGGCGGCTCCTACATCGTGGCGCGGGAGAACCTCGGCACGCTGCCGGGATTGACGGCGGCCGCGGCGATCCAGACCTCGTACGTCCTGACGGTCTCGGTGAGCATGACCGCCGGCGCGATCGCGGTGACATCCGCCGTGCCGGCCTTGGCCGATCAGAAGGTCGTCCTGGCGATCTCGTTCATCGTGCTCGTCACCGTGGCGAACCTGCGCGGCGCGAAGGAGGCCGGCAAGCTGTTCGCGATCCCGACGTACGGATTCGTCGTGGCCGTGCTCGGCACGATCGCGTGGGGCTCGTTCCGATGCGTCACCGAAGGGTGCCCGCAGGCGGAGACCGCCGACGTGCCGCTCGAGGGGACGGCGAGCCTCTCGGTGTTCCTCGTCCTGCGTGCGTTCTCGTCGGGTGCGACCGCTCTGACGGGCGTCGAGGCGATCGCCGACGGCGTGCAAGCGTTCCGCAGGCCGCAATCGCGGAACGCCGCCGTCACGCTCGCGGTGATGGGAGCGATGAGCATCCCGATGTTCCTCGGCATCTCCGGCATGGCGTCGGCGCTCGACATCCGCGTCACGCACGAGATCGCCGCGTCGAAGTCGGTCCTGGCGCAGATCGGTGAAACGGTCTACGGGCAGGGGCCGTTGTTCATCGTGTTGCAGATCTTCACCGCGCTGATCCTGATCCTTGCCGCGAACACGGCGTACCAGGACTTCCCTCGCCTCTCGTCGATCCTCGCTCGCGACCGCTTCATGCCGTCGCAGTTCCGGAACCGCGGCGATCGTCTCGTGTATTCGAACGGGATCGCGGTGTTGTCCGTCCTCGCGGCGGCGCTCGTGTGGGCGTTCGACGCGGACCTCAGTCGCTTGATCCAGCTCTACGTCGTCGGCGTGTTCACTGCCCTCACGCTCTCTCAGGCCGGCATGGTCCGTCGCTGGGCCCGGAAGCGCTCGCCCGGTTGGTTCCGCAAGTCCGCGCTGAACGCGGTCGGCGCGACGACGACCGGGCTCGTGTTCGTGATCGTGATCCTGACGAGGTTCTCGCTGGGCGCCTGGATGGTCGTCGTCGCCGTTCCCTTCATCGTGCTCGCCTTCACGGGCGTGCATCGGCACTACGACCGGATCCGTCGGATCCTCGAGGGCGGGACCATGACCGGATCGTCCTTCGCGGCGAACCACGTCGTCCTGCTCGTTCCGGGCTTCAACGAGGCGACCGACGAGGCGATCGCGTACCTCCGCGCGATCCGGCCCGCCGAGGAACCCGAGGTCTTCTGGATCGGCCCGCCGGAAGGGCTCGACGTCGCACGAGAGACGTGGCGCGCACGAGCACCGCGGCTGGGCGAGCTGCGTCTGCTCGATGGCGCCGATCGACATCTCGTGCGCGCTGTCAGGCGGCTGATCCGCGAGCGGCCCCACGCCCCGCAGGACTTCCTCACGATCTTGATCCCCGAGCAGGTGCAGGGAACGGCCATCGGGCAGCTGATGCGCGTCCGCGGCAGGGCCGAGTTCCTCTTGAAGACGTCGCTGCTCTTCCAGCCGGGCGTCGTCGTGACCGACATCCCCTTCCTGCCCGAGGAGGCCGGCACGACGCACCTCGCGGGCGATCGTCCGCTCGAGCCCGAACGGAGCGTCGTGCTGATCCCGGTGTCGGCCGTGCACGATCCGACGGTCCGCGCGGTGCTGTACGGGAGATCGCTGAACCCCACGCACGTCGAGGCGCTGTTCATGGTGATGGACCCCGAGGACCAGCAAGGCATGGTCGAGCAGTGGCACGCCCGCGACCTCGACGTGCCGCTCGTGATGGTCGAGGCGCCGTTCCGCGACATCACGGAGCCGTTGCTCGCCGAGGTGCGCCGGCACACCTCCCGGGGGGACACGATCGTCACGGTCGTGCTGCCGGAGCTGATCCCTCGGCACTGGTGGGAGAACCTGCTGCACGGCCAGACGTCGTTGTTCATCAAGCGGCTGCTGCTGACCGAGCCGCGCGTGGTCCTCACGAGCGTCCCGTTCCACCTGCGCCAGCCCGAGGTCGCCGACGAGGACCCGGTCCGGACCTGACGGCTCGCACGCGGCCTGCGGTACGGTTCCGATGCCGGCGGAGCCGGCGAGCCACGGACCGGAGCTCACCCGAGACGCGGAGACCGACAGATGCAGATCCGTCCCGTCACGAAGGACGACGTGCCGTTCCTCAAGAAGATGGTGTACGAGGCCGCTCGCTGGAACCCCGATTGGCCGCGTGAGCCGATCGACGAGGTCCTCGCCGATCCCGTCGTCGTCCGGTACCACGCCGGATGGGGCCGCGACGGCGACGGCGGCGTGATCGCCGAGATCGAGAGCAACGCGGTCGGCGCGGCCTGGTACCGCGTGTTCACCGACGACGCCCCGGGGTACGGCTTCATCGACGAGAAGACCCCCGAGCTCTCGATCGCGGTCCTTCCGTTGCACCGCCGGAAGGGGATCGGCCACGCGCTGCTGCACTCGTGCATGGTGCAGGCTCGCGAAGAGGGCTTCCAGGCCGTGTCGCTGTCGGTCGCGGCCCACAACCGGTCGCGCATGATGTACCAGCGTGCCGGCTTCCACAAGGTCGAGGACCGCGGCGACCACTGGGTGATGGTGGCGAACCTGTAGATCGACCCGCCTCCGGTGCCGCGGCCGCCGGCCCGGGCGGGGCCCAGAGAGGCGCTCCAGCCCGGCAGCACGCGTGCCGACACCTCCCGACGGGAATGCCCAGAGGTGCGGCCGCGTTCCCTGGCGGCGACGACCGGAACCCCGGAACCGGGTCGCACCGCCGATGACCTGCGGCGTTGCGAGCGTCGTCGGTCGATCCGGTGGCGCCCGGCTCCCGGCCGCGTTGCCGCTCGGTGGTAGCGTCCGCCGCGACGGGACCCCGGAGGCGCCGCTTGACACCGCTCCCGATCCACCCGTAAAGGAACCCACTCCGATGCCCAAGACGCTCGTCGTGGTCGAGTCGCCGGCGAAGGCGAAGACGATCGAGAAGTACCTGGGCGGCGACTTCGCCGTCCGGGCTTCCGTGGGGCACATCCGCGACCTGTCCCGGGAGTACGACGGCCTCGGCGTCGACGTGGCGAACGACTTCTCGCCGCACTTCGTCGTCACGGAGGACTCGGAGAGGAACGTCGCGGAACTCCGCAAGGTCTTCCGCGGCTCCGACGGCGTCGTCCTCGCGACGGACTTCGATCGCGAGGGCGAGGCGATCGCGTTCGACGTCGCCGAGGTGCTCGGCGTCCGTCCCGACGAGGCCCGACGGGTCACGTTCACCGAGATCACGCGCGACGCCATCATCGACGCGTTCGAGCGACCGCGGCAGATCGACATGCAGCTCGTCGACGCGCAGCGCGCCCGGCGGATCCTCGACAAGCTCGTCGGGTTCGGGATCTCCCCGATCCTGTGGCGGAAGGTCCGCCCGGGCCTGTCGGCGGGGCGCGTCCAGTCGCCGGCCCTGCGGCTGATCGTCGAGCGGGAGCGCGAGATCGCGGCCTTCGTCCCGGCCGAGTACTGGAGCGTCGACGTCCGGCTGACCCCCGATCTCGACGGCGACGCAGAGGCGGCCGCCTTCGTCGCCAGGCTCGTCGAGGTCCCCGAGGGCAAGCTCGCGGCCGCTCCCGACAAGAAGGGCGTGCTCCTCGGCAGCGAGGGTGACGCCGCCACGCACGTCGACAACCTGCGGCGCGCCTCGTACACCGTTCGCGCCGTCGAGAAGAAGGAACGCAAGCGGTCCCCCGCTCCGCCGTTCACGACCTCGACGCTGCAGCAGGAGTCCGCCCGCAAGCTCGGCTTCGGCGCCCGGCGCACGATGCAGCTCGCGCAGCGCCTGTACGAAGGCATCGACCTGCCGGGCGAGGGCACGGTCGGCCTGATCACGTACATGCGGACCGACTCGGTGAACATCGCCGACTCGGCGCTGCGCGAGATCGCCGAGCTCGTGAGGAACGACTTCGGCGACGCGTACACCTTGAAGGAGCCGCGCCGCTACAAGACCCGGTCGCGGAACGCCCAGGAAGCGCACGAGGCGATCCGCCCGACCAGCGTGCTGCGGACGCCGCAGCGGGTCGCCGCCGCGCTCGACCGCGATCAGCTGCGGCTGTACACGCTGATCTGGCAGCGCACGGTCGCCACCCAGATGGCCGAAGCGCGGTTCGACCGCGTCGGCGTCGACATCGATGCCGACGTCGCTCCTGAGGGCCAGGCGGATGCGTCGGCAGGTCGCCTGCGCTACGGCCTGCGTGCGACCGGCCAGACGCTCGTGTTCGACGGGTTCATCCGCGTCTACAAGGAAGGCCGCGACGAGGGACCCGACGAGGACGCCGAGGCGCAGCTCCCGCACCTGACCGCCGAGCAGCTGCTGCGGCTGCTGGGCGTGCAGCCGGAACAGCACTTCACCCAGCCGCCGCCCCGCTACACCGAGGCGTCGCTCGTGAAGGCGCTCGAAGAGCTCGGGATCGGACGACCGTCGACGTACGCCTCGATCATCTCGACGCTCCGCGACCGAGGCTACGTGCGCGTCGAGGACAAGCGCTTCTATCCCGAGCACGTCGGCGAGGTCGTCGCCGACGGGCTGGTCGAGCACTTCCCCGACATCGTCGACGTGCACTTCACGGCTCGGCTCGAGGAGGAGCTCGACGAGATCGCCGAGGGCCAGATGGGTCGCGTGCAGGTCCTCCGCGCGTTCTACGGACCGTTCGAAGAGGCGCTCGGCCGCGCGAACGAGAAGTGGGAGCGCTACGTGGCCGAGACCGGCGAGGAGTGCCCGAAGTGCGGCGAGGAAGGTCGCACGCCGCCCGGGCGGCTGCAGAAGCGGCTCGGTCGCTACGGGTTCTTCGTCGGGTGCAGCCGGTTCGCCGACGAGGACGGCGGCTGCAAGTACATCCGGAACCTCGACGGTTCCGAGCGGCCGGAACCCGAGCTCCTCGACGAGACGTGCCCCGAATGCGGCCGGCAGCTCCAGCGTCGGTTCGGCCGGTACGGACCGTTCGTGGGCTGCAGTGGCTACCCCGACTGCACGTACATCAAGAAGGACCCGCCGGTCACGCTCGGCATCGCGTGCCCGCAGTGCCGGCAGGGCGAGATCGTCGAGAAGAAGACGCGGTTCGGCGTGTTCTACGGCTGCGATCGGTACCCCGAGTGCGACTTCGCCGTCGGGAACCCGCCCGAGAAGGACCACCCGTGCCCCGAGTGCGGCTCGTTGCTCGTGCGTCGCCCGAAGTCGCTGCGGTGCTGGAACTGCGGTGCCGAGCTCGATCTGGACTTCAACGTGACGAAGAGCGGCGATCCCGAGGCCGAGGCCGAGGCGCGCCGGAAGAAGGCCGAGGCGCGCGCCGCGCGCGCGGCGGCCAAGGCGGCGGCGAAGAAGAAGACGACGACGCGCACGAAGAAGAAGAAGGCCACGGGCCGCAAGAAGACGACCGCTCGCACGAAGACGACCGCCCGCAAGGACGCGAACGACCCCGCCGCCGGCGGGAGCGAGCCCGCCGACGACGAACCCGGTCCGTCGGCCGAGCCGACGCCGGCGGTCGCCGCCTCCCCCGACCGGTAGGAGTCGGCGACCGGTGTCGACGTTCGCCGACGAGGTCGCCGCGCTCCGCGGCACCCGGTCGGCGACGCTGAAGGATCTCCTGCGGCACCCGGCGTTCTCCCGCCTGCTCGCGGCGATGACGGTGTCGTCGCTCGGGGACTGGGTGGGATTCGTGGCGGTCACCTCGCTCGTGACGCGTCTCGGCGGCGGCGCCGCCGGGCTCGCGATCTCGGGGGTGATGATCGCGCGGACGCTTCCGGCGTTCCTGTTCGGACCGGTCGCCGGCGTCCTGGTCGACCGTCTCGATCGGAAGAAGCTGATGATCGGCGCCGACATCGGCCGCGGAACGCTCTACGCGTCGATGGTGTTCGTCGACCAGCTCTGGGCGATCTACGCCATCTCGTTCGTGATCGAGTGTCTGTCGCTCGTGTGGTCGCCGGCGCGCGACGCGTCGCTCCCCAACCTCGTGCCGCGCCGTCAGCTCGCGAACGCGAACTCGATCGGGCTCGCGAGCACGTACGGCACGCTCCCGCTCGGCGGCATCGTCTTCACCGTGCTCGTCGGCCTCTCGGAGTGGGTGGGCGGCCGCGTGCCGTTCATGGCGGATCGGCCCGAAGCGCTCGCGCTGTTCCTGGACGCCGGCACGTTCGCCTTCTCGGCGTCGATGGTCGCGGCGATCCCGATCCGGACGCGGCTCGCCGCCGTCCATCAGCGCTTCGACATGGCGCGGGTCTGGCGCGACACCGTCGACGGGCTGCGGTTCCTCCGCGAGGACTCCGTCGCGTCGGCCATGACCGGCGGGATCGTCGTCGCGTTCGCCGCGGTCGGCGCCGTCCTCGCGATCGGTCCGGTGTTCGTCGCGAACACGCTGCAGGCGGGCGCGTCGGGGTGGGGCATCATCGTCACGGCGTTCGGCGTCGGCATGGCGATCGGCATGGCCGGCTCGGCGCAGGTCGTCAAGCTGGTCGAGCGCGAGGTCGGGTTCGTCTGGTCCTTGCTCGCGGCGGCCGCGGCGCTGTTGCTGCTCGCCACGATGCCGAACCTCGCGTGGGCGGCGGTGTTGACGGTGTGGCTCGGAGCGTTCTGCGGGCTGGCCTGGGTCGGTGGCTACACGTTGCTGCAGCTGAACGTCGCGGACGAGTTCCGCGGGCGCACGTTCGGATCGCTCACCGTGCTGGCGCGCGGCGTGCTGTTCCTCTCCCTGTCGCTGTTCCCGGCGCTCGCCGATCTCCTCGAGCGGCTCATGAGCTCGGTCCTCGAGGGAGGGGACTTCTTCGTGGGTGGTCAGCGGTTCGATCTGTCGGGCACGCGTCTCGCGTTGTGGGTCGCTGCGAGCGGCGTCGTCGCGGCCGGCGTCACGACCCGTGGGCTCCTCAAGCGGTACCGTCTGTCGCGACCCGTCGCCCTCACCCTCGTGCCGAAGCTCAGACGCCCACCCGCCACCGGCCTGTTCATCGCCTTCGAAGGTGTCGAAGGCGCGGGCAAGGGCACGCAGATCGCGCGCGCCGAGACGTACCTGAAGGAGCAGGGGCTCGACGTGCTCGTCACGCGTGAGCCCGGCGGCACCCGCCCGGGTGAGCGCATCCGCGACGTGTTGCTCGACCCCGAGACCGGGACGCTCGACGCGCGCGCCGAAGCGTTGCTGTTCGCGGCGAGCCGCGCGCAGACCGTCACGACCGTGATCCGGCCGGCGCTCGCCGACGGCAAGGTCGTGATCTGCGATCGGTACGTCGACTCGTCGCTCGCGTACCAGGGATGGGCCCGCGGTCTCGGCGAGCAGGACGTGCTGACGCTGAACGTCTGGGCGACGCAGGGGTTGTTCCCCGACCTGGTCGTGCTGCTCCATCTCGAGCCGGAGAAAGGGCTCCTGCGGTCGACCGACCGCCCGGACCGCATGGAGCTCGAAGGGAACGACTTCCATTCGAAGGTGGCCGACGCGTACCTGAAGATCGCGGAGGAGCATCCGGAGCGGTTCGTCGTGATCGACGCCGACCGCGCGCCCGACGAGATCGCCGTCGACATCCGAGCCGCGCTCGACAAGACGCTCGCCGACCACGCGGAACATCGCGACGGTGACCGTCCACCGATCGTCGCTCCGTGACCAACCGTCGCCGTGGCGGTCGCCGGTCGCCGCAGGGCCGCGACGTCGCCGGTCGCCGATAGGCTGAACGGGTGCGTGTGCCTCCCGTCCTGGCGTCGGTCCCCGGGCAGGACCAGGCGATCGCGTTCCTCGCCGGCGCGGTCGGTCGGCCGCACCACGCGTACGTGCTCGCCGGGCCCGAGGGCTCCGGCAAGTCGCTCGCCGCTCGCGCGTTCGCGGCTGCGCTCCTGTGCCGCGACGGCGGGTGTGGCACGTGCCGGGAGTGCCGCCTCGCCCTGCGCGACCAGCACCCGAACGAGTTCGTCGTCGAACCGGAAGGTCGTGACATCCACGTCGACACCGTCCGGGAGGAGATCTGGCAGCCGGCGTTCCGGACGGCGCCCGAGCCGGGGCGCAAGATCTTCGTCATCCGCGAGGCTGACCGGCTGTCGCCGGCCGCGGCCGACACGCTGCTGAAGGTGCTCGAGGAGCCGCCGGCCGATTCCGTGTTCCTCCTGTCGTCCGCACGCGCGCACGAGCTGCCCGAGACGGTCTGGAGCCGGTGCCACGTCGTGACGTTCACGGCGCTTCCGGAGGCGTTCGTCGTCGACCAGCTTCGCTCGGAGGGCGTCGACGAGGTGCGTGCGCGGCTCGCGGCGCGGCTCACGGGCGGGAACCTCGGTCGCGCCCGACGCCTGGCCACGACCGCCGACGGGCTCGCGTTCCGCGAGGCCGCGGCCGAGGCGCTCGACCGCGTGGCCGACGGCCCGCCCGGCGCGCTCGAGGCCGCGAGCGTCGTGCTCGCCGCCGCCGCGGCCTACCGGAAGGGACTCTCGGCCGAGCTCGACGCCGAGCTGGCGCCGTTCCTCGACGAGAAGGGAAGGCCCGAAGAGGCCTACCGGGGCTCGATCCGACGGATCGAGACCCGGTTCCAGCGCCGCGAACGCCGGGCCGAGCGCGACTACGTCGACTGGGTGCTGCTCGCGGTTTCCTCGCTGCTGCGCGATCGGCTCGTGGCGTCCGTCGGCGCACCCGCCGCCGTGCTGCTGAACCCCGACGTCGCCCCGGCCACGGAGCTTCCGGTCGCGGCGCTCGCGGCGGGGCTCGCCGGGATCGAGGAAGCCCGTGCCGAGCTCGCCGAAGAGTTCAACCTCAACATCCGCCTCGTGCTCGAACGAGCGTTCCTGAAGCTGTCGGTCGCGGCCCGCGCCGCCTGATCCCGGTCCGGGCGCCGCCGCTCGACCGCCGCCGGACGTTCGCCCGGCGGCCCGTTGCGACCTCCGACCGATGCGCACCCGGCGTTCCCAGTAGTACGTTCACGGTTCGTGTCCTCGGGGAGGGGGCGTGACCGTGTTCGACCGCTTCACGAGGGACGAGGTCAGCCAGTGGGTGTGGTGGCCCGCGGCGATGGTCCTCGTCGTGCTCGTGGTCCTCACCTTCCCGGGGCAGAACCGAGCGATCGATCAGCGCCGAGACGATGCCACGCTCCGGGCGTGGACGCTCGCGACGGGATCGATCCGGGCGGCGCTCGACGGCGCGCCGGCCGAGCCGGTCGAGGGGCAACCCTCCGCGCGGCTCGAGCAGGTCGTCGCCGCGGACGCGATCGAAGAGCCCTGGACCGACACGGTGCGGATCTGGGCGGCCGACAGCACGCTGCTGTGGTCCAGCGATCCCGACGACCCCGTGGGGTCGGCCGGCGGCCTGAACGACGAGGAGATCACGCGTGCGCTCGCGGATCTCACGCGAGCCGATCAGGCCCTGCGTGACCGCGATCTCGACGGACGACCCTCCGAGCCCTCGTTCTCGGCGTACGCGCCGTTCATCTTCGGCGGCGAGATCGCCGCTGCCGAGTTCGAGGTCCGCGACGCGACGCTCCTCGACGACGTGAAGACCGACTGGCTCGCCCTGCGGATCGTGCTTGGCGCGGCCGTCGCGCTCACGCTCGCGCTCGCGATCGGATCGATGCGCGAGCCGGTCGCCAGGATCGGCGCCGGCGTGCCCTTCTCCCGGTCGTCGCTCGCTCCGGGTACCGACGTGATCGACGTCGAGCGCAAGATCGAGCTCGAGCGCGCCGGCGAGCTCGCGCGCGAGCGCGTCGCCAGCATGGAGCTCCGCCTCCACGACAGCGAGCAGCAACGGCTCCGTGCCGAGGGCGAGTTGCAGCGTGCGCTCTCGCAGCTCGCGGCACGGTCGGCCCGGCAGGGCACGCGTTCGGTGATCCCACGGGGAACGCCCGCCGAGCCACCGGCGACCGAACCTGCGGGGCCCGCGCCGGTCGTCTCGGTGATCCCGGAGGCGCCCCTGACGCGCCAGGCGCCGCCTGCGGCGTCGACCGCGACGTCGACGCTGCCGGCACCCACGGATCAGCCGGCGGCGCGCCCGGCCGCACCGTCGGTCTCCGCGCCTGCCCCGGTGGGGCAGGCGACACCGTTCGAGGGTCCGGCGTCCGAGGAGCCTGCGTCCGCGCCCCCGGCGGCATCGTCGCGTGCACCGTCGGAAGGCTTGTCGCTCGTTCCGCCGCTCGAGGGCCCGACGACGCCCGGCATCGATCCGACCCCATCCGTGGCCGGCACGTCGCCCGCGCTGCCGACGTCGCCGGCAGCACCGACCGCGCCCGCGTCCGCGCTCCGGCCGAGCGAGCCACGTCACCCGTCGCGCCGGCCGTCGGTCGTACCGGCGTCGGAACCGCCGGCCGGCCCGCCCGGCGACCCGCGCGGCGACGATCTCGTGATCGTTCCCGACGCGTCCCCTCGGTCGACGCCACGGACGGCTGCACCTTCGCCTCCGCCGGAGGCGGCCCGTCCGCAGCCGTCATCCCCGACGGACCCGAACGACGACGGCGACGCGCGGAACGTGCTCGAACGCCTCGTCGATCCGGTCGCGCCCAGCGTCACGCCGGCGACGGATCCCGGCGCCCTCCGCGCGGCGCTCGCGAGGACCGCCGCGAGGAAGAAGCCGGGCGCTCGTCACGACGAGCGCCTCGCCGACGACACGCCGGACCGCTAGCCGGGCGACGCTCGGACCCACGCACCACCCTTCGAAGTGTGGTACTGGCATCACTGCCGTCCATGGACGCCTCTGCCACGCTTCGTCGTGGAGGCCCATGGGATGACACCGGTGCGCGTGGTGATCGTGGACGATCAGGAGCCGTTCCGCATGGCGGCGCGGATGGTCGTCGAGGCGACCGACGGGTTCGAGGTCGCCGGCGAGGCCGAGACCGGCGAGGACGGCGTCACGATGGCTGCGGAGACCGGCGCCGAGCTCGTCCTGATGGACGTCAACCTTCCGGGCATCGACGGCTTGGAGGCGACACGCCGGATCCTCGCCGTCGACGGCGCCCCCGTCGTGTTCCTGCTCTCGACGTACGAGGAAGAGGAGTACGCGCCCCGGGCCGCGGAATGCGGCGCCGCCGTGTACATCCCGAAGGCCGTGTTCGGGCCCGACCGGCTCGAGGACGCGTGGGCGATGTACGGTCCCACCGCCTGAGCGGGGGCACGATCGGCCGGACCCGCGTGCGCTCGCATCATCCGCCCGCGTCGATCGGCACGGATCCACTCACGGTCGTTCCGCGTCCGCGGGCGCTGTCGACGCGGAGGTCACCCCCGATCGCGTCGAGGCGGTCGGCGATGCCCTGGAGCCCCGTGCCGTACGTGGACGCCGACGGCTCGAAGCCGACCCCGTCGTCGACGATCTCGAACCGCAGCTCGCCGTCCGAACGACGGAGCGAGATCGAGACGGTCGACGCTGCCGCGTACTTCGCGACGTTGTTCAGCGCCTCGAGGCACGAGAAGTACACCGCGGCCTCGACGGCCTGCGGGAAGCGTCCGACGCCGTCGGCGTCGACGGTCGTGGCGACGCTCGCCTTCCGCGCCTGGGCGGTGAGCGCGGCGCCGAGGCCCTGATCGGCGAGGAGCGGTGGATAGATCCCACGCGCCAGGTCTCGCAGGTCGTCGAGCGTTTCCGTCGTCCGTGTCTGGAGCTCCGCGAGCATCGCGGCCGCGCCCTCCGGGTCGCGTCCCGTGAGCTGCTCCGCGAGCCGCAGCTGGACCGTGAGCGCCACGAGCTGCTGCTGGACGCCGTCGTGGATGTTCCGCTCGAGCCTGCGTCGCTCGTCGTCCTGCGCGGCGACGAGGCGCTGACGCGAGGCGCGCAGCTCCTCGATCAGCCGGGCGTTCCGCAGCACGAGGCCGGCCTGCGCGGCGAGGTCGCGCACGAGCGACTCCTTCGCGGGGTCGATCGGATCGTCGGCCGAAGGTTCGAGCGTGATCGCTCCGAGGAGCTCGCCGCGGTGTCGGACCTCCGCGGCGTGTTCGTGCTCGGCGGTCGGAACCACATCGCCGACGAGCGTCCGCGGCGACGCTGGCGTCGCCTCGGAAGGATGCGACACCTCCGGCCGCAGCGCGCTGCCGACGCGCAGCCACACGTCGACGCGGGACGCTCCGGTCGCGTCGGCCACGAGCTGCGCCATCCGCGGCAGAACGTCGTCGATGGAGAACGTCTCGCCGACGCGTTCGGAGAACGCCGAGAGCACCTCGTACGGTGTCGCGCGACGGCCGTAGACGAGTCGGTCCGCGAGCCGGGCGGCGCGTGGACGCAGCCACACGACGGCCGCGGCGAGCACCGACCCGACGACCAAGGTCGGCACGAACGCCTCCGCCTCGACGCCGAACAGGAGCGTCGGCACGGCGACCACGAGGGCTGCGCCGACCGCGACGAAGACGGCGACGAGGATGGCGTACTGGATCGTCTTGCGCATCACGAGGTCGAGCTCCCACAGCCCGTGACGGAAGATCGCGATGATGTACGCCGCAGGGATGCCGACGACGAGGATCATCGCCGTCACCACGAACAGCACGTCGAAGATCGGAAGCTCCTCGTCCTCACCGAGGATCGCGAACGCGCCGAAGCCGAGGATCCACATCGCACCGAACGATGCAGCCGCGGCGGATGCGACGAAGCGGATCCAGCGCATGCGCTGGCGCTGCTCGCCCTGCGCGCTGCGGAACCGCTGCCGAACCGCCACGACGGTCGAGAACGCCGATCCGAGCGCGACCACGGCGCCGACCCCGATCACGGCGCCGCCCACGTCGGCGAGCGCGTCGATGCCGATCGGATTGACGTACAGGATGCCTTGGTCGACCCAGTTGTTCAGCGGCCCCGGGCGGAAGGCGAACCCGACGAGCGCGAGCGCGACGCCTCCGAGGAGGCCGACCACCGCCCAGCGCCACCTCGGCGAGGGAACGCGCCCGTCGGGATACAGCAGGAACAGGAGCGGCAGCAGCACCACCGGGTACAACGCGTATTCGCCGAAGACGGCCCAGGCGCCGAGGAACGGCACGTCGGCGCCCGGCACCCGCGCGCCGTAGACGACGAACGACTGTGCGAGCGACAGCAGCGGCAGCGGCAGTCCGACGACGACGAACAGCCATCCGGCCCAGTTGGACGGTTGCCGCGACACGATGATCGAGCCGACCACGATCCAGCCCAGGCAGAAGAGGAAGATCAGGACGAAGCCGAGGTTCGGGCCGTCGGGCAGGAAGGATCCGTCGGCGACGCGTTCGCGGAGCTCGGCTCGGAGCTCCGCGACCCGCGGTGCCGTCTCGTCACCGATCACGATGATCGACGTGGCGTCGGCAGAGCGCTGGATCGCGAACCAGAACGGCACGGACGCGATCACGGCGATCGTCGCGACGACGAGCAGGGACCGTGAGACCCATACGGCGCCACGCCGGCTCACACGCGCCCTCCGACCGTCGGAACGCGGCCCGTGATCGTCGTTCCGCCGCCGGGGCGGCTCGTGACGTCGATCCGTCCTCCGATCGCGTCGAGCCGGTCGGCGATCCCCTGCAGGCCGGTGCCGTAGCTCGTCGCGGTGGTGTCGAAACCTCGTCCGTCATCCGTGACCGAGAACGTGAGCAGACCGTCGCGCTCGCTCAGCGTGACGACAGCCGATCGCGCGGTCGCGTACTTCGCCACGTTGTTCAGCGCTTCGAGGCACGAGAAGTAGACGGCGGACTCGATCTCCTGGGGGTATTGCCCGATGCCGTCGGCGTCGACCGTCACCGGGATCGGGGCCTTGCGGGCCTGCGCGTCGAGGGCGGCGGCGAGCCCCTTGTCGGCGAGCAGCGGCGGATAGATGCCGCGCGCCAGATCGCGGAGGTCCTCGAGCGCGTCGGTCGCCGACGACTGGAGCGCGTCGAGCATCGTGCCGGCCTTCGCCGGGTCGCGATCGACGAGCGTGCGGGCGAGCTTCAGCTGCACCGCGAGCGCGACGAGCTGTTGCTGCGCGCCGTCGTGCAGGTTCCGCTCGAGCCTGCGCCGCTCCTCGTCCTGCGCCGCGACGAGGCGCTGACGGGACGCGCGGAGCTCCTCGATCAGGCGGACGTTCCGCAGGACGAGACCGGCCTGCGCGGCGAGGTCGCGGATCAGGCGTTCCTTCGCGGGTTCCATCGGCTCGGCGGCGGGCATCCGGACCGTCAGCGCTCCTAGGAGCTCGCCCTGATGCCGAACCTCGAAGCCGTCGCCGTCCGGGGAGGGCGGGAGCGTGTCGCCAGACAGTCGGATCGGCACCGCCTCCCCTGCGTCGTCCGGCCACTGCACCTCGCGCCGGAGTTCGTCGCCGACGCGCAGCCACACCGACGCGGTGTCGGCGCCGGTTCCCCGCGCCAGGACATGGGCCAAGCGCGGGAGCACGTCGTCGCTCGCGTACGTCTCGCCGACGCGCTCGCCGAACGCGGTCAGCACTTCGTAGGGCGTCGCGCGGTCCCCGTACACGACCCGGTCGGCGAGCCGCCGGGCGCCGCGGCGGAGGGGATCGAACGCGATCGCCACCGTGGCCGCCGCCACGAGCGGCAGCACGTCGACACCGCTCCGGTCGCCTGCACCGACGACAAGCGGGACAGCGACGACGATCCCGACGTACAACACGGTGATCCCCACGGCCATCGTCGCGACGAGCACGGCCCGCCGCACGACGACGTTCAGGTCCCAGAGCCGGTAGCGGAGGATCGCGACCCCCGTCGCGACCGGGATCCCGATCGAGACGTCCGCCGCGAGGAGCAGGATGATCGCGTCGGCGAACGTTGCCGCGAAGCCCTCATCCGCGTCGCCCGACCCGATCACCGTCGCGAGCAGCGCGATGAGCAGGAACGCCCCCCAAGCGCCCACCGCGAACAGCCACCGGAGCTGCTGACGCTCCTCTGCGTCGGCCGCCCGGTACCGCGTCGCCAGCGAGACGAATGATGCGAGCGCGCTCAGGACGAGCGTCACCCCCGCGATCGCGAGGATGATCCCGAGGGCCGGCTCGAGAGCGTCGATGCCGAGGGGGTTCGGGATCGGCGGCGCGTCGTCCACGGGTCGTTGGGTGCCCGGCTGCACCGCGAAGCCGACGACCGTGACGATCGCCGCGCCGACGTAGATCCGCCACGGCCAGCGCCACCGGGGAGAAGGGATCGTCCCGGTGGGGTAGAGGTAGAAGATCGCGACCGGAAGCAAGAGCGCGAGCAGGAACGGCCACGTCGTGAGCCATGACGCGACCCCCAGGTACGCCGGCCGCTCGATCGCGCCGTGCTTCATCAGCGTGTCGGCGAGCAGCGAGACGGTCACACCCGCGGGGATCGCGACGAGGATCCACCCGATCGGGTTCCGCGTCCGCGACGCCACGAGCGCACCGACCGCGCCCATCGCCACCGTTCCGAGGAAGACGGTGAAGAACAACGGGAACTCCCCCTCGTCCTGCACCTCCCACAGGCGTCCGAGGATCTCGTTCACCGCCATCCCGACGGCCGACGCCACGGCGATCGTCCAGGCGATCGCCGCGCGGGAGCGCGTCGACCCCGTCACCGCCCCGGCGCCTCCTCGACCGGCACCCGGCCCGAGATGGTCGTTCCACCGCCAGGCGTCGACGTGACGAGGAGCTCTCCGCCGACCGCTGCCAGGCGGTCGGCGATGCCCTGGAGGCCGGTTCCGTGGGCGACCGACGCCGCGTCGAAGCCACGGCCGTCGTCGGTCACCGCGAACCGCAGTTGTCCGTCGCGCACCGCGAGCGTCACCGTGGCGGAGGATGCGGCCGCATACTTCGCGACGTTCTGCAGCGCCTCGAGGACCGAGAAGTAGACCGTCGCCTCGACCTCCGCGGGATACCGGCTCGTGCCGTTCGCGTCGATCGACACCGGGACCGCAGCCTTGCGCGCCTGCGCCGTGAGCGCGGCCGTCAAGCCCTGGTCGGCGAGCAGCGGAGGATAGATCCCTCTCGCGAGGTCGCGCAGGTCCTCGAGGGCGGCCTGCACGTCGGCCTGGATCTCACCCAGCATCGCCGCCGTTCGATCGGCATCCTTCGCCGCCAGCGTGCGAGCGAGGCGTGCCTTCACCGACAGCGCGACGAGCTGCTGCTGCGCGCCATCGTGGATGTTCCGCTCGAGCTTCTTCGCGCGGTCGTCCTGTGCGGCGACGATCCGACGCCGCGACTCCCGGACATCCTCGATCAATCGGACGTTCCGCAGGACGAGCCCCGCTTGCGACGCGAGGTCCAGGACGATCCGTCCCTTCGATGGCCGCATCGGGTCGCTCGCCGGCATCTGGACGCTCAACGCGCCGAGGAGTTCCCCCTGGTGGCGGACGGCGACCGCGTGCCCCGGCAGCTCCGGGAGGTCATCGCTCGGGCCGCGGACCGGCTCCGGGGCGGGCGCGTCGCTCGGCCAGCTCGCCGCCGGCCGGAAGGCGTCACCGACGCGCAGCCACACGTGCGACGTGGCCGCACCGGTCGCTTCAGCGAGGAGCTGGGCCATCCGCGGCAGGACGTCCTCGGTCGAATACGTCTCGCCGACGCGGCCGGCGAAATCCGTGAGGATCTCGTACGGGGTCGCACGTCCGCCGTACACGATGCGATCGGCGATCCGCGTCGACACCCGGTACAGGGGGATCGCGAGGAGGCCGTACACCACGCCGAGCGACAGGAGCAGCGTCGGTGAATCCGCGAGCGACGGGACCGCCCCACGCCCGGTGAGGACGGCCGCCGCCACGCCGATCACGCTGACGAGCGCGGCGACGACCCCGAAGACGACGGTCTTCTTCCCGACGACGTCGAGGTCGTAGAGGCGGTAGCGGAGCACCGCGGTCCCCGTCGCGACGGGGATCCCGACGCCGACGAGGAAGAACGACAACAGGAACAGCGCGTCGGACGCCAACCTCGCGAGCGGCGGATCGCCCGGCACGGCCGCGAGCGGGAACTGCGCCACGACCAGCACCGCGATCGCCGACACGACGGAGGCGAGCCATCGCATCTGCTGTCGCTCCTCGTCTCGCGAGCGTCGGAACCGCACGAGCAGCCCCACGAGCGCCGGAGGGATCGCGAGGAGCGCGACGGCGCTTCCGATCGTCGCCGCGATGGAGGTCACCGGCTCGAGCGCCTCGATGCCCAGGGGATTGGTGATCGTTCGCTCGATCCCCACGTCGTCGGCGTCGAGCGGTCCAGGTTGGAGGACCGTCGCGATCACGAACACCGCGTTCGCGCCGACGATGACCCACGGCAGCGGACGCCAGCGTGGTCCCGGAACCGCACCGGTCGGGAACAGCAGGAGCAGCAGCGCGACGATGCCGAGCATCGGCGCCCACAGGAGCGTCGTCAGCAACGCCATCAGCGCGACGGCCGTCGACCCGATGCGGCCGGTCGCGTCCGCGTACTGCAGGTACTCGTCGGACATCCCCACGAGGACGAAGAGCACGCCGACGGCCTGCAGCAACCAGCCGATCGGATTGCCGCGGGTCCGGGAGGTCAGGACCGCGCCGACGGTCGCGTACCCCGCGATCATCATCACGGCGATCGGGATGAACAGCGGGTCCTCGTCGAAGCTGCGGTTGCGGACCGACAACGCCATCGTCGGCGCCAGCCCGGCGACCGTCGCTGACCAGATCAGCCACGGCCAGCGGCGACGGCCCTTCGTCGGATGCGCCGGTTCGTTCACGGCCCGATACTGCCGTGTCCGCGAGGCTTCCCGGAAGGGGGGCACCGCGGGCATCGCGCGGGCCGGAACCACCGGATCGTTGGGGGTGGTGCCATCACCTCCGACCCGCATGCCGCCAGGCTCCCGCCGAGCCTGGCGGCGGACCTACGCTCGGGGCACGAACCCGAGGAGGCACCGATGACGATCGTCGTAGGAACCGACACCTCCGCCGCAGCGGATCTCGCCGTCGCCGACGCCGCGCAGCTCGCGGCGGCGCGGAACGCCGAGCTCGTGCTCCTCTACGTCCGCCCCGACGGCAGCGCGTCCAGCGCCGTCGATCCCAACCGCGCCGCCGATCCGGCACGGCACCTCGGTCAGCTCGCTGCGCGGTTCCCTGGTCTCGCGACGCGGACCCGGGTCGAGTCGGGCGATCCCGCCGAGCGCATCGTCGCCGTCGCCGAGGAGGAGGCGGCCGACACGATCGTGGTCGGGAACCGAGGCATGCACGGATCGTGGTGGCGCGTGCGCGACAGCGTGCCGAACCTGGTGCTCCGGCACGCGCCGTGCAGCGTCTTCATCGTCGACACGAGGAAGGCGCAGTGAGCGGCGGTCTTCCGTCAGCCACCCGGCGTCGGGTCCATGCGCTCGACCCACTGGGCGCGCCACTCCGGCGCCGGGAACGGCTGCGCCCAGTACGCGGTCTCCTTCGCGATCTTCCCGTCGCGCAGCTCGAAGATGAACACGCACTGGTACACGGCGCCCTCGCCGTAGTCGAGCGTCGCCTCGGCGACGACGAGGTCGTCGTCACCGGTCATCCGGCGCGGCGTGATCGTCGGCAAGCCGGGGAACGCGCGGTACACGCCACGCCGGTTGTCGCCGCCGACGATGCGCTCGCTCGACTGCGGCCACTCCATCACCGCGTCCTCATGGAAGACGTCGTCCATCCCGTCGACGTCCTTCGCGTTCAGCGTGGCGATGAGGCGCTCGACGACCTGCTGTCCGCCCATCCGAACCTCCTTCCGGAACCGGGACCGCGCACGGCGCGGTGCGAGGCTGCGGGAGGAGTGAGCCTACGCCAGCTCCGACTCGCGCAGGAAGGCGAGCACGGCCATCACGCGCCGGTGCACGTCGGGTTCCTCGGTGAGCGCGAGCTTGTGGAACAGCGAGTTGATGTGCTTCTCGACGGCGCGTTCCGTCAGGAACAGCGACTTCGCGATCGCGGCGTTGTTCTGTCCCTGCGCCATGTGCGACAGCACCTCGCGTTCGCGTTCCGTGAGGGAGGCGAGGGGGGAGTGGGCCATGCGGTCCTTGGCCGCGACGAGTGCCTCGACGATCTTCGGGTCGAGGACGCTCCCCCCGCGGGAGACCTCGGTCAGGGCGCGGACCAGCTCGTCGACGTCGGCGACGCGCTCCTTCAGGAGATACCCGAGGCCCTCGGCGCCGTCCTTCAGCAGCTCGTACGCGTACTCCTCGTCGGCGAACTGGCTGAGGACGACGACGCCCACCTCCGGATGGTCCGCCCGGATGCGTTTGGCCGCGCGGATGCCTTCGTCGGTGCCGGTCGGCGGCATCCGGATGTCGGTCAGCACGGCGTCAGGCGCGTGCGCGGCCACGGCCGCGAGGAGCCCGTCGAGGTCCTCGGCGCTGCCGACGAGGTCGACCTGCCCCGACTCGCTCAGCAGGGCCGACGTGCCCTCGCGGACGAGGTAGTTGTCCTCCGCGAACACGACCCGGAGCATCCGCGGATGGTACACACGTGCCCTCAGCAGCGGGAGGAGGCCGCGTGACGATCCGGGTGGTGCTTGGCGAGGACAACGTGCTGGTGCGCGAAGGCGTCCGCGCGCTGCTGGATTCCTACGACGACATCGAGGTCGTGGGCGCGGTCGCCGACGCCCCCACGTTGCTGGACGCCGCCGCCGAGCACGTGCCCGACGTCGTCGTCACCGACATCAAGATGCCGCCCTCGTTCCAGCTCGAAGGCATCGACTGCGCGCACGCGATCCGGGAGCGTCATCCCGACACGGGCGTCGTCGTGCTCAGCGCCCACGACGACGAGGAGTACGCGATCGCGCTCCTCGGCAAGGGTCAGGGCGGCCTCGCCTATCTCCTCAAGGACCGGATCGCCCAGGGCGACGAACTGGCGCGCGCGATCCGGGAGGTCCACACCGGCGGCAGCGTCGTCGATCCGTCGATCGCCGAACGGCTCAGCGGACGCGGCGAGGCCGCGGAACGCGAGCGCGAGGTCCTCGACATGATGGCCAAGGGGCTCGGCTACGCCGAGATCGCCGAGGCGCTCGGCACGACGCAGGAGGCCGTCGACCGGCAGGTGACGCAGCTCTTCGGCCGGATGGCGGGCGACGGCGCCGGCGCCGGACTCGTCGACGAGTTCAGGCGGCTGCACGCCGCGGTGGTCCAGCAGGCCACGTCGCGCGCGACGCTCGCCTCGTTCGTGCCGCAGCAGGTGGTCGACCGCCTGACCGCGCAGCCTGATACGGCGATCGAGCCGCAGGAGGTCGAGGTCAGCGTGCTGTTCAGCGACATCCGCGGCTTCTCGACGATCGCCGAGCGCCTGGGCGCGCGTGACGTCGCGACCGTGGTCGGACGGCACCTGTCGGCGATGGCCGAGGTGGTCGCCGCCCACGGCGGAACGATCGACAAGTTCCAGGGCGACGCGGTCATGGCGGTCTTCGGGGCGCCGGAACCGCTCGACGACCACGCCGAGCGAGCGCTGCGCTGCGCGATCGCGATGCAGCAGCGCCAGACAGAACTGAACATCGTGGGCTGGGGTGTCGATGATCTGCCCTCGCTCGACGTCGGCATCGGCGTGAACACCGGCCAGGTGATCGCGGGCACCGTCGGCGGCGGCGGCCGGCTCGAGTACACGGTGGTGGGCGACGCCGTGAACGTCGCCTCGCGCCTGCAGTCCGAGGCCGAGGGCGGCGAGATCGTGGCCTCCGCGACCACCGTCGCGGCGGCGAGCGCCATCCCGTGCGAGCCGATCGGACGACGGCACGTGAAGGGCCGCGAAGAGGCGGTGGAGGTGTTCCGTGTCGTCGTCTGACGACGTCGCCGTGTCGTCGACCGACCCGGCCCGCGAGCAACGGCTGCGGATCCTCGCCTACGTCGTGTTCGGGTTCGTCGTCGCCGGGTTCGTCCTTCGCGTCGTCCTCAACGTGCTGAACGGACCGGCGCGGTCGGACCTCGAGACGGGGAGCGTCCTCGACACCGCGCTGATGATCTTCCCGGTCGTCGGGTTGCTCCTGGCCGTGAAGCGACCGCGGAACCCTCTCGGATGGCTGCTCCTCGGCATCGGATGGGCGTTCGTCGCGTCGCCCGGCGCCGCGTACGCCCGCTACGCCACGGTGACGCACGACGGGGACCTTCCCGGCGCGGGCCTCGCGATCGCCGTCGACGCGCCGATGTGGGTCGTCTTCATCGGTCTCTCGGGTTTCGTGCTGATGCTGTTCCCCGACGGCCATCTGCCGTCGCCGCGGTGGCGCTGGTTCGCGCGCCTCTGCGCGGCGGGGCTCACGGCGCTGTTCGTCACGATCCTCCTGTCGCCCGGGCAGGGCGCCGACTACGACCTGCCGCACGTCGAGAACCCGCTCGCCGTCGAGGCGCTCCGCGACGCCGCCTGGATCTTGACGCTCGTCGTGTTCGCGCCCGTCACCGTCCTCGGCGGCGCGATCGCGCTGATCCGGAGGCGCCGGCGGACGGAGGACCCGGTGCAGCGTCTGCAGCTCCGTTGGGTGACGTGGGCAGCCGGCGTCGGAGCCGCCGCGTACGTCGTGGCGATCGTTCCGTCGGCGGTCTTCGGGCTGGATCCCGACGCCGAGCTCCCGAGCCTCCTCGGCTCGATCGCCGTGATGACGTTCCTGCTGATCCCCATCACGATCGCGATCGCGGTCCTGCGCTACCGGCTCTACGACATCGACTTCGTCGTCAGGAAGACCGTCGTGTTCGCGGTGCTCGCGACGTTCATCGCCGTCGTCTACGCGGCGATCGTGGTCGGCGTCGGCGCGCTCGTCGGTTCGGGCGCCGGTGACCCGATCCTGTCGGCCGCCGCCGCCGCCGTCGTCGCGATGGCCTTCCAACCCCTGCGTGCGCGGGCGCGTCGGCTCGCGGACCGCGTCGTGTACGGCGAGCGGGCGACACCGTACGAGGTGCTCGGGACCTTCGGCGATCAGCTCGCCGGGACGTACTCCTCCGACGACGTGGTCCCGAGGATCGCTCGCGTCCTCGCAGAGGGGGTGGGCGCCGACCGAGCGCGCGTGTGGCTGCGGGTCGGCGACGATCTGCGCGTCGTCGCGGCATGGCCCGGCGAGGACGGCGCCGCGCGGGACGACTTCACCACCGAGGTCCGCCATCAGGGCGAGGTGCTCGGCGCCCTGTCCGTGGCGATGCCCGCGGACGAGCCGATCGACCCCACGAAGGAAGAACTGGTCCGTCACCTCGCCGGTCAGGCCGGTCTCGTGCTGAGCAACGCGCGCCTCACCGAGGAGCTCCGGGCGCGACTCGACGATCTCCGCGCCGCGCAGAAGCGTCTCGTGACGGCGCAGGACGCGGAGCGCAAGCGCCTCGAGCGGAACATCCACGACGGAGCCCAGCAGCAGCTCGTCGCGCTCGCCGTGAAGCTCCGTCTCGCGGAACAGCTCAGCACGCGCGATGCCGAGAGGACGCGCGAGGCGCTCGTGCAGCTCCAGGCCGATACGACGCAGACGCTGGAGGACCTGCGCGACCTCGCGCGCGGCATCTATCCGCCGCTGCTCGCCGACGAGGGGCTCGGTGCGGCCCTCGGCGCACAGGCACGTCGCGCGGCGTTCCCGGTCGAGGTCGACGTCGCGCTCGATCGTCGGTATCCGCCGGAGGTCGAAGCGGCCGTGTACTTCTCGGTCCTCGAGGCGCTGCAGAACGTCGCGAAGTACGCAGACGCGGGTTCGGCGTCCGTCCGTGTCAGCGCGGACGGCAGCGACCTCGCGTTCGACGTCACGGATGACGGCCGCGGGTTCGATCCATCGGCCACCGGCTATGGGACCGGTCTGCAGGGGATCGCCGACCGCCTCGGCGCACTCGACGGTCGCGTCGACGTGATCAGCGTTCCGGGACGGGGTACGTCGATCCGTGGGCGCGTTCCGGTGCACGATCCCGTGGCGCCGGGCGACGTGTTCGAGAGGCAGGAGGCGCTGACGTGACGCTCAGCGACCGTGCGCTCCGCCGGCTGCGTTGGATCGCGGCCCTCGTGATCGCCCTCGGTTTCACCGTCTCGTTCACGCTCGAGTTGCTGAGCCGCCCGGATGAGGCCGTCTTCTCCGTGCTCCTCCTGACGTTCCCGCTCGTCGGCTTCGTGGTGATCTCGCGGCGCCCGAGGGCGACGCTGGGATGGCTCATGGTCGGCGTCGGATTGGCGTTCGCGTGGCCGTTCACGCCGTACGGCGTGTACGCGATGCAGCCTGGACGCGAGCACCTCCCGTACGCGGAGGTCGCGCTCGCGCTCGGCGGCCCCGATTGGCTCCCGTTCATCGGCATCTCGGGGTATCTCCTCCTGCTGTTCCCCGACGGCCACCTCCCATCGCCTCGCTGGCGCTGGTTCGCCTGGGGGTGCGGGATCGCGCTCGCTTCCCTCGTGCCCCTGATCTGGGTCGCTCCTGGGGACTTCGCGGACGCCGGGTTCCCGGAGGTGCAGAACCCTCTCGCGTTCGAGGCGCTGACGCCGCTCGAGCCCGTCTTCATCGTCCTCTTGTTCGCGGTGCCTGCGCTGATCGCGGGAGGCGCGATCGCGCTGATCGTCCGGCTCCGCCGCACGCGCGATGACGTCGTGCGTCACCAGATCCGATGGCTGACGTACGTCGCCGCGCTCATCGCCGTGATCTTCGCGCTCGCGTTCGTTCCGACGTTGAACGAGGACGCGACGTGGACCGGATGGGTGCAGAACCTCTCGGCTCTCAGCTTCATGCTGATCCCGGTCGCGATCGGCATCGCCGTGCTCCGGTACCGCCTGTACGACATCGACGTCGTGATCAGGAAGACCGTCGTCGCGGCCGTGCTCGCCGCGTTCGTCGTGCTCGTCTACGTCGGGATCGTCGTCGGCATCGGAACGGTCGTCGGCCGGCGTGACGAGAGCAGCTCGTTCCTGACGATCGCCGCCGCCGGCGTCGTCGCGCTCGTGTTCCAGCCGCTCCGGACGCGGGCGCGCCGTCTCGCGGATCGGATCGTGTACGGCAGGCGCGCGACGCCGTATCAGGTCTTGGGCACCTTCGGGGACCAGCTCGCAGGAACGTATTCGTCCGACGACGTCGTTCCGAGGATCGCGCGCGTGCTCGCCGAGGGCGTGGGCGCAGAGCGCGCCCGCGTCTGGCTCCGCGTCGGCGACGACCTCCGTGTCGTCGGTCGATGGCCGGCCGACGCGACCGACGACGGGTCTGACGATCTCACGACCGAGGTCCGTCATCAGGGAGAGGACCTCGGCGCCCTCTCCGTCTCGATGCCCGGGAACGACCCGATGAACGAGACGAAGGAGGAGCTCGTCCGGCATCTCGCCGGTCAAGCGGGACTCGTCCTCAGCAACGTTCGCCTGACCGAGGAGCTCCGCGCGCGGCTGGACGATCTGCGCGCGGCGCAGAAGCGCCTCGTCACGGCGCAGGACGCCGAGCGCAAGCGCCTCGAACGGAACATCCACGACGGCGCCCAGCAGCAGCTCGTCGCGCTCGCCGTGAAGCTGAAGCTGGCGGACTCGCTCGTCGATCGCGACACCGCGAAGGCGCACGACGCGCTCTCGCAGCTCCAGGCCGACACGACGCGCACGCTCGAGGACCTGCGCGACCTCGCGCGTGGCATCTACCCGCCGTTGCTCGCGGACGAGGGGCTCGCCGCCGCTCTGTCCGCGCAGGCCCGTCGGGCAGCGATCCCCGTCGGCGTCGATGTCGCCCTCGATCGCCGGTACCCGCCGGAGGTCGAGGCGGCCGTCTACTTCTCGTGCCTCGAGGCCCTCCAGAACGTCGCGAAGTACGCGGACGCCTCCATGGCGGCGGTGCTGGTCAGGGACGACGCCGAGGAGCTCGTGTTCGAGGTGTCGGACGACGGACGAGGGTTCGACCCGTCGGTGAACGGCCGCGGAACCGGGCTCCAGGGCATCGCGGACCGGCTCGGCGCCCTCGACGGAACGCTCGAGGTCCGGAGCGCGCCCGGCGAGGGAACGGTGGTGACCGGGCGGATCGCCGTCGCTGCGGCGGCTCGGCCGCCCGTGACGACGGGGGTCGCCGCCGGATGACCGTCGTCGGTATGGCGCGGCGCACGACCGATCGACCAGCCCGCTGGCCGTGGGTGTGCGTCGGAGCGTTCGTGGTGATCGCAGGCATCGCGATGCGCCTCGCCGCCGTTCTCGGCGAGGCGCTGCTCGAGAACGCGATGTTCATCCTCGCGTTCGGGATGTTCGGGGTCGTCGGCGCGCTCATCCTGTCCCGCGACGGCCGGAACCTGATCGGGATCCTCCTGCTCTACGGGTCGTCCTCGACCGCGGTCGCCTTCTGTGCAGGCGTCCTCACGACGGCGCGGATCCTCGACGGCCACGCCGGAGCGCTGACCGCAGCGGTCGCCCTTGTCGGCAGCGTCGGATGGCTGTTCGGCATCGTGCCGGTGCTGTTGCTCCTCCTGCTGTTGTTCCCCGACGGGCACCTCCCGTCGCCTCGGTGGCGCCCGGTCGTGTGGTTCATCGCTGCGGTCGGTGCTTCCGTCCTGCTGTCGACGTTGTTCGGCGCCCCGACGCTCTCGGGATCGAACGAAGCGATCTCGATGCCGAACCCCTGGTACTCGCCGACGATCGAGCGCAGCGTGGGCTGGGTCGCGGAAGCGTCGTGGACCTTCATCGTGATCGTCGCGCTCGCGCTCGCGGCGATCGTGGTGCGGTTCCGCCGCTCACGAGGGGTGGAGCGGCAGCAGATGAAGTGGTTCGCCGCCGCCGCCGTGTTCGTCTTCGTGAGCTCACTGGTCACGGAGGCCGTCCTCGCGTTCGCCCCGGAGCTGGAGGGCGTCGACAGCGTCATCTCGGGCCTCGCGTTCTTCGCGCTTCCAGTGTCGGTCGGCGTCGCCGTGCTCCGGTACCGCCTCTACGACCTCGACGTCGTCGTTCGCAAGACGTTGGTCTACGCGGCGCTCGCCGTGTTCGCTACCGCCGTCTACGTCGCGATCGTCGTCGGCGCCGGATGGTGGCTCGGCCGGAACGACTCGTTCCTGACGATGGTCGCCGCCGTCGTCGTCGCGCTCACGTTCCAGCCGGTCCGCACCCGGCTCACGCACGTGGCCAACCGGTTGGTCTACGGACGACGAGCGACGCCGTACGAGGTGCTGGCCGATTTCTCCCAACGCGTCGGCGCGACCTACGGCGACGACGACGTCCTCGCGCGCATGGCGCGCGTGCTCGGCGAAGGGGTCGGGGCCGATCGGGCCGACGTCTGGCTCAAGGTCGACGCCGACCTCCGGAACGTGGCGGTCTGGCCGGGTGACACGGATCGTCTGGCTCCGGTGGCGCTGTCGAACGGGCACCTCCCGTCGATCGGCGGAGCCGAGCGCGTCTACGCGGTCGAGCACGGCGGCGAGCTCCTCGGCGCGCTGGCGATCCGGAAGCCGCCCGCCGATCCGGTGTCGCCAGCCGACGACAAGCTCGTCGCCGACCTCGCGCAACAGGCGGGCCTGGTCCTGCGGAACGTCCGTCTCACCGAGGAGCTCCGGGCGCGGCTCGACGACCTCCGCGCCGCGCAGAAGCGGCTCGTGCAGGCGCAGGACGAGGCCCGTCGGCGCCTGGAGCGGAACATCCACGACGGCGCTCAGCAGCAGCTCGTCGCGCTGGCGGTGAAGGCGCGCCTCGCGCGCTCGCTCACCGAGCGCGATCCCGCGAAGGCAGGCGAGATGCTGGATCAGATCGCCGCCGAGACGGGCTCGGCCCTCGAGGACCTCCGCGAGCTCGCGCGCGGGATCTATCCGCCGCTGCTCGCCGACGAGGGCCTCGCGGCAGCGATCGTCGCACAGGCGCGGAAGTCCCCGCTCGATGTCGAGGTGCAGGTCGACGGCGTCGCTCGATACCCTGCCGACGTCGAAGCCGCGGTGTACTTCTCGTGCCTGGAGGCGCTGCAGAACGCGGCGAAGTACGCGGACGCGCGTCGCGTCATCGTGGCGCTGCGCGAGCGCGGCGGTCATCTGACGTTCACGGTGGCCGACGACGGGCGTGGGTTCGACCCCGCGACGACCGGCTACGGGACGGGCCTGCAGGGCATCGCGGACCGTCTCGTCGCGATCGACGGCACGCTCGACATCCGGAGCGAGCCCGGTGGCGGCACGACGGTGGCCGGCGTCGTTCCGGTGGCCGCGACGGTCGCTGCGACGGTAGGCGCGTCGGGTCCGGGAAGGAGCACCGAGGCATGATCGACGGCACGGCCACGACACGGAGCGCCAAGGTCACGGCGTTCAGGATCGTCGCGATCCTCGGCGCGCTGTCCCTCGGCGGGTTCAGCCTCGCGTTCGCGATCCTCACCCTCGCCGGCACCGACGACCAACAGATCCACGCGCTCCACAACGTGGCGACGGCGGCGATCTATCTGCCGTTGTTCGTCGTCCCGCTCGTGGCGGCCGTGCGGGACCCCGCGGGGTCCGCCGCGTCCTTCCGGATCGCGGTCGGCGGGTCGATCGCGATCGTCGTCGTCGGCGCGATCGGTGGCACGATCGTCACCGCGCTGATCACGTTCGTCGTCGTGATGCTCCTGCTGTGGTTGCACCCGGCGCGCGACGAGGTGCTGCGGTTCGGCGATCCCGACGTGCCGCTGCTCGCGCTCGTGGCCGTCGCGGCGATCCCGGCGATCGTCTACGGCCTCGATCAAGCGGCCCTCCAAGCTGATCGCCCGGCGAGCGATCCGCACGGACGGATCGAGCATTATGCGGCGATGGCCGCCGGCTCGATCGGGCTCGTGCTCGCAGCCGCCGTGGCGGCGTTCCGTGGTCGAGGTGACCGGGTCGCCCGGTGGCTCGTGGGGCTCGGCGGCGCGGCCCTCGCCGCGTCGTTCCTCGCGTATCCGGACCACGTCAGCGCCGTCGACGGCACGTGGGCCGTCGCCGCCTTCGCCGTCTCGGTCCTGTACATCGTCGTGGCGGAGATCCGGGCGAGGCGGGCGGCATGAGCTCGTCGGGGCGCTCGGCGCCGGTCCGGCGCGCTCGGAGGGTCGAACGGTGGCTGGTCGGGGTCGCCTTCGGCGTGATCGCCTTCGTCCTCGAGCGGGTGGTGATGCGCTCGGTCCGTCGCGATGGCGGCGAACCTCGCGGCGCGTCATCGGAACCCCGGGCGATCACCTCTCGCGGCGGCGACGTCGACGTCGGATGAACGGCGGTCCGGCGTCGGGCCGGGTCGATCCGCTCAGTCGGGCGGCGACAGTTCGACCGCGGCCACCGGTTCAGGGACGCCGCGCAGCTCGAGGTCGCCGACGTCGCGCCAGTCACGCCCCGGCGTCAGCTCGGCGACGTTGCCCGTCGCGAGGATCGAGCCGGCGGTCGCGGCATCGCACAGGCGCGCCGCGATGTTGACGGTGTGCCCGAAGTAGTCCCCGTCGCGTTGGATCATCGCGCCGGCGGCGATCCCGACGTGGGCCGACGGCAGCGGGCTCTCGTCGACCGCGTCCACGATGTCGAGCGCGGCCGCCACCGCGGCGTCGGCGCGCTCGAAGCGCACCATCGCGCCATCGCCGAGGAGCTTCACGACACGTCCGCCGTGGCGACCGACGGCTCGGCGCACGACCTGCGCGAGCTCCGTCCCGCGCTCGGCCGCGCGTTCGTCGCCCTCCTCCTCGGTCATGCGCGTGTAGCCGCTCAGGTCGACGAACACGATCGCGGGCGGATCGCGATCCGGGCGCCGACGCACCCCGGCCTCCTCGAGCAACAGCTCCAGCTGCTCGGTGGTGTTCTCGAAGGCGTTGCGCTCGAGCAGCCGGCGGTGGATCAGGTGCGACGTCCGGTACGACACCTGCACCAGGAACTCGCGGGTCGCCGCGCTCTCGCGGAGCATCTGCGAACGCGACATGCCGGTCGCGAGCATCCGGTCCTGCACGTCGCGGCGGAACAGCGTGCGCTGGTGCTCGGCCATCCGATCGAGGTGCTCGGCGAAGATCCGGAGCGTCCGGAGCGTCGTCTCCTCGGGCAGGCCGGCCTGCAGGACGGACCCGGCGATCTGCAGGAGCTCCTCGTCGTCCTCACGCACCGGCGCGTCGAGATCGACGTCGGGCAGGCCGAGCGCCTCCATCGTCGCCGCGACGCTCCGAGGCTCGAGGCCGAAGGCGGCCGCGGCCTCGCGGTACGTCCGAGGACGCAAGCCGACCGGAGGCAGAAGGAGCACGGCACCCAGCGGAGGTAGCGCCCCTCCGGCGATCGCGTCGCCGACGTCGTCGAGCGAGACGCCCGACGCCTCGAGCGCGTACGACAAGCGGACCGCGGTGATGTCTTGCTCCCGGAACGTCCCGTCCTCTCCGCGCTCGAGGATGCCGAGATCGACGAGCCGCTCGATCGCCGCGTCGTCGACGCCGGAACGACGGGCCAGCGTGGCGTGATCGATCGGCCCGTCGGTCGCGGGCGGCGTCGGAACGCTCACCGTCGCCCGCGGACGAGGTCCACGAGCAGGCCGATCGTGAAGATGGCCCCGACGACGCCGAGGACCGCGGGCACCCACGTCGGAACGCGTTCGGACGTCGTGACGATCGCGGTTCCGAGCAGGGCCGCCGCCGCGACGACGCCGAGCGCGAGCCGACGCCCGGCGGTGTGCACCGTCTCCTCGAGCGAGCTCGCTCGGAAGTTGACCTCGAGCTTCTGGCCGGGTCGGGCGCCGATCAGCCGTTCGATCGCCTCGACGACGCGCAAGGCGCGGACCCGCATCTTCTGCACCTGATAGAAGAAGGTCTTCGGGTCCATCCGCCCGCCCATCGTCGTGAGCAGGTTCCGCATCAGGAACTTCCCGGCGACCTCGAACGGATCGAGCTCGGGATCGAGGCTCGCGGCCGCGAGCTGCATCTGCGCGAGCGCCTTGCCGGTGAGCGTGAGCGACGCCGGCAGCGGAACCCCGTGCCGCAGCGAGATCTCGGTCATCTCCTGCAGCACGGGTCCGAGCTGGATGTCCTGCAGCGAGGCCGTGCGGTACGTCGCCATCACGCGGCCGACCTCGTCGCTGAACGCGTCGACGTCGAGGTCGCTGCGGTCGAGGGCCCCCGCGAGCATCAGCGTGACGTCGGTGAGGAAGCCCGTGTCCTCCTGCCAGAACGCCATCAGCAGCAGCATCAGCTGCTCGCGCATCTCGGGTCCGATCTCGCCGACCATGCCGAGGTCGAGGAAGTACAGGCGCTCCTCGTCGTGCTGCCACATCAGGTTCCCTGGATGCGGGTCGGCGTGGAAGAACCCGTCGACCATGATCTGCTTGTAGAAGCTCTCGAGGAGCTGCCGCGCAGCCTCCTGTCGCGGCTTGCCGTGCGGCGCCTGCTCGATCGCGGTGCCGCCGACGTCGTGCATCACGAGGAGCCGCGACGTCGAGTAGTCCCCGTACACCTGCGGAACGGCGAGCCGCGGGAACGGCGCGATCACCTCCCGCATCCGCGCCATGTTCTGCGCCTCCCGACGGAAGTCGAGCTCGCGGTGCAGCGAGTCCGACAGGTGCTCGAAGACCGCCGGCATGTCGATCACCGCGCGCAGGCCCGGCCGGTCGCCGACCTTCTCTGCGAACACCTCGAGGAGCGCGAGATCCTGTTCGATCTGCTCCTTCGCGTCGGGGCGCTGCACCTTCACGACGACCTTCTCGCCGTTCGCGAGCGTCGCGCGGTGGACCTCCGCGATCGTGCCCGCCGCGAGCGGTTGCGGATCGAGGCTGTCGAAGACGTCCTCCCACGGAACGCCCAGCTCCTGCTCCATCACGCGAACGACCTCGTCTTCGCGGAGCGCGGGCACGTTGTCCTGCAGGGTGGCGAGCTCCTCGATGTACTCCTGCGGCAGCAGGTCCGGACGCGTCGACATGATCTGCCCGAGCTTGCAGAACGTCGGTCCGAGCTCTTCGAGAGCGTTGCGGACCCGCTTGGCTTGCCGACGCTTGCCGGACGCGCCTTCCTCGTCCGGCCGTCCGAACAGCTCACGGAGGCCGTGCTTCGCGAACACCGTGGCGATGCGCGAACCGCGGGCGATCAACCGGGGCTCGGTGTCCTGCTCGACGTGCGAGCTGCGGATCGTCGTCACGCTCCGCGGGTCGCGGACCGGCGTCGTCACCTCGCCGTTCGTCGTGTTCACGATGATCACGGTGCACCGCGCGTTGTGGCTGATCCGGTTCGGGACGTTCCCGAGCAGGAACTCCTTGCGGCCCGCCATGCCCGCGTTGCCGACGACGAGGACGTCGATCGCGTGGTCTTCCGCCGCGTGCACGATCGCCATCGCCGGATCGTCGTCGATCACGACGTGGGCTCGTCCGCGATCGCCGGCGAGGTCGACCGCGTACCGCTGGAGGTCGTCGGCCGTCGATCGTGCGCGCGTCGCCTGCGCGGCCCCGAACTCGGTGTCGGCCGGATTCTGGGGCAGCACGACCTGCACGACGTGCAGCTCGGCGCCGAACCGGTCGGCGAACGACGCTGCCCACTCGACGGCGCGGGACGCCGTGTCGGAACGATCCGTCCCGACCATCACCCGGCGGATCGGGCCTGCCATCGCCGCGTCCTGCTTCACGCGAGCATCTTCTCGCGTCGCGCTCTTCGTGACGATGACGGAACCACGAGCGTCCGAGGTGTGCCAGCACCTCCGTCGGGCGGATCCCAGGAGGCGCGCGCCTATACTGACCGTCCGCTCGGCCGGAGTAGCTCAGTGGCAGAGCAACCGCCTCGTAAGTGGTAGGTCAGGGGTTCGAATCCCCTCTCCGGCTCCGATCCCGTCCGTGCCGCCCGACCCGGCGGTTCCCGGCCGTCCGACCGTGCGGTCCGGTCGGCGGGTGGACGACGCTGGAGGCATGGGACCACCGATCCACGCCACCGTGGACCTGTACTGGATCCCGCTGGGCGCGGGCGACCACGTCGTGCGTCTGTGCGGCAAGGCCTACGAGGCCGTCGCCGCGCGGGTGACGCGACGTCGATCCGCGCCCCTGTTCCACACCGCGCTGGTCGTGGCGATCGACGGGACCCGGTGGGCGATCGAGAGCGCGCCGATCCGAGATGACGACGGTCCGTCGAGGGGCGTCGTCGCGGAGGGTCCTGTCGGGATCCGCGCGGCGGGGCGCCTCCGCGTCTTCCGGTACGAGATCCGGCGGTGGCGCGACGGCGTCATCCCCGACGCCGGCGAGGCGGTGGGCGGGCCCGTGCGGGTCGCTGCGGACGCGGCGCGGGCCGAACGGGTGCTCGAGCTGGTCGCGTCGGTCCCGACCCCGGTGTGGGGTCGGGACGAGCTGCGCGCGGGCGAGATGTGGAACTCGAATTCGCTCACGTCGTGGCTCCTCGTGCGGGCCGGGATCGACGTCCGCGCGCTCGCGCCGCCTGCGGAGGGTCGAGCGCCCGGGTGGAACGCAGGGATCGTCGTCGCCCGCCGGCTCGCCGTCACGGATGCCGGTGCTCGGTTGCCGGGTGCCTCCGGGGTTGCGAGAATCCCGCGACGATGAAGACCGCCCGGAGATCCCTCGCCGTCCTGGCGGGCTCGTTCGCCGTGACCGTGCTGACGGCCGGAGCGGCCGCCGCCCAGACGATCGTCCATCCGACGAACACGCCGGTCGAGAACCGCAGCCCATTGGGGCCGTTGGTCGGTCCCGTGTCGTTCGCGGTCCTGTTCATGCTCGGATCCGGCCTGCTCGTCACGATCATCGTGCTGCTCTACATGCGCTACGCCCCACGCTTCGCCCGGGACGAGACGTCGGCGAAGGTCGTCCGAGCCGACCGGGTCCTGCCGGGCCGTGAGGCGCCGCGTCGCGCCGTCGACCTCTCGCAGGCGGTGCCAGCGGTCGTCCAGCCACCGGCGGTTCCGGCGCTCGCGGCGGCTTCGGCCGCTCCCGCC
>DATHTO010000057.1:0-2690 GCA_035463115.1 Actinomycetota bacterium | reverse complement strand
CGCGAGCGCGACCCGCGACAGCTCGCCGCCGGAGGCGATCTTCGCCAGGCTCCGTGCCGGTTCGCCCGGGTTCGGCGCCAGCCTGTAGACGACCTCATCGACGCCACTCGCGTCGAACGCCACCGCATCGCCGCCGATCTCGACCGCGGCCTCACCCTCTCCGGCAGCCCGGCGACCGACGCCGACCTCGAAGACGCCGGCCGGGAACCCGAGCTCCTCGAGGATCTCGGCGACGGCCGCCGTCAGCGCGGTCGCAGCCTCGCGACGGGCGATCGACAGCGCCTCCGCGGCATTCGCGACCTCGCCAAGGAGGCGAGCATCCTCGCGCTGCCGTCGCGTCCGATCCTCGTCGAGGCCGCGAAGACGATCGACCTCTGCCGCGGCTCGTTCACCGTGCTCGAGGACAGCGGTCTCGTCGTCGCCGTAACGGCGCAACAGCCCGTGGATCACACCCAATCGGGCGTCGAGCTCTTCGACGGCGCGTGGGTCGTGATCGACGTCCTCGGCGAGCTTCCGGGCGTCGTCGGCTACGTCGCTCAGCTCTGCCTCGAGCCCGGCGAGCCGGTCCGCGACGCTCTCGAACCGGGGATCGAGTCTGGCGATGCCGCGTGCCTCCTGGAGTGCCTCCGCCGTAGCATCCCGGGCCCCGGTCCCCTCTCGCGTCAACGCCTCGTGCAGAGCGGTCGAGCCCCGCGCGATCGCCTCGCCGTGCTGCGCCGCCGACAGCCTTGCGCGGATCTCGTCGGCCTCGCCCGTGCGCAGCTTGGCGCGCGCGATCTCGTCCGCCTCGTGCTCCAAGAGGTCGATCCGGCGCGCGACCTCCCTCGGATCCAGCGCGGCCTCCTCCAGGGCTGCGCGATTCTCCCGCCAGCGGTCCACCGCACCGGCCATCGCGGCACGCAGGCCGTCATGGCCCCCGAACCCGTCGAGCAGGTCGCGCTGCCACCGCTCATCGAGGAGGCGGCCCTGGTCGTGCTGTCCATGGACCTCCACCAAGGAGCCGACTTCATCCACGAGTCGGGCGGCGGTGACGGTCTGGTCGTCGAGCCGCGCAGTCGATCGGCCGTTCGCGGCGACCTCGCGGACGGCGATCAGGGGCTCGGGAAGCCGGTCGAACAGCGCCTCCACGCGAGCCGTATCCGCGCCGTGGCGCACGAGCGTGGTGTCGGCGCGCGCGCCGAGCGCCAGCCCAAGAGCATCTATCAGCAGGCTCTTGCCCGCCCCGGTCTCGCCGGTGATCACGTTGAATCCGGCGTCGAACTCGAGGCGAAGCCGGTCGATCAGCGCCAGGTCGGCGACGGTCAGCTCGAGCAGCCTGCCCGGCGCCTCGCCGTCACGTCGGTCGTCGGTCACGACGGCAGCAGCTCGACCTTGTGGCGGAGCAGATCCCAGAACGGCTGCGCGCCCTTCGGTTCGATGAGGCGGATCGGGCGCTCGAGCGCGTGGACCTCCACCGCGTCGCCGACACGGATCGGCAGGTCCTCACGGCCGTCGACGGAGACGAGCGCCTCGTGCGCGTCGACGACGCGACAGCGGACGACCTGCCGGGGGCTGACGACGACCGATCGGATCGCGGACAGGTACGCGGCGATCGGCGTGACCACGAGGTTGCGGCTCGCCGGGTCCAGGATCGGGCCACCAGCCGAGAAGCTGTAGCCTGTCGAGCCGGTCGGGCTCGCGACGACGAGGCCGTCGGCGATGAACGTCGCGAGATGGCTGTCGTCGATGCTCACGTCGAGGCGGCACACGCGAGCGAGGGAGCCGCGCGCGACGACGATGTCGTTCAGCGCGATGTGCCGTTCGCCGTCAGACGTGCCACCGCCGCGGAAGATGCGGCCCTCGATGGCGAGACGCTCGTCGATCCGGTACTCGCCGGCCACGATGTGCTCGAGCACTGGCTCGAGGTCGGTGGCTTCTGCCTTCGACAGGAAGCCGACCTTGCCGAGGTTGATGCCCAGCAACGGCACATCGACTTCCGCGACGGCCCGGGCAGCTCGGAGGAACGTGCCGTCGCCGCCCAGGACGACGAGCGCGTCGGTGGTCGGCAGCTCCGCCCGAAGCGCGTCCAGATCCCCGGCCTGCGACCGCCATTCGTCGATGCCGCGACGTTTGCACCAGCCCGACGCTCGCGCCGCGAGTTCCACGGTGGCCTCGATCGTGGGGTTGTACGCGAATCCGATGCGTTCGACGGTCATGCGGCCGTGACCTGGGCGATCCGGGCCGGGAGATCGGCACAGCTCGGCCCGCGGACGATGTGGATCAGGAACTCGCGGTTGCCGTCCTGGCCCGTGATCGGCGATCGGATGACGTCCCGGGTTCCGAGCCCGATCGAGCCGGCATTGGTCGTCACGCGGTCGAGGACGTCGCGATGGATGGCCGGATCACGGACGATACCGCGGTCCGTCCTCCCCTTCCCCGCCTCGAACTGCGGCTTCACCAGAGCGACGACGTCGGCGTTCGGGGCGAGGGTGCTCGCGACCGGGCCGAGGATCTTCTCCAGGGAGATGAACGAGACATCGATGACCGCGAGCTGGATCTCGTCGGGCAGCGTGTCCGCCGTCAGCGTTCGGGCGTTGGTGCGCTCCATCGACGTGACCCGGGCGTCGCGACGCAAGGACTCGGCGAGCTGACCGCGACCGACGTCCAGAGCGTAGACATGCCGTGCGCCGCGCTGCAACAGGACGTCGGTG
>DATHTO010000056.1:0-23829 GCA_035463115.1 Actinomycetota bacterium | reverse complement strand
GATGCGCTGGTGGCGGTGTGCTCGGCGGCGGTCGGCACCGATCCCGACCCCGACCGCGCCACCGTGGTGCTGCACGCCCGGGTGGACGACAGCTCCGGTACCGGGATCGGGGGTGCCGGTTCCCCGGCTGCGGCACGAACGCGTTCACGCAGGCCCACCACGTCCGGTGGTTCTCCCGGGGCGGCACGAGCAATCTCGTGAACCTCGTGCTGTGTGCTCGTTCCACCACCGGCTCGTGCACGAGCACGGCTGGGCGATCCGGCTGCACGGGTCCGAGGTGACCTGGATCACGCCCGACGGCGAGCGCTACCGGGCGGGACCGAGGGCGCCGGCCACGGCGTGAGGCAGGGACGAGCCGGGCCTGGGCCGCTCACGCGCGTCGCCCGGCGGGCCGGGCCCGTCGTCGCCGGGTCAGAACGTCGGTCGATACTCGCCGAACACCGAGCGCAACACGTCGCTCACCTCGCCGAGCGTGGCGCGTGCGCGGAGCGCCTCCTTCATCGGCGGGAGGAGGTTCGCCGTTCCGCGCGCAGCTCGTTCGACATCGTCGAGCGCGGCGACGACGGCGTCGGCGTCACGCGCGGCGCGCACCGCCGCAACCTGCCGGATCTGCTTGGCCGTGTCTTCCTCCGTCACGCGGAGCAGGTCGATCTCGACTCCCGAGGTCTCGTCGAAGCGGTTCACGCCCACGACGACGCGCTCGCCGGTCTCGACCCCGTGCTGGATCCGGAACGCCGCTTCGTGGATCTCGTCCTGGTAGAAGCCGGCCTCGATCGCCGCGACGGCGCCGCCCATCCCATCGACCTTCTCGATGTACTCCGACGCTCGACGCTCGAGGTCGTCGGTCAACGATTCGACGTAGTACGAGCCGCCCAGAGGATCGACGACATCCACGACGCCGGTCTCGTACCCGATCACCTGCTGCGTCCGGAGCGCGATCTTCGCCGCGTGCTCCGTGGGCAAGGCCATCGCCTCGTCGAACGAGTTCGTGTGGAGCGACTGCGTTCCGCCGAGGACGGCGGCGAGCGCCTCGAGCGTCGTCCGGACGATGTTGTTCTGGGGCTGCTGGGCGGTGAGCGTCGCACCGCCGGTCTGCGTGTGGAACCGCAGCATCATGGAGCGCTCGTCCTGCGCTCCGAACCGCTCACGCATGATCCTCGCCCACAGCCGGCGCGCGGCGCGGAACTTCGCCACCTCCTCGAAGAAGTGCATGTGGCACGCGAAGAAGAACGACAGCCGGGGCGCGAAGTCGTCGACCCGCAGTCCGGCGTCGATCGCCGCCTGGACGTACGCGATGCCGTTCGCGAGCGTGAACGCGATCTCCTGCGCGGCCGTCGCTCCGGCTTCGCGCATGTGGTAGCCGCTGATCGAGATCGTGTTCCACCTCGGGATCCGCTCCCCGCAGTACGCGAACAGATCCGTGATCAACCGCATCGACGGCTGCGGCGGATAGATGTACGTCCCGCGGGCGGCGTATTCCTTGAGCAGGTCGTTCTGCACCGTGCCCGACAGTTCCGATGCCTCGACGCCCTGCTCCTCACCGACGAGCTCGTAGAGCAGCAGCAGGATCGGGGCGGTCGCGTTGATCGTCATCGACGTGCTGACGCGATCGAGCGGGATGCCGTCGAACAGGCGGCGCATGTCGTCGACCGAGTCGATCGCGACGCCGGTCTTGCCGACCTCTCCTTCGGCCCGGGGATGATCGCTGTCCAGGCCCATCTGCGTCGGCAGGTCGAACGCGACCGACAGTCCCGTCTGTCCGTGATCGAGCAGGAAGCGGAACCGCGCGTTCGTCTCCTCCGCGGTGGCCATGCCGGAGTACTGGCGCATCGTCCACAGGCGGCTGCGGTACATCGATGCGTACGGACCACGGGTGAACGGGAACGCACCCGGCTCGCCGAGGGCGTTCCCGGCGCTCCATCCCGAGAGGTCCCCGGCCGTATAGACGGGCCGCAGCTCGATCCCGGAGTCGGTGACCCGACGGTCGTCGTCACCCATCGTGCCTCGGAGCCTAGTGGCATCCGCGCGGACCCACCGGTCCCGCGACACCGGCAGGCAGGTACCGTTCCGATCCATGGACATCGTCGATCCCCGCATCGAGGACTACATGGCCGGTCGCCTGGCTCGTCTCGACGAGCCGGTGCTGCTCGAGATGGAGGCCGAGGCGCGCGAGCGTGGGTTCCCGATCGTCGGGCGGAACGTCGGGGTCACCCTGGAGGTCCTTGCCCGCTCGATCGGCGCGACGAGGGTCGTCGAGCTCGGTTCGGGCTTCGGCTATTCCGCCTACTGGTTCTCGCGGGCCGTGGAACCAGGCGGGGAGGTCCACTGCACCGACGGCGACCCGGAGAACGAGCGTGCGGCGCTCGCCTACCTCGCGCGCGCTGGCCTCGGCGGGCCGATCCGTTACCACGTCGGCGACGCGGTCGAGCAGCTCGCGAGCCTCGATGGCTCCTTCGACGTGGTCTACAACGACGTCGACAAGGAGGGCTATCCCGACGCCTGGCGCGCCGCCCGCGAGCGCGTCCGCCCCGGCGGGCTCTACATCTGCGACAACGTCTTGTGGTACGGCCGCGTCACGGGCGCCGAACCCCTCGACGACGACTGGCAGCGCGTGACGACCGAGGCGGTGCTCGAGCACAACGCCCTCGTGGCCGAGGACGAACGCTTCATCAGCACGATCGTTCCGACCCGCGACGGCGTCCTGGTCGCCGTCCGACTGGAGGACGGCGACGGCGCATGACGGCCGGACGATGCCCCGCCGTTCCGGAGTAGACTCCGCGCCGTCCCGTGGCGGAACGGCCGACCGTCGTGCCGCCCTCACGGGCTACGCTGAAGCACGGCGCACACCTCCCGCGCGCGAAGGAGCCCATCGAACGTGGCAGTGAGAGCCCGCAAGACCAAGAGCGACTACGGGCGGCCGTACCTCGGCCACGAGGGCCAATGGTCGTGGATGATGCACAGGATCACCGGCGTGGCGGTGATCCTGTTCCTGTTCGTCCACATCGTCGACACCGCGCTCGTCGGCTGGGGGCCCGAGGCCTACGACAAGGTCGTGCAGGCCTACCACAACCCGATCGTGCATCTGCTCGAGCTCGGGCTCGTCATCTCGGTGCTCTACCACTCGCTGAACGGCGTGAAGATCACCCTCGTCGACTTCTTCCCGAGACTCGCGGCACGCATCACCCTCGTCGGCCGCACCACGACCGCGCTGTTCGTCCTCGCGGCGATCCCGACGACGGTGATCATGCTCCAGCAGACGTGGGAACTCTGGAAGGACTGAGGGCGATGGCGACGACGACGACCCGCCCCAGCGCCCCTCGACCCGGGAACGAAGGCCGCGCGGGACGCGACCGTCGGATGGGCCGCGAGCGCCCGATGGGCGGCTTCGAGCTCTGGGCCTGGCTGTTCATGCGGATCAGCGGCCTGCTCCTGCTGCTCCTGGCGCTCGGCCACCTGCTGATCATGCACCTGCTCGACGGCGGCGCCGAGCGCATCGACTTCGGCTTCGTCGCGACGCGGTGGGAGTCGGTCTTCTGGCGCACTTGGGACTGGTTGCTGCTGATGCTCGCGCTCGTCCACGGCGTGAACGGGCTCCGGAACATCACCCTCGACTACGTCCGCAAGCCGGCGGTGCGCTTCGCGCTCAACATGTCGATGTACTCGCTCGCGTTCGTCCTGATGGTCCTCGGCACGGTCGTGATCGTGACCTTCGATCCGTCGAACTGGCCGCCGGTCGCGTCGTCGGGCTGACGGAAGGGCACGCATGGCGACGACCCACACCTACGACGCGCTCGTGATCGGCGGCGGCGGCGCCGGCATGCGCGCCGCGATCGAGCTCTCCGACAAGGTCCGCACGGCGGTGATCTCGAAGCTCTACCCGACGCGCAGCCACACCGGCGCCGCCCAGGGGGGCGTCTGCGCCGCGCTCGGCAACACCGAGGAGGATCACCCCGAGTGGCACGCCTTCGACACCGTGAAGGGCGGCGACTACCTCACCGACCAGCCCGCCGCGCAGCTGATGGCCGAGGAGGCCGTCGACGCGATCTACCAGCTCGAGCGGTGGGGGCTCCCGTTCAACCGGACGCCCGACGGCCGGATCGATCAGCGCCGGTTCGGCGGGCACACGGCCGAGCACGGCGAGCGTCCCGTGCGGCGGGCCTGCTACGCGGCCGACCGCACGGGCCACATGATCCTGCAGACGCTCTACCAGCAGTGCGTGAAGCGCGACGTCCGCTTCTTCAACGAGTTCTACGTGCTCGACCTCCTCAGGGCCGACGACGGACGCACCGCCGGCGTCGTCGCGTACGAGCTCGCGACCGGCGAGCTGCACGTGTTCCGCGCGAAGAGCGTGGTGTTCGCGACGGGTGGCTACGGGCGGATGTTCCGCGTGACGTCGAACGCGCACGCGCTGACCGGGGACGGGCCCGCCGTCGCGTGGCGCCGGGGCATCCCGCTCGAGGACATGGAGATGTTCCAGTTCCATCCGACGGGCCTCGCCCGGCTCGGCGTGCTCCTCAGCGAGGCGGCCCGCGGCGAAGGCGGCATCGTCCGGAACAAGGACGGCGAGCGGTTCATGGAGCGCTACGCCCCGACGATCAAGGATCTCGCGCCGCGCGACATGGTCTCGAGGGCGATCTACCAGGAGATCAAGGAAGGGCGGGGCGCCGGGCCGAACGCCGACTGGGCCTACCTCGACATCTCGCACCTCGACCCGCGCGTGATCGAGGAGAAGCTCCCCGACATCACCGAGTTCGCCCGGATCTACCTCAAGGTCGAGCCGACGAAGGAGCCCGTGCCGATCCAGCCGACCGCCCACTACGCGATGGGCGGCATCCCGACGGACACCGACGGCCGCGTCGTCACGGGCGCGGAGGAGACGATCGTCCCGGGTCTCTACGCCGCGGGCGAATGCGCCTGCGTGAGCGTCCACGGCGCGAACCGCCTCGGAACGAACTCCCTGCTCGACCTCGTCGTGTTCGGCCGTCGCGCGGGCGTGAGCGCAGCCACCGACGCGCGGAGCGCCGATCTCGCTCCCCTGCCGGACGAGACCGTCGGCAGCACGCTCGGCATGCTCGACGCCATCTTGTCGCGCGAGACGGGCGACAACGCGGCCGACATCCGCAAGGAGCTCCAAGACAGCATGTTCGATCTCGCCTTCGTGGTCCGGAGCGAGACGAGCCTCACGAAGATGCAGGAGATCCTCGGCGGGTTGCGGGACCGGTACGACCGCGTCGCGATCCAGGACAAGGGCGCGGTCTACAACACCGACCTGATGGAGACGGTCGAGCTCGGCTACCTGCTCGACTGCGCGGAGACCCTCGTCGCGGGGGCCCTCGTCCGGACCGAGAGCCGCGGCGCGCACTTCCGCGAGGATCACCCGCTCCGCGACGACGCGAACTGGCTGAAGCACACGCTCGTCACCCGCAACGACGACGGTTCCCTCGCGATGGACTTCAAGCCCGTGAAGATGGGGCCCTACATCCCGATGGAGAGGAAGTACTGATGGCGACCGCCGCCGACGTGCTGAACACCTCCGACCGCCAGCAGATCGGCGGACGCCGCGACACGATCACGCTCGAGCTCAAGGTACGCCGGTTCAACCCGGAGGTGTCCGAGGAGTCCTGGTGGAGCGAGTTCACGGTCGAGACCGACCCGCTCGAACGGCTCGTCGAGGTGCTCCACCAGGTGAAATGGCACCACGACGGGACGCTGGCGTTCCGACGGTCGTGCGCCCACGGCATCTGCGGATCCGACGCGATGCTCATCAACGGGCGGAACGATCTCGCCTGCAAGGTGCTCGCGCAGGACGTCGCCCCACGTGTGACGATCGAGCCGATCCGCGGTCTCCCCGTGCTGAAGGACCTGATCGTCGACATGGAGCCGTTCTTCGACGGGTACAAGGCGATGCTCCCGTACCTGATCAACGAGTCGGGAGAGCCCGACACCGAGCGTCTGCAGTCGCCGGAGGACCGGCAACGCTACGACGACACGACGAAGTGCATCCTCTGCGCGAGCTGCACGACGTCGTGCCCGATCTTCTGGGGCGACGACGGCTACGTCGGCCCCGCCGCGATCGTGAACGCCCACCGCTTCATCTTCGACTCGCGGGACGAGGCCGGTGAGGAGCGCCTCCGGATCCTCTCGGAGAAGACCGGCGTCTTCCGGTGCCGGACGACGTTCAACTGCACCGACGCGTGCCCGCGCGGGATCGAGGTCACGAAGGCGATCCAACAGGTGAAGCGCGCGATCCTGTTCGAGCGGTTCTGACCGACCGACCCACCCCGAGGTCCTCGTCCGCGTCGGACATCCGCCGACGGACCGTCCTCGTCCGTGGCGCGGGGCGGCGCTCCACCCTCGATAGGCTCTGCCCGTGCGACATCGCGTGACCTTGATCGCCGGAGACGGCATCGGCCCCGAGGTCGCGGCCGCGACGAGGCTCGTCCTCGACGCCGCCGACGTCGGCATCGAATGGGTCGAGCGCTCCGCGGGCAGCGCCGCGCTCGCGTCCCAGGGTGACCTGCTCCCCAGCGAGACGCTCGACGCGATCCGCGCCGCGCGCGTCGCGATCAAGGGCCCGATCACGACGCCCGTCGGGACGGGGTTCCGCTCGGTGAACGTCGCCCTCCGTCAGGAGCTCGACCTGTTCGCCGCCGTGCGACCGGCGCGAGCGCTGCCCGGGGTCGACATCCGTCACCCCTCGGTGGATCTCGTCGTCGTCAGGGAGAACACCGAGGACCTGTACCAGGGCATCGAGTACGAGCGCGGACGGCCCGCCACGGCGGCGCTCCGCGACGAGCTGCGCGCGCTCGGAGGACACGAGGTCCCCGCCGACGCCGGCGTGACGATCAAGCCGATCTCCGTGACCGGCACCCGGCGGATCGTGCGCTTCGCCTTCGAGTACGCCCAGCGGAACCGCCGCCACCGCGTCACCGTCGGGCACAAGGCGAACGTGATGCGGTTCAGCGACGGGATCTTCCTGGAGACCGCCCGCGCGGTCGCCGGGGAGTTCCCCGACGTGCCGTGGGACGAGGTGCAGATCGATCACCTGTCGAGCCGGCTCGCGAAGGATCCGGGCGTGTTCGACGTGCTGCTCCTGCCGAACCTGTACGGCGACATCGTGAGCGACCTCTGCGCCGGCCTCGTCGGCGGGCTCGGGCTGATCCCCGGCGCGAACATCGGATGGGAGTACGCGGTCTTCGAGGCCGTCCACGGGAGCGCTCCCGACATCGCCGGTCAGGGGAAGGCCGATCCGATCGCGATGATCCTGTCGGGCGCGATGCTGCTGCGGCACATCGGCGAGCTCACGGCCGCCGAGAACGTCGAGTGGGCGGTGGACGAGGTCCTCCGACGACGTCGCATCCGGACGCCGGATCTGGGCGGGAACGCGACGACGATGGAGGTGGCCGAAGCGATCGCCGCCACGGTGAGCGCCTGGGAGCACGGGCCGAGCTGATCCTCGACGAGGCCGGCGCGCCGCCGCCCGGTGCTCATGTCGCGTCGGGGGTCCGCGTCGGGCGCCCGCTCAGCCGCCCCCGTCGTCCGGAGGGTGGACGTCGTCGTCGTGGGGATGTGCGTGCGGTGCGCCGGTCGGACCCCGACCGGGGTCCGTGGGATCGAGGCGTCAACAGCCGGGCTGGCCGTGGTTGCCGCAGCAGCCGCCGCGCACGAGCGACAGCGCGCGGTTGCGGAACGTGAGCCCCACCTTCTCGGCGAACCCGAGATCGGAGCTCCGCCAGTTCGTGAAGAACGCGCGCCCGTGCGCACGGAGCAGGTCACCGAAGCTCGCCATGCCCCCATCGTAGGCTCGACCGTCGCGCCTCGAGATGCTTCGCGCGGGATGCATGGGATGCGACACTGCGGCGATGACCGACGATCCGACGCCCGAGAACGCCGCGACGGAGGACGCTCCCACGGACGACGCCGCTCCGGGCGCTGCCCCGTCCTCCTTGGGACTGCGGGCCGCGGGGTTCCTCCTCACCGTCGCTGGCGCGCTGATCGCCGGGATCGGCGCGATGCTCGAGTGGACCGTGGTCGCGGTTCCGGGGGTCCCGGACCGGCTGGCGCCGACCTGGCGGGGCGCCGACGTCACCGGAGGCAAGCTCGTGCTCGGAGCGGCCGTCGTCACGCTGATCGCGGTGCTCACCACACGCGTCGGCGGGACGGCGTCGGCACGTCGGAGCGCTGCGATCGTCGCCCTGGTCGCGGCCCTCGCGATCGTCGCGATCGCCGTGCAGGAGATCGTCACGGCCGAGGATCGCTACGTCACCGACGCGATCGCCGAGGCACGCGACGCGATCACCTCGTTCGGCGTTCCTGGTGAGGGCATCGACGAGGCCTTGGACGACCTGCGGGACGTCCTCGACGTGCGGCTCGGCGTCGGCGTCTGGTTGACGCTCGTCGGCGGGATCGTCGCGGTCGCCGGCGGCGCCGTCACGCTCGTGTGGGCCGCGAGGTCCGCCCGGGCCCTCGCGACGGTCGGCCCCGATCGCGCCGCGACGAGCGACGACTGAGTCTTACAGCTGCGCGAGATCCTCGCACTTCGCACGGATCCCCTCGGCCGCCTCTCGGAGCTTCGCCAGCTCGTCGTCGTTCAGGTCGAGCTCGACGACCTCCTCGACGCCCCCGCGCCCGAGCCGTGCCGGCACGCCGAGGTAGACGTCCGACACCCCGTACTGCCCCGTCGTCCAGGCGCAGACCGGAAGGACCTCCTTCGTGTCCTCGGCGATCGCTCGCACCATCGCGGCGACCGAGGCGCTGGGGGCGTAGTACGCCGACCCGGTCTTGAGGAGACCGACGATCTCGGCGCCGCCGTCGCGCGTGCGCTGGAACAGCCGCTCGAGGGTCTCGTCGTCGACGAGCTCCGGCAGCGGCCGTCCGTCGACCGTCGCGTGCCTCGGCAGCGCGACCATCGCGTCGCCGTGGGAGCCGAGCGTCATCGCGTCGACCTTCGACGGCGACACGTCGAGGAGTTCCGCGATGAAGAACCGAAGCCGGGCCGAGTCGAGCACGCCGGCCATGCCGAACACACGCTCGTTCGCGAAGCCGCTGGCCTCCTTCGCGAGTAACGTCATCTCGTCGAGGGGGTTCGACACGACGATCAGGATCGCCTCCGGCGATCCCGGCACCACGTTGCCGACGACGTCGCGCATGATCTGCGCGTTCTTGCCCAGCAGGTCCATCCGGCTCATGCCCGGTTGACGAGGGAACCCCGCGGTGATGACGACGACGTCGGATCCCGCCGTGTCGGCGTAGTCGTTCGTGCCGACGATCGAGGGTTCGTACCCCTCGACCGGCGCCGCTTCCTTGAGATCGAGCGCGAGACCTTGCGGCTTGCCCTCGATGATGTCGATCAGGACGACCTCGCCGAGGCCCTTCTCGAGCAGGCGCATCGCGGTCGTCTGGCCGACGAAGCCGCTCCCCACGACGGTGATCTTCATGTGTCGGAACTCCTCCTCATCGATGGCTCGGTGCGTGGCCTCCGTGGTGACCGCGTCGGCCGCCCGCCGCGAGGGGTCCGCCGTGCGGACCGCTCGCGGCCGACATGCTAGCCGGGGTCCTCGGACGGCAACGTCGACGACGGTCGCGCGGCTATCCTCCGGCGGATGGACACCGTGGACCTGGTGATCAGCGGCGCGCCGGTGCTCACGATCGATCCGGCGCGGCCGCGAGCCGAGGCCGTCGCGATCCGGGCCGGAACGATCGTCGCGGTCGGCGACCGTGACGACGTCGCGGTGTTCCGCGGACCGCACACGCGCGAGCTGACGCTCGACGGGGGCGCCGTGCTGCCGGGGTTCCAGGACGCGCACAACCATGCCTGCTTCGCCGGCCGGTACCGGCTCACGTGCGACCTGCACGATCTGCACACGCGCCAGGAGTACCTCGACGCGGTCGCGGCGTACGCGGCGGCGAACCCCGACGCCGAGTGGATCGTCGGCGGCGGCTGGGGCATGCCGGCGTTCCCCGGCGGTCTCCCGCGCGCCGAGGATCTCGACGGGGTCGTTGCCGACCGGCCGGTCTACCTGATGAACAGCGACCTCCACGGCGCGTGGGTGAACTCGCGCGCGCTCGAGCTCGCCGGCATCGACCGCCGAACCCCCGACCCGCCCGGCGGACGGATCGAGCGCGATCCCGATGGGGCGCCGACCGGCGCACTGCACGAGTGGGCGCGCGATCTCGTCGCCGCGCTCCTGCCACCGACGGCGGACGCGACGTGGCGCGCGGCGATCCTCGCGTCACAGCGGCACCTGCTGTCGCTGGGCGTCACCGCCTGGCAGGACGCGTGGGTCGAGCCGGACGTGCTCGCCGCCTACCGGGCGCTTGCCGCGTCGGGCGAGCTGCGCGCGCACGTCGTCGCGTGCCAGTGGTGGGACCGCACGCGCGGCACGGACCAGATCCCCGGCATGATCGAACGCCGAGGCGCGTCGTCGGTCGGGACGCTCCGCGCGGGCACGGTGAAGATCATGCAGGACGGCGTGCCCGAGAACTTCACCGCGGCGGTCGTCGAGCCCTACCTCGAGATCGACGGAGCCGGTGGCGGCACGGGCTTCAGCTTCAACGAGCCCGCCGCCCTGCGCGAGGCGATCGTCGCGCTCGACGCCGAGCACTTCCAGGTGCACGTGCACACGATCGGCGACCGCGCGATCCGCGAGACGCTCGACGCCTTCGAGGCCGCGGCGGGCTCGAACGGCGCCCGTGACGCGCGGCACCACCTCACCCACCTCCAGCTGCTCGACCCGGCCGACGTCTCGCGGTTCCGCGCGCTCGATCTCGTGGCGACGGTGCAGCCGTACTGGGCGTCGGCGGACGAGCAGATGACGGAGCTCACGATCCCCTTCCTCGGCCACGAACGAAGCGGGCGGCAGTACGCGTTCCGGTCGCTCCACGACGCGGGCGTGCGGCTCGCGTTCGCCAGCGACTGGGCGATCACCACGGCCGATCCGCTGATGGGGATCGAGGTCGCCGTGACGCGGACCGATCCAGAGGACCGCGGCGGCGAGCCGTTCCTCCCGCAGGAGGCGCTCGATCTCGGGACGGCGCTCGCCGCCGCGACGATCGGGAGCGCGTACGTGAACCGCCTCGACGCCACGACCGGCTCGATCGTGGTCGGCAAGGATGCCGACCTCGTGGTGCTGGATCACGATCCGACCGACCCCGACCTCGCCGGTCCCGCCGACGCACGCGTCGAGCTGACGATGATCGGCGGCGAGGTCGTCTACGAGCGAGGAGCCCGCCAGTGAGCGACATCGGCTCGATCAAGCGGTGGTACTTCGAGGAGTTCGATCCGCCGAACGAGGCGCCCTTCTCCCGCGACGAGTACCGCGGCCGGTGGGAACGGATCCGAGCGGCGATGGAGGCGGCCGGCGTCCGCTGTCTCGTCCTCACCGCGCCGGAATCGATCTGCTACGTCACCGGCTACGCCGCGGAGTGGTACCAGGCGAACGGGCCCCAGGGGTGGGTGCCCGGCTCGTGCGCGGTCCTGCACGTGGATCACGACGACCCGATCCAGTTCGACGACGAGGAGGAGGTCACGCTCGTCCGCTTCACGAGCGTCGCCGACGACGTGCGGATCGGCCCGGGCCTGGGAACGGAGATGGTCGACTTCGTCGTCGACGAGCTGCGCGGGGCCGGCTGGCTCGACGGCCGTGTCGGCGTCGAGCGGCGCAGCTACCGTCCGCACCCGGCCGCGGCCGCCTACGCGGACGCCGCGTTCGCGCGCGCGGGCGCCGAGACCGCGGACGCGACCGGCATCGCGCGAAGCGTCCGCCGCTGGAAGAGCCCGGCCGAGCTCGAGGTGGTCCGCGAGGCGCAGCGGGTCGCCGACGTCGGCATGGCCGCGGCCCGCGAGACGATGGCGCCGGGCGTGACCGAGCTCGAGGTCTACGGCGCGATGATCCACGCGATGGCGTCGGCCGGCGGCGAGGTCGCCGCGATCCCGCTTCCGGTGGTATCGGGGTACCGCGCGTCGACCGTCCACGGGCTCGCGAGCCGCCGGAAGCTCGAGGCCGGCGACATCGTGAACGTCGACGTCTCCGGTGTCGTGCACCGCTACCACGCGAACATGGCGCGTTGCTTCTCGATCGGCGAGCCGTCGGCGCCGGTCCGAGAGCGGATCGACCACGTCACCGGCGCCGTCGACGTCGTGGCCGACGTGCTCCGTCCCGGTCTGCCCGTGCGGGAGCTCCTCGACACGGTCGAGCGGTACTACCGCGACACCGGCCTGTGGGGCGACGAGTGGTGGATCGGCGGCTACGAGCTCGGCATCGCCTTCCCGCCTGACTGGGTCGGCGACTTCTTCTACGAGACCGGCACCGATCCCGGCGACGAGACGTTCCGCACGGGCGACGTCGTGAACTACGAGGCGAACTTCTACCTCCCCGAGGCGAAGGGGCTCGCCCTCTGCATCAACACCGTCGCCTTCGACCACGACGGCGCGGCGTTCCTGCAGTCGACGCCGGCCGATCTCGTCGTGATCGACGCCTGAGGTCCGACGGCCGGCCGCATCGCCGGCGACGCCACGACGAGCGGCCGTCGGGACCGTGGCTCAGGCGCCGTACTTCGCGAGCCTGCCGGCCGCCGCCATCAGCTGCGGCAGCAGCGTCACCGTCGGACGGAACCCGAGCCCGCCGCTCGCGCACCACCGCTCACCGAACCGGTCCACGGCGTCCCGCGAGATCCGCTGCCCATGCGCGAGCACGGGAACGGGATGCCAGGAATGCGCCGCCATCTGCGACGGCGTCGCGTGATCGCCGGTGACCGCGATCACCGCGGCGTCGGCCGCGTCGAGGATCGATGGGATGGCCGCGTCGAGCCGCTCGATCGCATCGACCTTCGCCGCGAAGTCCCCGTCCTCCCCTGCCGCGTCGGTGTCCTTGTAGTGCAGGAAGTGGTAGTCGGCGTCGTCGCGTCGCTCCGCGAGCAGGCGGATCGCCTCGTCGAGATCGGCGGGCGGCCCGATCACGTCGAAGCCGAGCAGCGATGCGAGCCCCCGGTACATCGGATAGACCGCGATCGCGGCCGCGCGCATGCCCGTCCGCGACGTGAACGACGGGAGCTCGCGCAACGTGTCGAACCCGCGGAGGACGACGGCGTTCGCATCCGCGCGTCCTGCGAGGACCGCCCGCGCCTGCGCATCGATGCTCTCGACCGCATCGGCGGTCCGCGCGGCGTCGGCATCGAGCGGCCGGGGTGGCAACGACGGGACCCCGGTCTTCTGCGGATCCGTGTCGCTCACCCGTGGGTCCAGCCCGTCGCCCCGGAGCACCACGAGCAGGCGATGACCACGCTCGTGCCGGAAGAAGACCTCGACGCCGTCGATGCGCACGCGTTCCTGGAGGGTGGCGACGACCTCGCGGGCGAGGTCGTCGGCGATGCGCCCGGCCCGTCGATCGACGACGACCCCGTCGTCGTCGATCGTGCACAGGTTGCCTCGCGCGGCGACGTCGCCCGGCCGCAGCTCGAAGCCGAGGCCGGCGGCCGACAACGCGCCGCGTCCGAGCTCGTGTTCGGTGGGGTCGTACCCGAACAGCGCCAGGTGCCCCGGCCCCGAACCGGGCGTGATGCCGGGCGCGACCGGCTCGAGCAGTCCCGTGGCGCCCTCGGCCGCGAGCCGGTCGAGGTTCGGCGTCGAGGCCTCCTCGAGCTCGGTCCCGCGCTCGGCATCGGCCATGCCGCCGAGGCCGTCGAGCACGACCTGGAGGATCCGTCCTCCGGGTTGCGCGAGCGCGGCGAGGTCCACGGAGGCATGCTAGCCACGGGCCAGGGGCGGTGTCCTAGAGACGACCGATGACGGCATCGGTGACGGCGAAGGTGCCCGCCGCGGGTCGGTCGTCGTCTCGCGCGCGGAGGTCGTACGGCAGGAACGTGCCGTCGAGGAGCACCGCCGCGACCGCGGCCTCGAGCCGGTCCCCCGCATCCGCCTCGCCGATGTGATGGAGCATCATGGCGCCCGAGAGGACGAGCCCGAGCGGATCCGCGCGGTTCGTGCCCGCGAGCGACGGCGCGGTGCCGTGGGTGGCTTCGAAGACGGCGAGCTCACGCGCGCCGTCGCCACCGTACAGACCTCCCGGTGCGACCCCCGTGCCGCCGATCAGGCCCGCGCCCAGCTCCGCCACGATGTCGCCGTACAGGTTCGGAAGGACGATCACCTCGAAGCGCTCGGGCGCCTGGATCAGCTGCATGCAGAGCGCGTCGATGATCCGATCCTCGAAGCGGATGTGGCCGACGGCCTGGGCTCCGTCCACGCCGTCCGCGCCTCGGGCGACGCCGCTCGCGCCTCCGTCGACGCCGCTCGCCCCCTCGTCGGCGGCGACCCGCCGCGCCGTCTCCAGGAAGAGCCCGTCGGTGAACTTCATGATGTTCGCCTTGTGCGCGGCGGTGACGAGGGATCTGCCGCGACGGCGAGCCTCGTCGAACGCGAGCCTGACGATCCGCTCGGTGCCGGCGTCGCTGATCGTCTTGACCGAGAGGCCGCTGTCCTCGCGGACGCGCCTGCCGGTCGTGTCCTCGATGAAGCGGATCAGCTCCTTCGTGGCGGCCGTGCCGATCTCGAACTCGATGCCGGTGTACGAGCCTTCGATGTTCTCGCGGACGACGACCAGATCGACGTCGTCGTATACCGACGGCACGCCCGGATACAGGCGGCACGGCCGCACGTTCGCGAACAGGTCGAGGACCTTCCGCAGCCGCAGGTTCAGGCTCCGCTCGCCGCTCGTCACCGGCGTGTCGACGGGCCCCTTGAGCGCGACGCGTGACGCGCGGATCGCATCGACCGTCGTGGTGGGCAACGGGTTCCCCGTCCGCGCGAACGCGCCCGAGCCCATCTCGTGGCGATCCCACTCGATCGCGACACCGGTCGCGTCGATCGCGCGCCGGGCGGCGTCGACGACCTCGGGTCCGATGCCGTCGCCTGGGATCAACGTCACACGATGCATCGGGGCCTCCTTCGCCGGCTCGCGTCGGCCTCGACGCGCCGCCCGCCGGGATCACTCCGCGGTTTGGGCCTCCGCGCGGCCCGCGGATATCCTTGCAGATACGTTCCGGAGCACCCGGGACCGCGCGGCTCCGGCCGCCTCGAGCACCTCCGTCGCCGTCGAGCGAAAGGACGCCCGGATGGGCATGACGCCATCGTGACCGAGAAGGGACTCCGAGACGTCGTCGCGGCCGCCACGAAGGTGTCGGACATCGACGGCCAGCTCGGCAAGCTGTGGTACGTCGGCTATCCGATCGAGCAACTCGTCGAGCACGCATCGTTCGAGGAGGTCGTCTACCTGCTGCACCACGGCGAGCTCCCGACGCGGGCACAGCTCGACGAGCTGACAGGCTTCCTCTCCAGAGAACGGAAGCTCTCCCCCTTCGGAACGAAGATGCTCCCGACCCTGGCCGACACGGCCTCGCCGATGTCGATGCTCCGCACGATGGTCTCGGGCACCTCGACCTACGACCCCGACGGCTGGGACGAGAGCGCCGAAGCGCAGTACCGCAAGGCGATGCGCCTGATCGCCCGAACGCCGACGATGATCGCGAGCTACCACCGACTGCGCACGGGTCAAGAGGTGATCCCGCCCAACCCGCGGCTCAGCAGCGCGGCGAACTTCCTGTGGATGCTCCACGGCGAGGAACCGAGCCCGGACGACGTCAAGGCGATGGACGTCTCGTTCATCCTCTACGCCGACCACACGATGAACGCGTCGACGTTCACGGCGCGGATCATCGCGTCGACGCTCTCCGACATGTTCAGCGCGATCACCGGCGCGATCGCCTGCCTGAAAGGACCGCTCCACGGCGGCGCGAACGAAGAGTCGATGAAGATGCTCGAGGAGGTCGCGAAGCCCGAGAACGCCGAGGGCTACGTCGCGGACCGACTCGCGCGCAAGGAGAAGATCTTCGGCTTCGGCCACGCCGTCTACAAGACGATGGATCCACGCGCGGCGATCTTCAAGGAGTTCTCGCACCGCATCGGCGACGCTCACGGCGACGTGAGCTGGTACGAGATCTCGCAGGCGATCGAGGAGACGACGCTCGCGCAGAAGGGGCTGTACCCCAACGTCGACTTCTACGCGGCGAGCGTGTACCACGTGCTCGGGATCCCGACGGACCTGATGACCCCGATCTTCGCGCTCGCGCGCATGGCGGGCTGGACGGCGCACGTGCGCGAGCAGTACGCCGACAACCGCGTGATCCGTCCGGACAGCGAGTACGTGGGGCCGAGCGAACGCAGCTGGCGGTCGCTCGGTGATCGGGACTAGATCCGCCGGTCGTCGCGGCGACGTCAGGACGCGGGCGGCGGTGGGAGCGGCGCCGCGCCCGGCGGTCCCGATCCGGACGCCGTCGCGGTATCCCAGACATCGTTCAGACCGTCCTGGATGTACCAGGGGTACACGAAGCCGACGACCAGCTGGAAGATCAGGGCGATCACCGGGTTCATCTTCGGCCTCGCCGCCGACCGCTCCTGCATCCGCAGCACCCGCTCGGCCGTGCGGTACCCCGACACGAACGGCGGCACGATGACGATCCAGCCGAGCAGCACTGCGAGCAACGAGATGACGGGCTGGATCGAATCGTCGCGCAGGTACCGGCGGGCCTCGTCGTTGACCTTGTAGTACCAGTAGAAGAAGTAGATGCCGAGCGTGACGATGCTGAGCGCCGCGACGCCGAGGGCGTCACGTCGCAGGTACGGCTCGCCGTCGATCGTGACCGTCTGCGCCATCGTTCCGTCCCTCCTGTACGCGTGCCGGACGCGGGAGCGCCGCGCTCACCACGCTCCCGTCGGCCGTGGGAACAGCCCGGAGCGCTCGACGAGCTCGCGGGTCGCGTCGTCGCGTCCGAGCGCCATCACGTGGATGCCGGCGACGCCTTCGATGCGGCGGATCCCCTCGACCAGGCTGGTCGTCAGATCCATCCCGACCGCAGGGGCGTCGTCGCCGGCGGCGTCGAGGGCGGCGATCGTTCCCGCGGGCACCGACACGCCGTAGAGCTTCTCGTCCATGAACCGAGCCTGGGCCGCGCTGCGCAGTGGCGTCACGCCGATCAGCACCTTCGCGCGCTCGAACAGGCCGCGCGGCCGCATCGTGTCGGCCCATCCCGCGAGGCGCTCGAGGTCGTACGCGATCTGCGTCACGACGAAGTCCGCGCCCGCGTCGAGCTTCGACTCCAGCTTCTCGGGGAGGTACGGCTCGGCGAGCGGCGCGTCGGCGACGCCGATCAGGAACCGCGGAGGCCCCACGAGGCCGGTACCCGCGAGCGACGTGCCGTGATCGCGCATCCGTCGCACGAGTCCGATCAGGCCCTCGACGGAGAGGTCGTCGACCTGCATGGCGTCGGGATGATCGCCGCCGCCGACGCGGTCCCCCGTGAGGCAGAAGAGGTTCCGGGCGCCGAGCGCCCAGGCGCCGAGGAGCTCGGACGTGACGGCGAGGCGGTTGCGGTCGCGCACCGTCAGCTGCACGGTCGGCTCGATGCCGGCTTCGAAGACGAAGCGGGCCCCCGCGGCCGGCGACATGTGCGCGCTCGCCGTCGGGTTGTCGGTGACGTTGACGGCGTCGACGTAGCCGACGAGCTCGCGGGCGTGGGCGGTGACGCTCGCGCCGGAACCTCCCTTCGGCGGCACGATCTCACCCGTCACCGCGAACTCACCCGCCGCGAGGACCGCTGCGAGACGGCCGCCGACGGACGCGTCGCTCGTGGGAGCGTCGCTCACCGGAAGGCTTGGAGCTCGGCCGCGGCGACGGTGTTCACGAGCAACATCGCGACGGTCATCGGTCCGACGCCGCCGGGGACCGGCGTGATGGCGCCCGCGACCTCGACCGCCTCGTCGAACACCACGTCGCCGACGAGCCCGTCGGGCGTGCGGTGGACGCCGACGTCGATCACCGTCGCGCCCGGCTTGATCATCTCGCCACGGATCAGGTGCGGAACGCCTGCCGCGGCGACGAGGATGTCGGCGCGTGTCGTGTGCGCGACGAGCTCGCGCGTCTTGATGTGGGTGCTCGTCACGGTGGCGTTCCCGCGGATCGAATCCTGCGTGAGCATCACCGACAACGGGGCGCCGACGAGATCGCCGAAGCCGACGATCGTGACCTCGGCGCCTTCGATCTGGATCTCGCTGCGGAGCAGGAGTTCGACGATGCCGTACGGCGTCGCCGGCAGGAACATGGCGCCCGTGCGCACCATCATCCCGATGTTCAGCGGATGGAGCCCGTCGACATCCTTGTGCGGCGCGATCGTGCTCTGGATGTCGAGCTCGTCGAGGTGGGACGGGAGCGGGAGCTGGACGATGATCCCGTGGATCTCCGGATCCCGGTTCAAGCGGCGGATCGTCGCCAAGAGCTCGTACGCGGTGACGTAGGCGGGCAGGTCCACCTGCTCCGAGCGGATCCCGACATCGGCGCACGCCTTGTGCTTCTGGCCGACGTAGATCCGGGAGGCATGGTCGTCGCCGACGAGCACGGCGGCGAGGCCGGGAGTGACGCCCCGCTCCGCGAGCGCGCGCACACGCTCGCTCACCTCGCTGCGGATGTGCGCCGCGACCGCCTTGCCGTCGAGGACCCGTGCCGTCACGGACGGCATCCTAGCGGTCGCCGTCTGCGCGAGACGCGCGTCCACCGCGTCACGGACCCACGCGGGCGATCACGCCGCCCCAGGTCGACTCCGTTCCGTCGTGCTCCTGCCCGCCGACCTCGGAGACATCGTCGATCACGAACCCGGCGTCGCGCAGGAGCTCGAGCGTGCCCGCCAGATCGGGGTGGCTGAAGTACATCGGCGCGCCCATCCAGTCGTCATCGAACTCCTCGGGGTTCGCGCCGGTCGGGAGCTGCGCGGCGAACACCCCACCGGGTCGCAGCCACGACGCGATCGATCGGTAGAGCCGAGGATGCAGCTCCGACGGCACGTGGCCCGTCGACGCGAACGCCGTGACGGCGTCCAGCGATCGGGCGCGGAACGCGATCGTCACCATGTCGCCCTGCACGAGCCGCGCCGACGGGACGGCACGCCGGGCGAGCCGCAGCTGCTCGCGCGACAGATCGACGCCGATCACCGAGCGTCCCTCGGCGAGCGCCTCCGTGAACGGCACGCCGGGTCCGCATCCGAGATCGACGACGTGCGCGCCCGGCGGCACGGCGTCGAGCACGTCCCGCAGGAACGTCCGCTCCGCCTCGCTCACGAGGGCGAGCCGTTCACGGAGGTACCGCGGGGCGATCGCGTCGTAGCCCGATCGGACGATCGCTCGAGGCCCGAGCATCAGTGCCGGAAGTGCCGCACGCCCGTCAGGACGACCGCCATGTCATGCGCTTCGGCGGCCTTCCGCACGTCGTCGTCGCCCTTCGACCCGCCCGGATGGATCACGGCCGTGCAGCCCGCGTCGGCGGCCACCTCCAGGGCGTCGGGGAACGGGAAGAACGCGTCGCTCGCGACGACGGCGCCGCGGGCGCGGTCGCCGGCCTTCCGCGCGGCGATCCACGACGCGTCGACGCGGGACATCTGTCCGGCGCCGACGCCGACGGTGGCACCGTCCCTCACGAACACGATCGTGTTCGACTTGACGCGCCACGCGATCGTCCACGCGAGCTCCAGGTCTGCCCATTCCGCGTCCGTGGGAACGCGGGTCGACGCGACCGTCCAGTCGCGGCGTCGCTCGTGGACGATGTCGGCCTCCTGGACGAGCGCCCCTCCCGGGATCGTGCGGACGTCCAGCGGGCGTTCGAGATCGACCGGTGCTCGGACGACGCGGAGGTTCCCTCGCTCGGCGAACGACGCGAGGGCGTCGTCGGTGAACGCTGGAGCGATCACCACCTCGGTGAAGACGTCGCGCATCGCGAGGGCGACCTCGGCGTCGACCTCCCCTCGGAACGCCACGATCCCGCCGAACGCGCTGACCTCGTCGCACGCGAACGCCGCTCGGTACGCGTCGGCGAGCGAGGTTCTGACCGCGACGCCACACGGGTTGTTGTGCTTCACGATCACGCATCCACCGTCGGGCAACGCCAGCGCGAGGTCGAAGGCCGCCCACGCGTCGAGCCAGTTGTTGAACGACATCGGCTTGCCTTGGACCACCGCCGCCGCTCCGAGCACCCCGGGGCCCGCGGTCTCGCGGAACAGCGCACCGCGCTGGTGCGGGTTCTCGCCGTACCGGAGGTCGTGCACCTTCTCGTACGCGAGGCCGACGAACCGCGGCAGGCCGTCGACCGCCTCTCGAGCGGCGAACCAGTTCGCGACGGCGGCGTCGTACGCGGCGGTGTGCGCGAAGGCCTCGGCCGCGAGGTGGCGCCGCGTCTCCTCGGCGATCGCACCGTCACGCCGGAGCTCCTCGACGACCTCCTGGTACCGGGTCGGGTCGACCACCACCCCCACGCTCGCATGGTTCTTCGCGGCCGCACGGACCATCGCGGGCCCGCCGATGTCGATCTTCTCGATCACGTCGTCGAAGGACGCGCCGCTCGCGACGGTCTCCCGGAACGGATAGAGGTTCACCACGACGAGGTCGAACGGCTCGATCCCGTGATCTCCGAGCTGCGCGACGTGGTCGGGGTTCCGCCGGTCGGCCAGCAGGCCGGCGTGGATCCGCGGATGCAGCGTCTTGACGCGGCCGTCGAGCATCTCCGGCGAGCCCGTGACGTCTTCGACCGGCGTCACGTCGATGCCGGCGGCGCGCAACGTGGCCGCCGTGCCACCGCTCGAGACGAGCTCGACGTCGAGCCGCCGGAGCGCCGTCGCGAGCTCGACGATCCCGGTCTTGTCGTACACGGCGAGGAGGGCGCGGCGCACCACGCCGCTCTCGCTCATGCGACGCCGCCGAGGGCGGCTCGCGATCCCGTGAGACGGGCGCGGCGTCCGGCGACGCGCACGCGGCCCTGCAGGAGCGCCGCGGTGACCGTCGGCAGCAGCCGGTGCTCCACGTCGTGGATCCGGGCCGTGAGGGTCGCGACCGTGTCGTCGTCGGCGATCGGCACGGCCTCCTGCGCCAGGATCGGACCGTGGTCGACCTCCTCGTCGACGAGGTGCACCGTCACGCCGGTGACGCGAGCGCCGTAGGCGAGCGCGTCGTCGATCGCCGTCGCCCCGGGGAAGGCGGGGAGCAGGGCCGGATGCACGTTCACGATCCGGTCACGGTACGCGTGGACCACGCCGGGCCCCAGGATCCGCATGTACCCCGCGAGGACGACGACGTCGATCCCGTGCCGTCGGAGCGTCTCGACGATCGCGTCGTCGTGGGCGTCGCGCCCGGCGACGTCGCTCGGTGGCAGGACCACCGTCTCGACGCGGCGTTCGCGGGCGCGAGCGAGCGCCGGCGCGTCGGGTCGGTCGGAGACCACCAGGACGACGCGCGGCCCGACGACCGCGTCCTCGAGGAGGGCCTGCAGGTTCGTGCCGGTGCCCGACGCAAGCACCGCGACCCGCCCTTCCATGAGGTCACCCACCGTACCCGATACGACCTGCCCGAGGACCGGCGACGGCTAAGCTGGCAAGCTCTGGGTCGCGGGCTCCGGGTTCGCGGGCTCTGGTCTGGCGGGAGGACGACGGTGAAGAAGTGCCCTTACTGCGCCGAGATGATCCAGGACGAAGCGATCAAGTGCCGGTACTGCTTCTCGGACCTCCGGGCGGCGCCGGACGAGGCGATGAGCCAGCGTCCGCCGGCATCGGCGGACGACGACGCCTCGAGCTCGACGGCGACGGCGACGTCCGCGACCGCGGGCGAGATCGTGCGGCCAGCCGCGTCGGAGCCCTCCGGCGGTTCCTCGACGTCGGCGAACGGAGGTTCCGGCTGGGCGTCAGCGCCTGCCACCGGGCCGTCGGCCTCGACCGGCACGACGCCTGTCGGAGCGCCGGCGACGCCGGTCGGAGCGCCATCGACGCCGGTCGGAGCGACGCCGGCGGTCTCATCGGGATCCGCGACCGCGGTCCGGTACACGCACTCCGGCTACCGGTACGTCCTCGGCTACGGCAGCGACTTCTTCGGGATCTGGGATCGGCAGTCGCCGAGCGAGCCGGCGGAACGGTTCGCCCGCACCGACGACGGATGGCGTCAGGCATGGCTCCGGTTCGTCGGGCTCGAGCCGAACCATGTCGCCGTTCCGGGTGACGCCGGCGGCGGCGGCGCCACCCCGACCGGCGAGACCCATGCCGAGCAGTACACGCATTCGGGCACGCGCTACCTGCTCGGGTACGGCAGCGACTTCTTCGGCATCTGGGACCGGAACGATCCGTCCCGTGCGATCGAGCGCTTCCCTCGGACCGACGAGGGCTGGGCCGACGCGTGGCGTCGCTACACGCAGATCGAGTCTCACTTCGCCGAGGTCTCGCTGGGGGACCCCTCGGCATCCTGAGGACGGCGCCGCGGAGGTTCCTCGGGCGTCGCGCGACGATCGCGCACGAACGCCCCGACGACGCCGCCGCCGGCACCCCACACGGCGCCGAGCAGGGCCGTCTCGATCGGATCGGCGCCGAGCGACGCGATCGGCCCGTCGGCACCCACGATCGTGATCGCCGCGGCCCACGCCGAAACGCCGGCGAGCACGCCGAAGCCGACGCCGGCGCACGCCGCCCGCAACACGCGTTCGCCGACGTGACGCGCGCCGGCGGCGGCACGCCGACCGCCGGCGATCGACGCGAGCGCCGGAACGAGCAGGAACGCGAGGGACACCGGTCCGAACGTGACCGCTCGTGACGCGTCGCGCGTCGGCTCGCCGACGAGCAACCCCGTGAGCGGATCGCCCACGTCGATGCCGCCGAGGCACACGCGCGACGAGCCGCCGCCGAACGAGAACGCCGTGCACGAGCCCATCGACGACGCCAGCACGTCCACGGACTGGTTCGGCAGCAGCAGCCCGTGGTACATCGCGAGCATCGCGCCGCCCGCGCCCTCGCGCTCGAGCCATCGGCCGTACGACGACGTCACGCGGGGATGGACGGTCGCGAACACGAGCGTGCCGAGGAACGCGAGGACCACCCCCCATACCAACGCGTGCCACGCACCTCGGGCGGCCGCGACGAGGCGCCGTCGGCCCAGCCGCGCCGACGGCGTCGAACGTGCGGCCGCGATGGTTCCGACACCCGCCGCGAACCACGCCGTGACGAACGGCACGGCGAACGCCGCCCACACGACGGGCCGCAGGACGCCGATGCCGATCGACGGGAACCGCAGGGTCACGAGGAGCGCCGACGCGAGCATCGGGACCGCGAACCCGACGGCGGTGGCGAGGCTGGCCGCGACCGCGGCCCCCGGCCGCAACGAGGACCTCCGCGCCGCGGCGTGTCCCGCGCGGAACAGCAGCACGAGCATCACGAGCGTTCCGGCGCCGAGAGCGAGCGTGACGCGCATCGACGTCATCCCGGAGACGGGACCGCCCGCCGCGACGGCGTCGGGCGCCTCGGCCCGGGCCTCGAACGGAACGCGCGCCGCCGCGACCGTGTTCGCGAGGCCGACCTTCAGCCACGACCACGGGCGGAACGACCGCGTGATCAGGTAGCCGGTCCACGCGACGATCTGGCCGCCGACGGCGAGCGGGAGCCACGCGAGGAACCCGCCCGCGGCGGCGCGCCACACGAGCGAGACGCGCGACGCCGGCGCCCGTTCCGGCGCCGACGTCCCCGCGACGGTCACCCCAGGCGCTCCGCCACCAGGTCGGCGACCTGTGACGGCGTCCGCGCGACGGCGACGCCCGCCGACTCGAGCGCCTCGGCCTTCGCCGCGGCGGTGCCCTTCGACCCGGTGACGATCGCGCCGGCGTGACCCATCCGCTTGCCCGGCGGCGCCTCGAACCCGGCGATGTAGGCGACCACCGGCTTCGTCACATGGTCGCGGACGAACGCGGCCGCACGCTCCTCGTCGTCGCC
>DATHTO010000055.1:0-9537 GCA_035463115.1 Actinomycetota bacterium | reverse complement strand
TCTGGCTGCTCGCCATGGGCATCGCGCTGATCGTCTGATGCCACCGCCGATGGAAGACGCTCGCCACGACGGCACTCGGACCGAACGAAGGAGACCCGGCATGCGAGTGATGTTGATGATCAAAGGTGATCCGGAACCGGGCGCCCGCCCGGGCGACGAGTTGCTCGCCGCGATGGCGCGGTACAACGAGGAGCTCGAAGGAGCCGGGGTGCTCGTCGACCTCGCCGGGCTCCACCCGAGCGACGAAGGTAAGCGGGTGAGGTTCTCGCGGGGAGAGCGCACCGTCGTCGACGGGCCGTTCGGCGAGAAGGATGCGGTCGCGGGTTACTGGATCCTCCAGGTGGGGTCGATGGACGATGCCATCCGATGGGGGAGCCGAGCGCCGTTCGAGGCGCTCGCCCGGATCTATCCGGGCGACTACGGCGCCGAAGGCGAGATGGAGATCCGTCAGGTGTTCGAGTTCGACACCGGGGAAGCGCCGCACCCGCCGTAGCGCCTCGCGTGGCCGGCTCGCACGATGCCTGCCTCTCGCAGGAGGAACCGGCGTCCCTTCGATGGGCGAACGCTTGCGGCCCCCACATACGCCGAACCGCCGAGACCCGAGGGCCCCAGCGGTTCGACCTGACGACCGTACGTGCTCACCGCAGCACCGCGCAAGGGCGTGCGGTGAAGAAGAGCGACAAGACCCGCGTTCGCGGGCGGTGACGTTCGGGGCTGCTCGAGGGCCGGGATCGACCCCAACGGCGGACCGGTCCACATCATCCTTTCGTCCGATAGCGCGACCCGCAGCCGAAGGGGTACCGTGCGGCACCAGAGAGCCTTCCCGGCCTTCCCCGAACTGGTCCGAGGCGCTTCCGCCGCGATCCTCGGGCGCTCAGCCTGAAGACACGGGTCCCCGGGAGGGCTCTCGCCATTCCCGCGCCGGACGTGGGGTGGCGCCATGGGCATCGCGCGAGGTCGTACCGGCCAGCCGGGAGCCCCCCGCTGGGCCGGTCGGCGGCCCTTCGGTCAGACCGTCTCGAGCTCCGGAACGGGCGGCTCGAGATCGTGCCCTTCGACGGCCACCCGAGGCAGAGCCCGGTTCAGCCACGAGGGCAGCCACCAGTTCGAATCGCCGAGCAGTTCCATCGTGGCCGGGACGAGCAGCATGCGAACGATCGTGGCGTCGAGGAACACGGCGCTCGCGAGACCGACGCCGAACAGCTTGATGATGCGGTCGCTCTCGCCGATGAAGCTTCCGAACACGACGACCATGATCGCGGCCGCCGCCGTGATCACGCGTGCCGTCGCCGCGAGCCCGTCGGCGACCGAGACCCTGCTGTCGCCCGTGCGCAGGTACTCCTCGCGGATGCGGGACAGCAGGAACACCTCGTAGTCCATCGAGAGGCCGAACAGGATCGCGAACATCATCATCGGGACGAACGGCTCGATCGGCGCCGACTCGATGTTGAGGAGGCTCCCGAACCAGCCCCATTGGAAGATGGCGGTGACCACACCGAACGCTGCGCCGATCGAGAGCAGGTTCATCACGACCGCCTTCAGTGGCACCAACAACGACCGGAACACCAGCATCAGCAACAGGAACGACAGCCCGAGCACGACACCGATGAAGAGCGGCAGCCGGGCGGTGAGGTACTCGGAGAAGTCGATCGCCGCCGCCACGCCGCCGGACACGGCGACGTCGAGGCCCGTCCCCTGCTCCGCAGCGGGGATCACCTCGTCACGCAAGCGATACACGAGATCGGTCGTCGCCTCGTCCTGCGGCGCGGTCGTCGGGAACAGTCGCCACAGCGCCGCGGTCGGCCGCTCGGGGTCGTTCGGAACGACCGGCGTCACGAAGGCGACGCCGGGATCGCCCGCGAGAGCGCCGGTCACGGCTTCGAGGCTCGCCGGGTCGGTCCCCGCGGGGACCTCGGTGCTGTGCAGTAGCGGGCCGTTGAAGCCCGGCCCGAACCCGGCGGCGAGCAGGTCGTAGGCCTTGCGGGTCGTCGTCCCCTCGGGGTAATTGCCCTCGTCGGAGAACGCGAGGCGCTGGCTGAAAAACGGGAGGGCGAGCACGATCAGGAACAGGGCGCCGGTGATCGCCGAGATCCACGGGCGTCGCTGGATCAGCCGGCTCCATCGGTACGGGACCGTCTCGCGGAGCGGCTTCGGCGCTCGGCGGGGAACCTCCTGGCGGAGCGGCGCGAGGGCGAAGCTCGCCACGAGCACCACGGCGGCCAACGACAGCCCGACGATGGCGATCGGCTGGATCGTCAGGGCCACGCCGGCGAGGCCGACCGCGACCAGCAGCGCCGCGATCAGTCCCCTCCACCGGGTCACCTCGACGCGCTCGGCGGCGAAGCCGACGAGCGCAGGAAGCAGGGTGAGCGAGGACACCGCCGTCACGGCGACGACGGTCGCCGCGGCGGCGGCGAGCCCGGTGACGAACGCGAGCCCCATCAGCACCATGCCGAGCAGCGAGATGACGACGGTCGTGCCAGCGAAGGCGACGGCGCGACCGGCGGTGTCGATCGCGACCACCGTCGCATCCTCGACCGAGGCTCCCTTGTGCACGTTCTCCCGGTAGCGGGTCACGATGAACAGCGCGTAGTCGATGCCGACGCCGAGGCCGAGCATCAGGGCGATCGTCGTGGCGAAGTCGGGGATCGACAGGACGTTGCTCAGCAGCCCCGCGAGGATCGTTCCGACGCCGATGCCGGCGAGCGCGATGCCGATCGGCAGACCCATCGCGAGCACCGACCCGAACGCGAGGATCAGCACGATGATCGCGAACGCCAGACCGAGGAGCTCCGAGCTGGGGACCTCGAACTCGGCGAGCAGCGCTCCGCCGATCTCGATCTGGACCCCTGGGACGGCCGGCATCAGCTCGCGGATCTCGGCGCCGACGACGGTCGCCTCTTCGAGCGTGATGTCCCGAGGCAGGCCGATCTGTGCGTAGGCGATCTTCCCGGCTTCCGGACCCTGCGCCGCGATCTGCTGTTCGCCTTCGGGGCTGTACGGGCTGGTGAGCGTGAGACCCTCGATCCGGCCGACCTCCTCGAAGTAGGCCGTCATCGCCGCTCGCACCTCGGGATCGGTGACGCCTTGCTCGGCACGGAAGACGATCGTTCCGCCTTCGCCGCCTGCCCCGGAACCGGCGAAGTGCTCGTCGAGGATGTCGAAGCCCCGGCGGCTCTCCACGTCGGGCAGCGAGAACTCCGAGCTGTACGCGGTGCCGATCACGCCGCTGATGCCTCCGGCCACGATCAACGTCGCCACCCAGAGGAGGACCACCTTCCCCCGGTTGCGGAAACACCAGCGGCCGAGCGACGCGAACATGGGAGCTCCTCGAGGTGTGAACGGCAGGTGTGAGCGGCGGCTCACCCTACCGGATACCGTCCGACGAACGTTCGGCCGTTCCGTGTCCGCCGCGGCGACCGTGCGGGCCCTCCGATCGCCGCGCTCCGACGGTTTGACTCCATCACATCCGCCGTGTTCCCGTCCGGTGCATGGACACCGACACGGACGGTCGGATCGCCGAGGACATCCGCGCGATCCGGCGCTACGCGGGCTGGATCCTCGCGATCCTCGTCGTCACCATCGTCCTGCCCGTCGTCTTCACCCTCGGACTGTGGGCGTTGAACAGCGTCGATGGCTTCAGCGGGCGCACGACCCGATCGGTCCAGGTCGAGCCGATCGAGCGGCCGAACCGGCACTGACGCGTCGGGTACCGCCGACAGCGCCGGGGAGCCGGGTTCGTCCCCACAAACCTCGCCGCATCCAACGTCGCGCCATCCCGGCCGCTCGGTTCGCGGATGCCTGTGCGGATCTGGGCATCTCCCTAAGCGCGGAGCACGCCCGTGGCATCGGACATGGGTGACGCCGGAAGAGCGTGGAAGAGCGTGAGGAGCACGGGGGTGATCGTTCTCGACGATCCAGCGCGGCACGGCAGGTCCATCACGGAACGACCGCGGACGTTCGGCCCGAGGCGTCCCAACCGGAGGGAGAACGGATGCGACGGCACAAGACCATCGGCACCGCACTGATCGTCGTCTCACTGATGACGCTCGTCGGGGTCGCGGCGGCCACGCTGAGCTCAGGCGTATCGGTCGAGCCGATCGGCGTCGGCACGATCGCGCGCGACTTCAAGGTGCCGCAGAACGACGGAGAGGGCGTCGTGATCGCTCGGTACACGATCGAACCCGGAGGAACGACGGGCTGGCACAGCCATCCGGGCAAGGCCGTCGTGGCGATCCATTCGGGCGAGCTCACGATCACCCGCGCCGTGCGCGGCGAGTGCCGCACACGGACGTACGGGCCCGGAGAGGGCTTCGTCGAGATCCCGTCGGTCGTCCACATGGCCCGGAACGACGGCGACACCCCGCTCGTGTTCGGCGCGGCGTTGTTCCGGATCCCGGCCAGCGGCGTGACGAGGATCGATCAGGCCGAGCCGGCCGCCTGCTAGCTCCATCCCGCCACCTACGCCAGGGTCGCGACCTTGACCCGCGTCGCGACCCTGGCGTAGACAGGGACCTCACCCCCGATCGGAGGTCTGGCATGTCGTTCCGTCGTTCCGTGTCCATGGTCGTCGGGGCCGTGGCGACGTTGTCGCTCCTCGCGATGCCGGCGACGGCGCTCCCCGTCCTCACGGACGACTTCGCGGGTCCGCTGTTCGGCGTGAGCACGATCCGGGACGCTCCGGGGCTGGTCGTGGCCGACGCCGGCGCGGGGATCGTCCGCGTCCGGAACAAGCAGGCGACGCTCCTCGCCGAGCTCCCGGGCGTGGTCGACGTGGCGCCGGTCCGCAACGGCGGCATCCATGCGCTGACCGGTGAGACGGACTCGACGCTCTACTGGTACAAGCACGGTCGCCTCCGGGAGCGGGCCGACATCGGCGCGTTCGAGGCGGCGGTGAACCCCGACGGCGGCGAGATCCACTCGAACCCGTTCGACGTCGACGCGCGCAACCGGTCGTTCGCGGTGGTGGCGGACGCGGGTGGGAACGCGCTCCTGAGCGTCGACGCCCACGGGAACGTCGACTGGATCGCGTCGTTCCCGAGCGAGCTCGTCTCGACGGAGAACGCGAAGCGACTCGCCGGATGCCCCGAGGGGCCCGAAGACATCTGCGGGCTTCCGGCCATGATCCCGGCCGAGCCGGTCACCACGAGCGTCGAGATCGGCCGCGACGGCGCCTACTACGTGGGCGAGCTGAAGGGCTTCCCCGCGCCGCGCCGCGAGTCCCGCATCTGGCGCGTCGAGCCCGACGCCCACCACGCGGTGTGCGGCGAGAGCTCGAAGTGCGAGGTCGTCGGCGACGGTTTCACATCGATCATCGATCTGTCGTCCGGCCCGGGAGGCACGCTGTACGTGACGGAGCTCGACGAGGCGAGCTGGTTCGCCGCCGAATCCGGCGCGGGCGTCGGTGGAAGCGTGAACGCCTGCCGCGTCCGCGGATCGGAAATCGACTGCGAGCGGATCGCACGCGGCCTCACGATGCCGACGGCGACCGCCGCGTCGGAGCGCCGTGTCGTGGCGACCGTCGAGGCGCTGATCCCGGGCGGAGCGAAGATCGTGAGGATCGCGCCCTAGACCTCGAGGAGTTCCGCGACGAGATCCGACACGATCGCCTTCCCGGCGGTCGCTCCCGCCGCGACGGCGCTCGCGACCGACGGAAGCGCGTCTCCGGCTGCATCCCCTGCCGCGTAGACGCGGGGCACGCTCGTCCGGAACATGCGATCGACCGCCAGCGGACCACGCGGTGATGACGGGTCGACGACGCCGACACCGAGATCGGCCGCGAGCGGCGAGCGCTGTCGGAGCGGCGAGGGCACGAGCAGCGCCTCGCACCCGCGCTCGCTCCCGTCGTCGAACGCGATCGCATCGAGACGCTGACCGGAGCCGCGCAGTCCCGCGACGACGCGCTCGTCGACGGCGATGCCGGCACGCGCGAGTCGCCCGCGATCGTGCGGGTCCAGCTCCAAGGGGCCGTCCGCGTAGACGGTCACGTCGTCGCTCCACGACCGCAGCAGCACGGCGCGCTCGACGACCCGATCGCTGCGGTCGAGCACCCCGAGCCGGCGGTCGCGCACCTCCCAGCCGTGACAGAACGGGCAGTGGAACACCGAGCCGCCCCACCGCTCGCGCACCCCCGGGATGTCCGGGAGCTCGTAGTCCATCCCGGTCGCGAGCAGGAGCGTTCGCGTCGGCTCGCGCGAACCGTCGTCGAGCTCGACGTCGAAGGTCGTTCCGCGATCGACGGCGGCGGCGACACGGGCCGCACGGAACACCACGCTCGGATACGCGGAAAGCTCGGCGCGGCCGACGCGAAACAGCTCGTCCGGAGGGCGGCGGTCGTGGCCCAACAGACCGCCGATGCCCTCGGCGGGGCGGTTGCTCTGTTCGCCGGCGTCGACGACCAGGATGCGACGACGCGCGCGCCCGAGGACCAACGCCGCGCTCAGGCCCGCCGCGCCGCCTCCGACGATGACGCACTCCCACGGATCCGCGCTCATCTCGCGTTCGACGTTCGACGTGCCGTTCACCGTCGATCCTCTCCCGATCCGGCCGATCCTCGACCCGTGTCGACGTCCTTCCCGTGAAGGAATCCACGGACGACCTCGAGGGCCGCGTCGGGGTCTGCGACGTGCACCGTCGAGGACGAACCCGACGAGACGTCGGTCGCGACGCGGATCTGCGCTCGGAACGACCGATCGGAACCGTCCTCGCGCCACGTGCGGATGATCAACACCGAAGGTCTCACCCGGTCGTCCATGTGGGCATCGTTACGATGTGCCGTCACCGCAGCGTGACGCAGACGTGACAGGCGAAGCGCACACGGAGCGGAGGGCAGAGTGGCGGTCGAAGGAGAGACGGCGTTCGGGCTCGAGCCGCTGCGCCCACCGCTCATCTCGCTGCTCGGCGGGTTCTCCGTCGCGATCGACGGACCGCCGGTGTCGCTCGCCGAGGGCTCGCAGCGCCTCCTCGCGTTCCTCGCGCTCCGGGGCAGGCCGGTGAAGCGCCAAGCCGTCGCGGGCATCCTGTGGCCGATGGCGCCCGACGTCCAGGGGGCGGCGAGCCTCCGTTCCGCGCTGGCGCGCCTCCCCGAGGGGGCCCGGGCGCTGGTCGACGCCTCGACGCGCGAGCTCGGGCTGTCGAGCGGCGTCTCGGTCGACCTGTGGGCCGCTCGGGCGCTGGCTCGCGATCTCGTCGCGACCCCGCGCACGCCGATCGCGACGGATCCCCTCCCCGGAACCATCCGGACGCTGTCGGCCGATCTCTTGCCGGACTGGTACGACGACTGGGTGGTCGTGGAGGCCGAGGGATGGCGCCAGCTGCGCCTGCACGCGCTCGAAGCGCTGGCCGAACGCCTGACCACCGGCCGACGGTTCGGATGCGCGTCGGCCTCCGCGGTCGCCGCCGTCCGAGCCGAGCCGCTCCGAGAGAGCCCGCGGGCGGCACTGATCCGCGTGCACATCGCCGAAGGGAACCGGTCGGAGGCGCTCCGTGAGTTCGCCGGCTACTCCGAGCTGCTGAAGGACGAGCTCGGCGTCGAGCCGACCGACCGGCTCCGATCGCTCGTCGACGACCTCTCGTCCGAGCGCCGGGACTGAGGGCCGACCCCTTCATCGCGGGGCGATCGCGCGCGTCACGCCGGCGTCACGGCGCGGTGACGGCCTCTGCGGAGGATGCCCCCGACCGAGGATGCACGCAGGCCCCGACCGGGTCTCCATCCGAGGCGGAGGAGGAGTCCGATGGATACGCAGAGGACGGCACGGCTCTTCGGGTGGCTGTTCATCGCCACCTTCGTCACCTCGATCCCGGCCCGACTGCTGTTCGTGAGCGGGCTCGGTGCGAGCTGGAGCGACATGCGCTTCGTTCCCGGCGCTCTGGACGAGACGAAGATGTACCTCGGGGCGATCCTCGAGTTCGGCGTGATCGCGGCCAACATCGCCACGGCTGTCGTGCTCTACCCCATCGCGAGGCGCCAGAGCGAAGGTGCCGCGCTCGGGTACGTGGCGGCGCGCTTCACCGAGTCGGCCTTCATCCTGGTCGGGCTGATCAGCATCATCTCGGTGGTCAGCGTCAGCCAGGCGCTCGCCGGGGCCACCGGCGCGTCGGCGGCCGCCCTCACCGCGCAGGGTGGCTCGCTCGTGAGCACGTACGAGTGGGCGTTCCTCTTCGGTCCCGGCCTGGTGGTCGGCTTCGGCAACGGCCTCCTGCTCGGTTACCTCATGTACCGCTCGGGGCTCGTCCCGCGCCGCATGGCGATGCTCGGACTGATCGGCGGACCGATGCTGATCCTGTCGTTCGTCTTCACGCTCTTCGGGGTGTACGAGAACGGCTCCGGGCCCTCGTTCCTGCTGGCGCTGCCCGAGATCGCCTGGGAGGCGTCGCTCGGGATCTACGTCGCCTGGAAGGGGTTCCGACCGAGCCCGATCACGGACACGATCGAGATCCGCAGCGGCGCGGTCGAGCCGACCATGTCGGTGGCGTGACCCCGACGGCCGATCGGCGATGCCGGTCCAGGAGGGCGCCCGCGTCGACGCGGGCGCCCTCCGCCCGTTCCTGCGCCCTGTTGCCCAGGTTCACGACGCCCGGCGACGCGTCGGGCGCGGGATACTCGAGGCATGGACGGCACCGCGCGACGGGACGCGACGGCATCGGGGGTCGACGATCGGCGGCTGCGGAACCTCCGGCGCTGGAACCTCGGGCTCACCGTGCTGCACCTCGCGCAGGCAGCGGCGATCGTCGCGCTCGCGGGTTCGTTCGCGATCTCGGTGACCTCGTCGTTCCCCACCGGTCCGCCGGGCACGGCCCCGCCCGCGCCGGAACCGCTGTTCGAGGTCAGGATCGGCTGGGCGGTCGCGATCTTCCTGGGGCTCGCCGCCCTCGACCATCTCCTGACGGCGACCGTCGCGCGGGCCACGTACGAACGCGACCTCCGTCGCGGGATCAACCGCTTCCGCTGGGTCGAGTACGCCTTCAGCGCGACGCTGATGGTGATCCTGATCGCGTTCTACTCCGGCATCACGGGGATCGACGCGGTGCTCGCGATCGCCGGCGCGAACGTCGGGATGATCCTGTTCGGATGGATCCAGGAGCGGATGAACCCGCCGGGCCGGAACGACACGACGATGCTCCCCTTCTGGTTCGGAACCCTCGTCGGCATCGCGCCGTGGGCCGCGATCGTGACGAACGTGGTCGGCGCCGACACGGTCCCCACCTTCGTGTACGGCATCGTCGTGGCGCAGTTCCTGTTCTTCTTCAGCTTCGGGCTGAACCAGTGGCTGCAGTACCGCGGCGTCGGCCCGTGGCGCGACTACGCGTTCGGAGAGAAGGCGTACCTGGTGCTCAGCCTCGTCGCGAAGTCGGTCCTCGCCTGGCAGATCTTCGGCGGCTCGCTGGCCTGACCTCGGAACGCCGGCTCGATTGACTCCGCCCACAGCGGGGAAGACGTCTTCTCGTGCGTCGCTTCTGGTTCCTCGTCAATCACCGGCTACGGACGAGCCTGTGGCTGATCCCGCTCGGATGCGCGATCGCCGGCGGCGTCGTCGC
>DATHTO010000054.1:0-43332 GCA_035463115.1 Actinomycetota bacterium | reverse complement strand
CGGGGTGACCGGGTGACGCTCGGCGACGTCTCGCTCGCGTGCACGTGGGCACTCGTGGACGAGCTGGTCCGCGGTGGGGTACGTCACGCGTGCCTCTCACCCGGTTCGCGCTCGACGCCGTTGGCGCTCGCGCTCTCCCGGCATCCCGCGATCGAGCTACAGGTGCATCTCGACGAGCGCTCAAGCGCGTTCGTCGCGCTCGGGATCGCTCGAGCGAGCGCGCGCCCCGTGATCGTCGCCTGCACGAGCGGCACGGCCGCCGCCGAGCTCTTCCCCGCGGTCGTCGAAGCCTCGATGTCACGCGTGCCGCTCGTGCTGTTGACGGCGGACCGACCGCCTCGGCTGCGCGGCACCGGCGCGAACCAGACCATCGACCAGGTCGACCTCTACGGCCGGTACGCGGAGTACGTCGAGCCTCCGGTCCCGGTGGAGTCGTCGGATGCCGAGGCGTGGGCCGCCGCCGGCCGTGACGTGATCCTCGCGATGCGCCGGACGTGGCAACCCGTGCAGATGAACTGCCCGTTCGACGAACCGCTGACGCCGTCGCCGGACGCACCGTCGCCGCCGTCGGGCGAGACGGGAACGTGGGGACCGCTCGAGGTCGCCCCGCTCTCGCCGGAGGACGAGGACCGGCTGGCGTCGGAGGTCTCGGGCGCCCGCGGCGTGGTCGTGATCGGAAGCACCTGGCCGATCGACGTTTCGGACGTCGGCCTCGGCGTGTTCGAACGCCTCGGTTGGCCGGTGCTCGCGGAGCCCATCTCGAACCTGCGGCGCCCGGGAACCCTGTCGGCCGGTCAGGCGCTGCTGGGCGCCGAGACGTGGCTCGCCGAGCACCGCCCGGAGGTCGTGCTCCAGCTCGGCGCCACACCGACGACCCGCGCCACCCAGGCGTTCGTCGCGTCGGCGGAACGCCTGATCGTCGCCGATCGCATCCACCCCGACCCCGACCCGGAACATCGCGCGAGCTGGCGCCTCCGGGCCGATCTCCCCACAGTGGTCGAGGCCCTGGATGGGCGTGACGTGGCGCAACGGACCGCCGATGGCTCGCGCGGGATCGCGGTCACGGCTCCATCGGGTCGGGAGCCCGCGGCCGCCGACATCGGCGCGCGTCTCGCATCCGCGATCGAGCCTGCACCCGACGGATGGTTCAGCTCGTGGCACGGCGCCGACCGTCGCGCCCGCGCCGCGCTCGACGAGATGATGGATGCCTGGAACGAACCCTCGGAACCCCGGATCGCGCGTGACGTCGCGGCCGCAGTCCCGGACGGCGCGACGCTGCTGATCGGGAACTCCACCCCGATCCGTGACCTCGACCTGACGATGGCGCCACGGGATGGCATCCGTGTGATCGCGAACCGCGGAGCCAGCGGCATCGACGGACTGGTTTCGACCGCGCTCGGCGCCGCATCGGCATCCCACGGACCGACGATCGCGGTGCTCGGCGACCTCACCGCGATCCACGACCTCGGCGCTCTCGCGTGGAACGCGTCGTCGACCGACCTCGATCTCACGATCGTCGTCATCGACAACGGCGGTGGTCACATCTTCTCGATGCTGCCCCAGCGGGATCTGCCCGAGCACCGTCGCCTCTTCGTGACGCCGCATGACGTGACGCTGGCGGCAACGTCCGAGGCGCTCGGGATCGACAGCCTTCGGATCGACACGGCCGATGATCTGACCCGAACCCTCCAGCGATCCAGAGCGAGCGGCATCAAGGTCGTGTCCGCGCGAACGTCGCCGCGTCGCGACCGCGATCGTCGCTCGACCCTTCGCACGGAGCTGACCGATGCCCTCGGCTGATGCGTGTGCTCAGCGTCCTCGGTGGGTGAACCGAACAGAGGTTCCCGGCCCGGTACGAAGCCCGGTACACGAAGAAGCTGGCGCGGTGCGATCGTACGCGCCGTCCGACGATCAGCTCCAGCGGAGGGCGTCCAGGAACGCGCGGAACTTCCGATCGGTCTCGGCGAGCTCGGCGGCGGGATCGCTCTCACGGACGATGCCCGCCCCCGCGTACGAGGTCGCGTGCTCTCCGCGGAGCTCGGCGCACCGCAGCGCGATCGCCCACTCGCCGTCGCCGGTCGCGTCGATCCACCCGACCGGTCCCGCGTAGCGCCCGCGGTCGAACGGCTCGAGCTCGTCGATCATCGCGAGCGCGGCGCCGCGAGGTGTCCCACCGACCGCGGGCGTCGGGTGCAGAGCCCGGACGAGCTCCAACGACGACGGCGCCGGGTCGCGCAGCACCCCGTGGAACCGCGTCGACAGGTGCCACACGTTCGCGGTCTCGAGGAGCACGGGTTCCGGGTCCCACCGGAGCTCGTCGCAGAAGGGGCGGAGCACGTCCGCGACCGCGTCGACCACGATCTCGTGCTCCTCGCGGTCCTTCCCCGACGCTTCGAGCGCTCGCGCGAGCTCCCGGTCCTCGTCGGGATCGCCCGCCCGAGGCGCCGATCCGGCCAGCGGGTTCGCTCGGACCTCGCGGCCGCGGCGCGACACCAAGAGCTCGGGCGACGCGCCGACGATCACGCCGGCATCCGTGGGCGCCGCGAACACGAACGCGTCCGGATCGACGGCTCGGAGCCGTGCCGCGAGCGCGCGCGGATCCAACCCGCGGCCGGCGTCGACCTCGATCGTGCGCGCGAGCACGACCTTCCGGACGTCGCGGGACCGGATCGCCTCCGTGACCGTCCTGACGGCGTCGGCGTAGCCCTCCGGAGCAGGAACCGGCCGCAGCTGCGGCGCCCCGAACGCCTCGTGGGGAGCGTCCGTGGTCACGCGCTCGAACGGAGCGCCCGGCGAGCTCCCATCGACGTCGATCCGCCACGTCACGTCCTCGTCGACCCGTACGACCGCGGTCGCGGCGACGTCGACCGCCGCATCCGCCGAAGCGTCGAACGGCAGCGCCCCGACGGCGACGGCCGGCGCGTCTCCCGACACCTCCCGCAGGCGCGCGACCACCTCGCCCGGTGCGGACGCGTCGAGCCGCGCGATCGGCGGTCCACCCGCCACGCCGATCCCGCGCTTCGCGAACACGTGCCCGTCCGGCGCGACGTAGGCCCCGAGGAGGTCGAACGATGGACCGAGCCGCGTCGCCGAGGTCGACGTCACCCGCGGATCCCGACGAACAGCTGCGCGGCACCCGCGGTCAGCTCGATCCGCCGCGCCGAAGGGAACCCGGCCGCGGCGAGCATCCGGAGCATCTGATCGGTGGGCGGCAGGTACGCGAGCGAACGGGGCAGGTACGCGTACGCGTCGCGATCCGACAGGAGGCCGCCGATCGCCGGGACGACCTTGTGGAAGTACACGTGGTGCCCGGCCCGAAGCACGCCGTTCGACGGCTCGCTCGCGTCGAGCAGGGCGATCGCGCCGCCCGGTCGCACGACGCGCCCGAGCTCGGCGAAGAACGCGTCGAGCGAGACGACGTTCCGCAGGGCGAAGCCGCACGTGACGCCGTCGGCGCCCGCGTCGCGCACCGGAAGCCGGAGCACGTCGGCCTGCACCAGCGGCGCGTCGGTCCGGGCGGCGGCGAGCATCCCGAAGGAGAAGTCGAACCCGACCGCGCGCCGGCCCTGCCGCCCGAGCTCGCGGCAGAGGTCGCCCGTCCCGCACGCGAGGTCGAGCACGAGTGACCCCCGCGGCAGGCGGAGCTCGCGGACCGCCCGGCGGCGCCACCCGACGTCGAGGCCGAACGTCATCACGCGGTTCACGAGGTCGTAGCGCCCGGCGATCGCGTCGAACATGCCGCGGACCGCCGTTGCCTTCTCGTCGCCCTGCGGGAGCGGCCGGTCGGCGCGCACGGCGCTCAGCTCCCCGCCGGCTCGGTCACGTCGTCGAAGCGCTCCTCGGCCGCCTCGAGCAGCACCCGTCGGAAGTGGTGCGACACGAGCGTCGTCACCGCCGGCAGCAACTCGCGGAACGCCTCGACCATCTGTTCCGCGGCCCGACGGTCGTCGCCGGCGGTGTCTCGGATCGGCTTGCGGACGTGGTCGTCGAACAGGTCCACGGCGCGGTCGGCGAGCGCTCGCATCGCTCCGTCGGCGTCGCGCGCGAGCCCGAGCAGGTCCCCCAACGGAAGCCCGAACTCCAGCAGCCGCAGCGCCGTCCGGACGAGCTCGATGTCGCCGACGGTGTAGCGCACCGTGCCGTCGACCTCGCGACCGATCCGGATGCCCTCGCGCTCGACCGCCTGGATCAGCGATGCGGGAACGCCCGAGCGCTCGGCGAACCCGTCCAGGTCGAGGAGCTCGGGATCGCGCTCGCCGAGCTCTTCCGCCACGGCCGCGGCGAGGTCGGCGTCGGCGCCGGTGAGCTCGCCGCGCACCACCCGACCGATCGCCGCGAGGGTCAGGCCCTTGCGTTGGAGAGCCCGGATCCGACGGATCCGTTCGGCGTGCTCGTCGCCGTACCACGCGACCCTGCCCTCGCGGACCGGCGGCGGAAGCAGGCCCCGCGACTGGTAGTACCGCACCGTGTCGACCGAGACGTCGCACGACGCGGCGAGCTGCTCGACCCGGTACCTCACGACCGGACACTCTACGAGTGAGCGCTCGAACGGTCCACGCGCGCGCTCGCACGGCTCCGGGCCGGCCCGCGCGAGCGCCGCCGTCTACGATGCGCCGGCATGAAGCACGCACGACGCACGGTCGGGCTCGGCGTCGTCCTCGCGTGCGTCGTCGGCACGATGGCCATCGGCACGGCACTGAAGTCCCCCTGCGCCCGCGGCGACTGGAGCGACCTCCGGCAGTACCGCCTGCTCTGCTATTCCGACATCGTTCCGCTCCTCGGCACCGAACAGCTCCGAGGCGGGCGACTGCCGTTCCTCGATCCCTGCGAGGAGATCGAGGGCCAGAACTGCGACGAGTACCCCGTCGTCACGATGTACGCGATGCGCGCGGCCGCGTGGATCGCGGGCGAAGAGTACGGCCCGTTCTTCTACGCGAACGCGGTGATCCTCACGGCGGCGGCCGCGGCAGTCGCCACCGGCGTCTGGCTGCTCGCCGGCCGGCGCGCGCTCTGGTTCGCGCTCGCGCCGACGCTGCTCGTCTACGGGACGGTGAACTGGGATCTGATCGCCGTGGCGTTCGCCACGATCGCGCTCGTGGCGTTCGCCGCGCGACGCGACGGCTGGGCGGGCGTGCTGCTCGGCCTCGGCGCCGCGGCGAAGCTGTATCCCGCGCTCCTCGTCGTGCCGCTGCTCGCGCAACGGCTGCAGGATCGAGAGCCCGATCGCGGCATCCGACTCGCCTGGGCGGCGGCCGCATCGTGGGTGGCGGTCAACCTCCCGTTCATGATCGCCGCGCCCGGGTCGTGGTGGGAGTTCTTCCGGTTCAACGGGGCGCGCCCCGCCGACTGGGACAGCGGCTGGTTCATCGCGTGCCGCACCGTCGGCGTGACGTGTGACACCGGAACGATCAACGCGGTGTCGGCGGTGCTCTTCCTCGCGACGTTCGCGGCGCTGTGGGTCTGGAAGCTGACGAGGTCGCCGTCGTTCCCGCGGTGGACGTTGATCCTTCCGCTGCTCGTCTGCTTCCTGCTGACGAACAAGGTGTATTCGCCCCAGTACGGGCTCTGGTTGCTGCCGGTCTTCGCGCTCGTCCTACCCGATCTGAAGCCGTTCGTCGCGTTCGCCGTCGCCGACGTCGCGGTGTTCGTCACGCGCTTCTGGTTCTTCGAGGAGCTCTCCGGCGGCAGCGGGACGCCGCAGTGGCTGTTCGAGGTCGCCGTGGTGTCGCGCGCGGTCGTGTTGCTCTGGTGCGTCGCCGCGTGGCTGGTCCGCGACGCGGATCCGCTCGTCCTCGGCCGCCGGGGATGGCGACCCGCCGACGCCGCGGCGCAGCCCGCATGACGACGGGACACACGACCGCCGCCGACACGCACGCGTCGGGCGACGGGACGATCCGGCTCCGCGACGGGCTTCGCGACGCGGTCGTCGTGTTCGTCGGTGTCCGCCTCGCCGTCTTCGCGCTGTCGGCCTTCGCCGGGGCAGGACTGATCCCGATGCCCGCCGATCAACCGGCGTTCGGGCCGGCGTTCCCTCCTCCATCGCTCGAGCCGGGGTGGCACGTCGTCTTCACCGGCACGCAACGGCAGGACGCGATGTGGTACCTGGGGCTCGCGACCGACGGATACGCGACCGACGACGCGAGCGCCGCCTTCTTCCCGCTGTACCCGTCGCTGATCCGGGCGCTGACGTGGGTCCCCGGCGTCGGACCCCTCGCCGCCGCGCTGGCGATCTCGAACGCCGCGCTCCTCGGATCGCTCGTCGTGTTCCATGCGCTGACGCGGCACGAGCTCGGCGACGACACGGAGTTCGCGCGACGTGCCGTCCGGTACCTCGCGATCTTCCCGACGGCGTTCTTCTTCCTCGCGCCGTACTCGGAGTCGTTGTTCCTGCTCCTGTGTCTGCTCGCCTTCTGGTGGGCGCGCGGTGACCGCTGGGGTCACGCGGCGGCCGCGTCCATCCTCGCCGCGCTGACCCGCAGCCCCGGCATCGTGCTGCTCGTCGCGCTCGCGGTGGAGGCGATCGATCGATCACGTCGGGACGGGCGTTCGCCGCTGCCTCGCCTCGCCGCCGCCGCCGCGACCGCCCTCGCTCCGCTCGGCTGGTTCGCGTGGTGGCAGGTCCGGTCCGGCGACTTCTGGGCCCCGCTCGACGCGCAACGGACGTGGAGCCGAGACGCGTCGCTGCCGTGGGAGACGATCGTCGACGCGGTCTGGCACGCGTGGCGATATCGCACCTACTGGCTGCTCGACGTGATCGTCGTGGTGCTGGCCATCGTCGGCGTGATGCTCGCGATCCGGCGGATCCGCCCCGCCTACCTCGTGTTCGCGGGAAGCAGCATCCTGCTGCCTCTCCTGGTTCCGTTCCCGGACCGACCGCTGCTGTCGATGCCGCGCTTCGTCGCCGTCGTGTTCCCGGTCGCCTGGGGGTACGCGTCGGCGGTCGACCGACAATGGGTCCCCGACGCGCTCGTCACGGGGACGTTCACCGCGGGCTACGCGCTGATGGCGGCCCTGTTCGTCGCGTGGCTCTACGTCTTCTGAGGGAGGCGACGTGGCCGTCCTCCGACCCGGCACCGACGGCGCTCCTGACCGCGGGGGAACCGTTTAGGATGGTCCGCGACATCGGGGGGACCGGAGGAACCGTGACGATCAAGGTTGCGATCGCGGACGACCACTCGCTCGTGCGCCAGGGACTCCGGCGCTATCTGGACATGGCCGATGGCATCGAGGTCATCGGCGAGGCGTCGAACGGCAAGGAGCTCCTCGACCTCGTCGAGTCGTCGTCGCCCGACATCGCGTTGATCGACATCCGGATGCCCGAGATGGACGGTCTCGAAGCCGCTCGCGAGATCCGCGACAAGCATCCGAAGGTCGGCGTCATCATGCTCACGGCCTACGACGACCGACAGTTCGTCGTGGAAGCCGTCCGCAGCGGCGCCCGGGGCTACGTGCTGAAGGCTCGCGATGCCGAACACCTGATCCAGACCGTCCGGTTGGTGGCGGGCGGCAACATGGTCATCGACCCGCAGCTCGTCGTCGCCCTCGCCGAGGAGCTCTCCACGGCGAAGGAGCGCGACCGTCGGGCCGAGACCCTCACCGCACGTGAGATCGAGGTCCTGCAGCTGCTCGCGTTCGGCCACACGAACCGCGACATCGCCGAGCGGCTGTACATCTCCCCCGACACCGTCAAGACGCACCTCGAGCACATCTTCGAGAAGCTCGGTGCGTCCGACCGCACCGCCGCGGTCGCCGAGGCGCTTCGCCGCCGGCTGATCGAGTAGCCGAGACGGGTTAGGCCGTCGGTCCCCCGGCGATTCCCCTGTCGGGTGATGGAGCGGCGCGGCGCCGCCGGGCATGATGGACGGCGATGCGCGAACCCGACGCCCGCCGGCTCACCGCCGGGCCGCTCATGCTGCTCGCCGCGCTCGCCGCGGCAGGCATCGTCGCCTCGCTCGTGGTCGAGCCGGGCACGAGGACCCAGGCCGTCACGGCCGCCGTGACCTCGGGCGTCGCCGCGCTGGCCGGTGCCTGGATCCTCCGGGCGCACGGACGGCCCGGAGGGTGGCCCGGCGCCGAGGCGCTCGCGACCGGCGTCGCGCTCGTGGGCCTGGCCGCGATCGCGTTCGCCGTCGCCGGGCTCGTCGACGAGATGACGTACCGTCCGCGGGTCGTCGATGCGGCCTTCCTGATCCTGCTCGTCCCGTTCACGGTCGCGATGCGACAGGAGTTCCGAACGCACCTCGACGCGAGCGATCGGCGGGAGATCGCGATCGATGTGTGGCTGCTGGCGGGTTCGGTCGCAGCGCTCTTCTACCTGGTGATCCGGCCCGACGACGCGACCACCGCCGCGTCGCTGTCGGCGGCGACGTTCGCGATCCTCGCCGCGTCGCAGCTCATCGCCTTCGCGGCGCTGGCCCTGTGGGTCCCCACGGCATCGCACCTCGGGATGTTCGTCGGGTTCGCGCTCTACGCGATCGCGACGGTGCGGTTCGGCAACGACTGGTCGAAGGACGTCTACGCGGGGGGCGAGACGTGGGTGAACGTCGCGTACGTGCTCGCCCCGCTGATCCTCGGTGCCGTCGCGATCGCGGTCCCCCACGGATCGGCGTATCGGCCACCGCACCGCGCGCGTGTCGCCCGACCGGTGCTGACGAGCGCCGCCGTCGTCGCGGCCTGCGGCACGCTCGCGCTCGTCGCGATCGTCGACGACGCGCGGGGGCTCGGAGGGTTCCAGTCGTCGTTCATCATCGGAGCGCTCGGGTTGTCGGTCGCCGCGCGGATCCTCGCGAACCAGATCTCGAGCACCCAAGCGCACGAGGAGGTCCGCGAGGCGCTCGAACGCCGCGAGCAGGCGCTGCGCGAGACCGATGCCGCGCTCGACCGCGTCCGCGAGGCGAACGAGACGCTCCGGGCGTCCGAGGAGCACCTGCGCTTGGTGTTCGACGCGGCGGTCGACGGGTTCGTCGAGCTCGACGACCGGGGCGTCGTGATCAGGGCCAACGACGCGTTCGCCCGGATGATCGGGCTCGACCCGCAGGCGATCGAGGGACAACCCTGGACGGTGCTCGCCGCCGCCGTCGAAGGAGCCGACCCGTCGTTCGCGTCGCTGCCCGAGGTCGGCACGACCCAGATCCAACGGAACGAGGGGCAGCCCCTGTACCTCGAGAGCCGCGTGTCGACCGTTCCGACGACCCCGCCGCGGCTGCTGCTGCTCGTCCGCGACGTGACGGCCGCGAAGGTCGCCGACCAGACGATCCGTTCGCTGTTCCAGTTCCTCCAGGACCGCGACGAGGACCGCACGCGGCTGCTGCGGCGGACGAACGCGGCGATCGAGGCCGAGCGCAACCGCATCGCCCGTGATCTGCACGACGGGCCCGTCCAGGGCGTCTCGGCCGCCTCGCTCTCGCTCGAGGCGGCGCTGCTCATGATCAAGGCGGGCGACGTCGAACGCGGTCTCGACGTGCTGACGAAGATCCGTTCGGAGCTCGCCGGCGAAGCCGACGCCCTCCGCCGACTGATGTCAGGACTGCGGCCACCGGTCCTCGAAGAGCGCGGCCTGTTCCCGGCGCTCCGTGACACGTTGGCGCGCTTCGGAACGGACCAGGGCGTGAGCGCCTCGATCAGCGGGTCCGTCGACGGCGCTGTCCCCGATGACCTGGAGACGCTGGCGTTCCGCATCGTGCAGGAGGCGCTCACGAACGCGGCGAAGCACGCGCAGGCCTCCGCCGTGAACGTCCACGTCGAGACCGAGGGGAACTTCCTGCGCGTGGAGATCGACGACGACGGCACGGGGTTCGACAGCGCGAAGGGCCGGGAGTTCCTCCGTCAGGGGCGCGTCGGTCTCGCCTCGATGCGGGAGCGCGTCGAGCTGGCGAGCGGAACGCTGACGGTGCGATCGTCGCCCGGCCGCGGAACCACCATCACGGCGGTGCTCCCGCTCGATTCCTCGCCCGCGGCGATCCGCGTGCCCTGACGATCGGCGAGCGGGCAACGTCGTTCGGCCGGCGACCGCGCGGGCGGTCGGACGCGGTCGCGTCAGCCGTCGTCGGGAGGACCGACGCCGGCGGGGCGCCCATCCGGCGTCGGGGAGGGCGGCTCGTCGGTCGGCTCGGGGCTCGGTTCGTCGGTCGGCTCGGGGCTCGGCGATGTCGTCGGCTCGGGGCTCGGCGAGGTCGTCGGGCTCGGCGTCGCGGTCGGCGTGACGACCACCGGCGTTTCAGGCCCGATCGTGCCCTCGAGGATCGGCTCGTCGAACTCGACCGCCGGCAGCTCGAGATGCTGCATCGCGAACGTCATGTACTCGCGCCAGATCGCGGCGGGGATCGTGCCGCCGAACAGCGTCGGGTACCCGTGGATGTTCACGAGCGGGATCTCCTCTTCCTTGTAGCCCACCCAGACGCACGTCGCGATCTGGCGCGTGTAGCCGCAGAACCACACGTCGACGTTCTCGTTCGCGGTCCCGGTCTTGCCGGCCGCGGGATACGGGATCGCGGCGCTGCTGCCGGTCCCACCGTCGATCACGCCTTCGAGGGCGTAGGTCACCTGCAAGGCGTCGTTCCGGTCGTAGACCTGCTCGCCTTCGGCGTCGGGCTGGAGCTTGCGGTCGATCCGGCCGGTCGGGGACTCGACGCGCAGGAAGGGTGTCGCGTCGTGGCGGCGCCCCTCGTCGGCGAGCGTGGCGTACGCCTGGGTCATCTCGAGCGGGTTCACCCCGACGCTCCCGAGCGTGATCGAGCACGTCTCCGGCAGCGGCGACTCGATCCCGAGCTCGTGGGCGACGTCGACGACCTTGTCGGGACCGAGCTGCGCGATCACCTGGGCGAAGACCGTGTTCACGGAGTTCGCGGTCGCGTGGGCGAGCGTTCCGGTGCCGGAGCCTTCGGCGTTCACCGGATGCCAGACGCCGTCCGACGACGTCGGATCGGGGCAGCCGGGGATCGGCAACGTCTCCGGTCCCTCCCACACCTGGTTCAGGCCGTACCCGTTCTCGATCGCCGCGGCGAGGGTGAACGCCTTGAACGCCGAGCCGGCCTGACGACCGGTGCCGCTGCGGAACGTCGCCAGGTTGAACTTCGACTCCTTCCAGCTCGAGCCGCCGACCATCGCGAGGATCTCGCCGGTGTCGACGTCGATCGACACGAGCGCCGCGTCGGGGTCGCTCTCGAGCGGCAACGCCTCGCCGACGATCCGCTCGGCCTCGGCTTGGAGCTCGCGGTCGAGCGTCGTGGTCACCTGGAGACCGCCGCCGTACACGCGCGCGCTCCCGTACCGCGGCAGGTCGAGCAGCTCCTGGCGGACGTAGTCGACGAAGTACTCCGACTGGCCGGGTGCGCGCAGACGCTCGCCGGTGTTCTCGGCCAGCGTGCCGCAGCACTTCTTGCCTTTGAGCTTCTCGGCTCGCTCGGCGTCGAGGAAGCCGTACCGGACCATCTGGTCGAGCGCGTAATCCCGACGGAAGACGTTGTCGTCGGGCCGGTCGATCGGGTCGTAGAGCTCCGGCGCGTGCAGGACGCCCGCGAGGACCGCGGACTGGAGCACGGTGAGCTCGCTCGCCGACCTGCCGAAGTACGTCTGCGCCGCGGCCTCGGCACCGTACGCGCCCTGCCCGAAGTAGACGGTGTTCAGGTACTGGGCCAAGATCCGGTCCTTGCCGTACTCGCGCTCGAGCTTGATCGCGAGCAGGATCTCGCGGACCTTCTGCGACACGGTCCGCGACGGTTGGATGTATTCCTGGAGGCCCGTCTCGTCGTCGGTGACGTAGTCGCCGGCGTACACGTTCTTGACGAGCTGCTGCGTGATCGTCGACGCGCCCTGGACCTCGTTGTCGGTGCCGCGGAGGTTCGTCCACGCCGCGCGCACGATGCCCATCGGGTCGACACCGGCGTGGTCGTAGAAGGCGTGATCCTCCGTCGCGAGGACGGCGTCGATCAGCTGCGGCGACATCTCGTCGAGCGGAACGATCTTCCGATCGACCGCGCCGTGCAGCTTCGCCAGCTCCTTGCCGTCACGGTCCAGGATGAACGTCGTCTGGATCGGCGGCAGACGGTCGGGCAGATCGGTGCGGGCGTACGCGATCACGAACGCGGCGACGCCGAGGAGGGCGACGAAGACCGGCGTCAGCAGGACCACGAGCCACCATCGACGACGCAGGAACGACCGCTTCGGCGACGCGCCGGACGAGCCCTTCGTGGACGCGGCGGCGCGGCGTCGACGCTTCGCCGGCGCATGCTTCGGGACGTAGCTGTCCCGCTGAGAAGGGGATCGCGTACCGCTGGCCACGGTAGGGCGATGCTAGCAGTGGCGGTGTTCCCGGCCTGTGACGACGATGTGTCAGCCTGCGGCGGCCGGACGCGCGGAGTACGCCTCGCGCAGGTGGTTCCACGAGCAGCTGCGGCACACCTCGACGACGTAACAGGCCGACCCGGGGTGCGCGGCGGCCATGCGGAGGCCCGTGGCGATCGACCAGACGCGGCCGTTCTCGGCCTTCAGCGTGTCGCCGTACACGTAGGCCAGGAGCACGAGCTTCTCCCGGGCGCACACGGGGCAGTCGTTCCGCGTCTGCTCGCCGACGTACTTCGCCGCCCGCATCAGCTCCGGGTGGGCGTCGCAGATGTCGGTGGTGCCGAGCAGGCCGACGCGCGCGTCGCGCAGGAGCGCGCGCTTCGCGAGCGTGTAGTCGACGACGCCGAGCTTGCGCCGATCGGCGCCACCCAGCGGGGTCCTCTTCGGACGTCGGCCTGGCATGGTCTGGCGATGGTACACCCGGGCTCCGCGAGCGGCGCATCCGCCGAAGGACCTCCCCTGCGGCCGCGTGGATCGAACGGTGACGTCACCGGACGCCCGTGCGCTGCGGCGGAGGTAGCCTCGGTGCGACCGACGAGACCGAGGAGGCGGATCGGATGGCGACGACCGAGGACACGCGGATCACGGTGATCGGATCGGGCGGCCGCGACGGATGGGCGACGCTCGTCGATCCTCCCGGCGCGATCCCGTCCACCGGCGCCGAGCGCTCCGCCTTCACCAGCATCGACGGCGCGTTCACCACCGGCCTCTGGGAGCGCGAGCCCGACACGTGGGAGTTCGAGCGACCGTACGACGAGGTGGCGCTGATCCTGTCGGGCGCCGCCGAGATCGAGGAGCCCGACGGAACGGTCCACCGCCTCGCGCCCGGCGACGTGCTCGTCACGCCGAAGGGCTCGAGAGGGACGTGGCGCATCACCGAGACGATCGTGAAGTTCTTCGCGATCTACGAGCGCTGAGGAACGCCGTTCCGGTGCCGTTGCCGAACCCGTACGGATCGCTCGACCCGAGCGCCCCCGAACCTGGCGCCGGCGGCGAACCGCTCGTGGACGAAGCCGGATGGCCCACGGTGCTGGTGCGCGGCGTGCGCAAGCGGTGCCCGCGCTGCGCGGAGCGCCGGATCTGGGACGGATGGTTCGCCCTCAAGGTGCGGTGCCCTCGGTGCGACCTGCGTTTCGAGGCCGAGCTCGGCGGGTTCCTCGGAGCCATGACGCTGAACTACGGCATGGCGTTCGTGATCTGGGGCGTCATGCTCGGCATCTGGCTCGCGCTCACGGTGCCGGACGTGCCCGTCGCCCCTCTCGTGATCGCGAGCATCGTCGTGCTGGTCGCGGTGCCGCTGTGGTTCTTCCCGCGGTCGAAGTCGTCGTGGGCCGCGATCGAGTTCCTCGTGCTGCGGAGCGATCCCGACTACCGCACGCCGGTCCGGCGGACGCCGCGCGCCGAGACGTTGGAGTAGCCGATGGAGGTCCTGAACGGTCTACTCGTCGCGGTCGGCGTGGCGGCCGCCGCAGGACTGAACGCCCCGTTGCCCCTGCTGCTCCTGGGGGCGCTCGACCGGTGGACCGGCGTCGTCGATCTCGCGTCGCCGTGGGACGCGCTCGCGCAACCGGAGTGGCTCGCCGCGCTGGCGGCGCTCACGGCGCTCGATCTCGTCGGCGACAAGATCCCCGCGATCGACCACGTGCTGCACGTCGTCGGCCTGATCGGCGCACCGGTCGCGGGCGCGCTGGCGGCGATGGCCGGCTCGAGCCCGACGGAGCTCGCCCCGGTCGTCGCCGCCGTGGCCGGTGCGATCGTCGCGGAAGGCACGCACGCGGCTCGCGCCGGCCTGCGGCCCGTGTCGACCGCGACGACCGGCGGTCTCGGGAACCCCGTCTTGAGCACGCTCGAGGACGTGACGTCGGCGACGTTGACCGTCGTCGCGCTCGTCGCGCCGATCGTCGCGCTCGTGCTCGTCGTCGCGCTCGCGTGGGTGGCCTACCGGGGGTTCCGGCGCGTCCGGACGCGCATCGCGGGACGCACCCGCGGTCGCGTCCCACCCTGAGGCCCGGCGCAGCGGCGCCGGCCGCGACGCCGTCACTCCGTCGGGAGATCGACCACCGCCCGCGCGAGCGCCGTCACGCGTCGGTCGTCGGTCGAGAGGAACAACGCTCCGACGGGAACGCTCACCTCGACGACCGCCTCGAACGTCCCCGGCTCGCACGTGCATCGCTCGAGCGCGCCTCCGTTCGCGACGGCGTAGCCGTCGGCGACCACGGTCGGGACGGCTCCCGTCGGGAACGCGAGCTCCTGGGCGGCGGCGAGCGCGGCAGCGTCAGCTGCCGCGCGGGCTCGGGCGGCGGCGGTCAGTGCGCGCGCGACGTCGGCGACGCCCATCGTCAGGACGAGGACCACCGCGGCGCCGGCGACCACCACCACGCTGACCGAACCGCGCTCGCGCCGACGGCGCGGGTCTCCGCGGTCGACGCTCATCCGAACTCCTGACGCGCCACCGTGGTCGTCGAGAAGGTGACGCCGTCGGCGATCAACCACCCGACGAACGGCACGCGGACCGGGTCGACGTAGGTGACGTGCACGGAGACCGGATCGCCCCGCGTTCCGACGCGCACGACATCGATGGTCAGGTGCGGCTCGTCGAGGGCGGGCGCGGCGGCGTGGGCCGCGGCCCTCGCCGCCTCGAGGTCCTCCGTGACGGCGGCGGTGCGCGCCCCGGCGCGCGCCGCCGCCTCGACCAGCAACCGGTCCCGCGCGAAGATGCCGACCTGCACGAGGCCGAGGACCAGCACGAGCGCGAGCGGAAGGACGAGCGCGAACTCCACCGCCGCGGAACCGCGCTCCGAGCGCTCAGGCGCTGCTGGCATCACCGATCACCGTGTCGATCACCTGATCGAAGAACGCCGGCAACTTCCCCGACGACTTGGCCCACGCGATCAAGACGATCGCGACGGCGGCCGCCGCCAGGATCACGAGGGCGTACTCCGCCGTCGTCTGGCCTTCCTCACGTCGCAACGCCCGGAACGGATCGAGCGCGCGCAACCACAGGGTCTGCAGCACGAACATGGGTCACCTCCTCTCAACCGATGGAACGCAAGGTGGTGAGCAGGACGGGCACCACCGTGAGGAGGAGGAAGGCGGGGAGAACCAGGAACACGAGCGGGAAGAGCATCTTCACCGGCGCCGCGCGGGCGAGCTCCGCGACGGCAGCGCGACGCGCACGGCGGACGTCGACCTCGAGATCGCGCGTCGCCACGACGAGCGAGGATCCGAGCACCTCGGTCCGGACGAGGACGGCGACCGCTCGCCGCAGGTCGTCGGAGTCGAGCCGTTCGGCGAGCGCGGCGAGCTCGTCACGCCAGCGAGCGCCGAGATCGACGGCGGTGAACGCCGCAGCGAGCTCGACGCCGAGCGGGCCTCGGAGGGCCTCGGCCGCGCGCCGGAGCGCCAGCGGCGCCGACAAGCCGGCCGACGATCCCGCCGCCAACAGATCGAGCAGCTGCGGAACCTCGGCGTCGAGGGCGGCCTTCGCTCGTGCGGCTCGACGCGACGACACGATCGGGATCCAGATCGTCGGCGGAGCGCCCCGGACGCCGCGGCGCGGACGCGACCACAGGCGGGGATGCGCTGAGGACACCAAGGCGTCGATCGGCGACGGGGCCATCGCGATCCGGACCGAGAGCGCGAACGCGGCGACACCGAGCGCGGCCAGGACGGCGGCCAGCCACGCTGCTCCAGGCACGTCAGGCCACCTCCAGGAGCTTCCGGATCCACAGGAACGCCAGGCCGTCGAGGAGGAGACCGAACAGCACGACCCCGAGGCCGGCGGGGGTCGACAGCGCCGCCTGCATCTCGCCCCGCGACGTCAGCCACAGGAAGGCGAAGAACCCGACCGGCAGGGCCCCGAGGATGCCTCCGGAGAGCCGCGCCTGCGCGGTGAGGGCTCGGATCTCGCGCGCGGCGGCGACGCGTTCGCGCACCGACGCCGCGACCTGGTCGAGCACCGCCGGGAGATCGCCGCCCACGCGCCGGTGCAGCTCCATCGTCGCCGCGACGAGACGCGCGTCATCGGTCGCCACGCGATCCGCCCACGCGCGGATCGCATCCGCGAGCGGCACACCGACGTCGACCTCGTCGACGAGGGATGCGAGCTCGTCGCGGAGCGGCGGACGCGATTCCGCCGCGGCGTAGCCGATCGCTTGCGGGAGCGACATGCCGGCGCGCAGCGCCGAGACCACCGCGGTGATCGCGTCGGCGAGCTGCTCGTCACGGCGAGACGCGTGCGCGCGTCGATGCCGGCGACCACGGATCGCGCGGGCGGCGACGAGACCGATGCCCGCCGCGACGCCCATCGGAACGCCGGCGACGAGGGCGCAGAACGCGCCGCCCGCCACCGGGACGACCCATGCCGAAACGTCCACGGAGGACACGTGCGAGGGTGGACGCCGGTGCACCCCTGCACGTGCGCGCACACGATCGCGAGCGTCCGCGCGTGTGGCACGCTCGGCGAGGAGCACGGCGAGCCCCGCGAGGGCGGCGACGAGGCCGCTCACTCGTCGTCTCCCGCCGCGAACTGCCCGTCGCCGAGCCACCGACCGCGCTCCAGCAACGTCGTCGCGACCGCGGGCACAGCTCCCGTCGCGACGAAGCGGCCGGCGCGCCCGTCGCGCGATCGGAACCGGTAGAGCGGCTCGACGACGGGCTCCCCTCGCTTCGTTCCCTCGACCGACGCGACCTCCCAGACGACACGACGCCCGTCGCGGAGCCGAGCGAGCTGGACGACCACATCGATCGCGGACGCGACCTGCGAGCGGACGTGCGCGGCCGGCAGCTCGACGTCGGACATCATCGCCATCGTCTCGAGCCGCCACAGCAGGTGGCGGGTCCCGTTCGCGTGCGCCGTCGAGAGCGAGCCTTCGTGTCCGGTGTTCATGGCTTGCAACATGTCGAGCGCTTCGCCGCCGCGGACCTCACCGACGATGATCCGGTCGGGTCGCATCCGGAGCGCGTTGCGCACGAGGTCGCGGACCGTCACGGCGCCGTGCCCCTCGACGTTCGGCGGCCGAGCCTCGAGCGAGACGACGTGGGGCTTGCCCAGTCGGAGTTCCGCCGCGTCCTCGATCGTGATGAGCCGCTCCTCGTCGGGGATGAACGACGCGAGCGCGTTCAGGAGCGTCGTCTTGCCCGCGCCCGCGCCGCCCGACACGACGACGTTCACGCGCCCCCGGACGCACGCCGCGAGGAACGCGAGCATGCGCGGTCCTACGCATCGTCCACGGAGGAGATCCGCCGCACCGATCGGGACGGGCGAGAACTTGCGGATCGTCAGGACGGGACCGCGGAGCGAGAGAGGCGGCACGATCGCATGGACCCGCGAACCCGACGGGAGTCGAGCGTCCACCCACGGTGACGAGCTGTCGACCCGCAGGCCCAAGGGTCCAACGATGCGTTCGATCAGGTGCAGGACCGACTCCTCCCCCTCGAATAGCCGACCCTGCACCTTCTCGATCCGCCCCTCTCGCTCCACGAACACGTCGTCGGGTCCGTTCACCATGACCTCGGTGACGCCGGGCTCCTGCAGCAGGAACTCGATCGGACCGGATCCGACGACCTCGTCGGAGACCTCGTTCACCACACGCGCGAGCTCCCGTTGCGGAAGGATCGCGCCCCGCTCGCGGAGGACCGCGAGCGCTTCCTCTCGCACGCGGAGACGACGCTCGGTGCGCGGAGCCGTGGCGAGGCCCCGTGCGTCGACGCGCCGTCGGAGCTGCTCCCGGAGCTCCCGCCGAACGACCGTCAGGGCGTCGGCGCTCACGACGCCAGCTCCTCGACGTGCGCGTCCGCCGGTTCGAGCAGCGCCGAGGCCAGCCGGTCGAAGACGCGCGCGATCCGTCCTCTCGGCGGGAGCAACCGACCGTGATCCTGGGCGCGGGGCACGGCGCCGTCCCGTGGGATCACCGCGATCGGTTCGACACCGAACACACGCCGGACGTCACCGGGCGTGATCTCGTTCCGCGCGGCGCGGTTCACCACGAACCCCACGCGACCCTCGAGCGCGAGCGGCGAGAACGCCTCACGGGCGCGGGCCGCCGCGCGGAACGACATCACGTCGAGCGACAGGACCTCGAGGACGCGGTCGGCGTCCGCGAGGCACGTCCGGGTCCCGGCGTCGAGCGCACGAGGGAGACTCACCACGACGGCGTCGGCTCCGGTCGCGGCGGCGTCCACCACATGCGGAACGATCTCCGCCGGAACGTCGGCGGCATCGGCCGGTGGCGAGAGCACCACACGGAACCCGGCGTCGTGGGCCCACGCAACCTCGTCGACGTGGCTCCACGACACCTCGGCGCCGAGCGCCGCGAGCTCCGCGATCGTGCGCGCTTCATCGGGTGGGCCGAGCGCACCGCGACAGTCGCCGTACAGCGGATCGCCGTCGATCAGCACGCATGCCCGGTGGCCGCGTGCGATCGCCGCAGCGACGTGCGTCGCGACGAAGGTCGTCCCGACGCCTCCCCGGGCGCCGTGCACGGCGATCACCGTCGCCCTGCGCTCAGCGCTCGCCCTCGTCGCGATCGTCGACGTGACACCGTCGATGAGCTCGTCACGCTCGCTCGGCCACACGTAGAAGCCACGCGCGCCCGCCCGGACGGCCGCGCGCAGCGCCGCGACGGACTCACGGGTGGCGAGCGCGAACAGCGCGTCGTGCGGCACGCCGTCGGTCGCGAACGTCGGTTCCGCGATCACGGCGTCGGGCTCGAGCTGCCGGATCGCGTCGCGCAGCTGCCGCGGATCGGACGCCGTCGCGATGACGCGGGCGCGGCCGGACCGATCGAGGAAGTGCATCACCTCTTCGGCGACCTCGATCGCGTCGAGCGCGAGCACCACCCGTGCGACCTCGTCCATCGATCCCTCCAGCGCGACATGCGGTCCGAAACGTCGAGGGGAAGCGAGAGGGAGATCGCGGAGCGGCGTGCCGTTCCGACCCGCGAACGGTAGCCGCCACGCCGCCGCGGGCGCCATCCCCGGGGTGGCGGATTCTCCGGACGGACCCGCCCCATCGGGTCGACACGACGCGGGGGACGCGACGTGACGCCCCGCACATCCACGCTCGCCCGCGAGGGAGCGCTTGACATGCAACTCACAAGTTGCGTATCCTTCGCGCAACCCGAGAGTTGCGGTAGCAGACGGTCACGAGGAGGAGTCCATGGCGCGAGCACCCGACGAGCTCCGGCGCACGATCCGCGTGCACGCGTCCCGGGAGCGCGTCTGGGCGGCTTTCACCGAGCCGGAGCTCCTCGTCGGCTGGTTCCCCACGATCGAAGCGCGAGTCGACCTGCGCGTCGGCGGCCACATGCGCTTCGCGTGGGACGGCGACGCCGACGAAGCCGTGATCGAGGAGCTGGAGCCGCCCGAGCGGCTCGTGTTCCGGTGGCGACCCGAGGGCAGCGAGCGCCCGTACACGACCGTCACGATCGTCCTGCGCGACGCCGGCCACGGAACGACCGAGCTCACGCTCACCGAGACCGGCTTCGCCCGCCTCCCCGACCCCGAGAGGTCGATCCGCGGGAACGAGACGGGATGGACCGACGAGCTCGAGGAGCTCCGCGGCTTCCTGGAGGCCGCCGCCGCATGAGCGACGAGGCCGGTGCGGTGTTCGCCGCGCTCGCGGACCCCACGCGGCGGGAGGTCGTCCGGCAGCTCGCCGCCGACGGACCGCTGACGGCGACCCAGCTCGCCGAGCGCATCCCCGTCACGCGGCAGGCGATCGCGAAACACTTCGCCGCCCTCGAAGAGGCCGGCCTCGCGACCGTGACCCGCGTCGGTCGCGAGTCGCGCTACGAGCTCCGCACCGAACCGTTCGCCGACGCCGAGGCGTGGATGCGCGCGATCGGCGCGTCGTGGGACCGGCGGCTGCAGGCGTTCCAACGGTTCGTCGAGGCGACCGAGCGCGAGCGCACCTCGACCGCAGGACGCGGCCAGGGACACAACCCAGGACGGAGCCGAGCTCGGAGGACCTCGTGATGTTCACGTGGGCGCTGGTGCTCGACGACGCCGTGCCACCGGGCCGGCGACGGCACGAGGCCCGAGAGAGCGGCCGGAGGATCGACCGAGAGACGAGGAGGAGCCCGATGATCGAACCGGTTCGGCGCGAGGTCACGGTGGCCGTCGACGTGGAGGTGGCGTTCCGTCGGTTCACCGACGACATGGCGGCCTGGTGGCCCCTCGAGAGCCACTCGATGGCCGCGGACCGCCAGGACGGCACGACCGTGGTGCAGCTGGTCTTCGAGCCGTTCGAAGGCGGACGCCTGTACGAGATCGCGAGCGACGGAACCGAAGGCACCTGGGGACGGGTCCTCGTCTGGGAACCGCCGCACCGCCTGGTGCTCGCGTGGAAGCCGAACCTCCGCGACGAGCCCGAGACCGAGGTGGAGGTGACGTTCGCTGCCGTCGAGACCGGAACCCGCGTCGCCCTCGAGCACCGCGGATGGGACCTCCTCGGCGAGCGCGCCGACGCGGCCGCCGCCGGATACCGCGCCGGTTGGTCGTTCATCCTCGGCGAGCGCTTCGCCGCGTCGGCCGCGCGGACGTGACGCCGCCCCGGATGCGACCGCGCGCCGCAGTAGCCTGCGGGGCGTGTCGCGGCCCGGAACCTCCCGTCGGCGCGTGCCCGCGCACATCCGGCGGCGCCGGACCTTCGCGGTCGTCGGACTCGTCGCGCTGCTCGGGGCGCTCACGTTGTCGCTGTCGCGCGGCGACGAGGCGCCCGTCGGAGCCGACGGTCGGAGCGACGGCGCCACCGACACGGGCGGGAGCGACGGCGATACGCACGGCGAGGGGGATACCGCGCCCGGCGGCGACACCGAGGCCCCGTACGTCGCTCCGCCCGCCTGGTTGGCATGGATCTCGGGCGGGTTCGAACCGTCGTTCCGCGCCGAGGCGCGATCGCTGCGCGGGTTCGACCGGACGGTCGTCGTGGCCGGAGACACGCTCTGGCTCACGGGATCGAGGGCTCCCGACGGCACGGTGCTCGACCGGCCGCGGGTCCCGTACCGGATCCCGATCGACGCGTTCGCCGTGGATGCCGGCGACTACGCCCCGTTCGTCGGCCCGACGGTCCGCGACACGCTCGTGCGGGCGCTCCGCGGCGGCGACGCGGTGGTCGGCGCCTCGAGCGCCGGGCTGCGGGGGATCGACGTCGGCGGCACCCTGTCGTTCGGCGACGTCGAGGTCCGCGTCGGGGCGATCGTGCCCGACGACGCCGTCGGATGGAGCGAGATGCTCGTGAGCCGTCCGGTCGGCGCGTCACTCGGCATCTCGCACGACCGCCACCTGTTGGGCCTCGCCGGCGACCCGTCGCTCACCGAGGACGCCTTCCGCGCGCGCGTGGCCGAGCTGCTGCCCGACGGGACGCCGATCCGCGTCGACGCGCCGGGCTCGACGCCGTACGTGCGGGTCGCGAGCGGGGTCCGCCCGGCGGTCGTCATGAAGCAGGTCTTCGGCGAGTTCTCGGCGTCGGTGCGTTCCGACGGCGTGTTCCTGGACCTCGATCCGCGCTGGGTCGACCGGAACATCGTCACCCGCACCGTGCCGCTGCTCGGATCCGTCACCTGCCACCGGAAGCTCTTCCCGCCGCTGATCGCCGCGCTCGCCGACCTCGTGGCCGAGGGCCTGGGCGAACTCGCCGAGGTCTATTCCGGCTGCTGGGTCGCGCGAACGGTGGCGCGCAGCACCACCGCTCCCCCCTCGTACCACTCCTACGGGGCGGCGATCGACATCAACGCTCCGTCGAACCCCTACGGGGAGCCGCCGGACCAGGACCCCCGGCTCGTCGACGCGTTCGAGGCGCAGGGCTTCAACTGGGGGGGCGACTTCCTGATCCCCGACGGCCACCACTTCGAGTACTGGGGCGCGCCCGGAGACCGGCCGCCGCGATGAGTTCCGCTCGTCCCGACCGTCGGTATCGCCAGGAGGTGGATCCGGCATGCCGCACGTGACCCTGCGGGCGCCGCTGAAGGACCGCGCGGGCGGGAACAGCGAGCTGACGCTCGACGGAACGACCGTCGGCGAGGTCCTCCGCGCGCTCGAGCGCGACTGGCCGAACACCGTCGGATGGGTGCTCGACGAGCAGGGCCGCGTCCGCCAGCACGTGAACGTGTTCGTCAACGGGGAGCGCGTCCGCGAGGACGCCGCGGTGGCGCCGGAAGACCGCCTCCACGTCCTCCCCTCGATCTCGGGAGGTTCGCGATGACCGAAGTGCTCGTGGGCACGAAGAAGGGGCTGTTCGTCCTGCGCGGGGACGCGCCGGGAGCGTTCTCGATCGCCGGTCGGGCGTTCGCCGGCGACGTCGTGGAGTACGCGGTCCGGGACCCGCGGACGGGACGGTGCTTCGCGAGCGTGACGAGCGGCTTCTACGGCCCGCGGCTGCTGTGGACCGACGGCGATCCGCTCGGCGAGTGGCAGCAGGCCGACGGCCCGGCGTTCCCCGAGGGCGGCGACACGTCGATCGAGCGGATCTGGCGGATCGAGCCGGGCGAGGCCGACGGGCTGCTGTACGCCGGCGCGGCGCCCGCGTCGTTGTTCGTCTCGACCGACGGGGGCGAGCGCTGGACGCTGAACGAGGCGCTCTGGAAGGAGCGCGAGGCCGGCGCGTGGAACCCCGGCGCCGGCGGCCTGGCGCTGCACTCGATCTGCCCGTGGCCGGGCGACCCGTCACGCCTTGCGGTCGGCGTGAGCGCCGCGGGCGTGTGGCTGACCGACGACGGCGGCGACACCTGGCGGACCGGCTACCGCGGGCTGATCCCGAGGTACATGCCCGAGGAGGAGCGCGAGACGACGAACGCGCTGTGCGTGCACAACATGTCCCGCTCCCCCATCCGGCCCGAGCGCCTCTTCCTACAGTTCCACGGCGGCGTGTACCGGAGCGACGACGCCGGCGCCACCTGGAACGACATCGGGGCCGGCCTTCCGAGCGACTTCGGGTTCCCGCTCGCGGTCGATCCGTCGGATGCCGAGACCGCGTTCGTGATCCCGCTCGTCGGCGCCGAGGACCGCGTCGCGCCCGACGGCCGCATGCGCGTGTACGAGACGCGCGACGCCGGCGCGTCGTGGACGGCGAGGGGCGACGGACTTCCTCAGGACGACGCCTTCCTGACGATCTACCGGCAGGCCTTCGGAGCGGCCGGCGCCGGCGGCGAGCAGCAGCTGTTCTTCGGCGCCACGTCGGGCGAGCTCTTCGGTTCGCTCGACGCCGGCCGCACCTGGTTCACGGCCGCGGAACGCCTCGCGCCCGTCACGAGCGTCCGCGTGGCCTGAGGAGTGCTTGTCTGACGCAGCACGACCGAGGGGCGGCGCCTGACGAGGCACGAGGCGGGCTGACCGAGCGAACGACGTCTCCCCGAACGTCATCCGTTCAGGCGCGGATGCGCAACCGTGTCGGACCCGGCGTATACGGTTCGCGCCATGGGACACGTCATCTCGCTCGAGGACTACCGAGAACGCCGTGACCCCGCCGTCGCCGCGGTCCGTCGGCTCGATCGCGCCGTCGCGGCGCTCGATCCGCTCGTGCAGGCGCGGCGCCACCGCCTCGAACCGACGATCGAGCGCGAGCTCCGCGAGATCGGTCGAGCCGTGTCGTCGGGCGACGCACGGCGTGCCGCCGAACGAGCCGAGCGCCTCGTCGACCTGCTCCAGCACCCCGCCGCGTCCGGCTGACGACGACGCGCGGGACCGCGGCCGGCCTGGGCTCGCTCCCGGGTTCGGCGACGGTCGCCGCTACACTCGCCGCTGCCGGAGGGAGCCGAGTGGATCCGAACGTCGTCCGAGCCCTGCAACGCGCCGTGGCCGCCTTCGTCGTGACGTTCGTCGTCGGCAGCGGCGTCGTGTTCGCGATGAACGCCGCCGGTGACGGCGGCGCCGATGCGAGCTCGCCTTCGCCCTCGACCGACCCGACCGAGCCCGGCGGCGGAACGGTCGCCGGCGTTCCCGACGCCTACCTGCTGTGGATGCCGGAGGGGTTCCCGGAGGGCGTCGGCGAATCGTTGACGACGCTGCCGAGGGTCCGGCGGGTCGCCGTCGCCGCCGCCGGCGTGGCGTGGCTGACCCGGTCGGTCGACGAGGACGGCGAGGTCGTCGACGCGCCGGGGTCCCCGGACACGATCCCGCTCGAGATCACGGGGGTCGATCCGCGCGCGTTCGCGTGGTTCCTCGAACCCGGGGATCACCAGGACACGATCTCGGCCCTCGAGCCCGACCAGGCGATCCTGTCGACGTCATCGGCGAAGCTCCGGGGCCTGGCACCGGGCGGGCGGCTCGAGTTCGACGGCGGGATCGCGCTCGAGGTCAGCGCCGTCCTCCCGGACGTGGTGATGGGCTCGTACGAGGCCATGGTGACGCGGGCGACCGCGGACCGGCTCGGCGCGCTCCCGAGGTATGCGCTCCTCCGGATGCGACAGGGCGCCACACCCGGCGCCGAGCGCGTGACGAACGACGTGATCGCGTTGCTCGAGGAGCAGGTCCGCGAGCCGGCCGTCGAGGTGCGGACGCCCGATCAGGTCGAACTGCTCCGCGCTTTCGACGACTCGCTTCCGCCGATCGTCTTGAAGCGCCGCTTCGGCGAGTTCACGGGGTCCTGGGGCGGTGGAAGCTCCCTCGCGATCGACGACGCGTGGCAGGACGAGCACATCGAGACGCGCGACGTGCCGCGACTCGGCACGGTCACGTGTCATACGAAGACGCTGTACCTGCTCCGCAAGGCGATGGCGCAGGTCCCTGAGGAGGCGCCGCTCGGCGACATCGGCGAGTGCTTCGATCCGACGTGGACGCCGTCGATGCCCCAGGGAACGCTCCCGGCGGCGCTCTGGGGAGCGAGCATCCGCGTCAACGTGGCGCTGAACCAGCCCGGGAACCCTCCCCTGCTCGACGGGCGGATCGTCGAGACGATGGCGAGGTGGGGGTTCCGCTGGGCGGGGCTTGACGCGTATCCCGACGGGAGCCTGTTCGAGTTCGTCCGTCGACCCGAGCCGGACGACGCACCGACGCCGAGCCCGACCGACTGACGTTCCGCGTCAGACGACGCGGACGCCGTCCTTCCACACCTGCGCGATCCGGTCCTTGAGGTCGTCGAACGCGAACGGATCCCCGTCGACGACGACCACGTCGGCGATCTTGCCGGGCGCCAGGGCTCCGAGGCGGTCGTCGAGGCCCATCAGCTCCGCCGCCGAGAGCGTCGCGGCGTGCAGCGCTTGCTGCGGGGTGAAGCCGTTCGCCGCCATGTGCCGCAGCTCGTTCAGGTTCCATCCGTGCGGCGCGACGGGACAGTCGGTGCCCATCGCGACCTTCACGCCGGCCTCGGCAGCGAGCCGCATCGCATCGAGCTCGGGACGGCCGAGATCCTCGAACTTCTCACGGATCTCCGGAGCGAGCTTCTCGTCGTGCGCCAGCTCTTCGCTCGTGTCGCCGGCGGTGAGCGTCGGGACGAGCCACGTACCGGCCTCGACCATCATCGCCGCGGTGCGCTCGTCGAGGTACGTGCCGTGCTCGATCGAGCGGACGCCAGCGCGGACGGCACGCGCGATGCCCTCGGGCCCGTGGGCGTGCGACATCACCCATCGGTCGAGATCGGCCGCCGCACGCACGATCGCGTCGAGCTCTGCCTGCGAGAAGTGCGGGTGGCGGGGATCGTCGGCCGGCGAGAAGAACCCGCCCGACGACGCGATCTTGATCACGTCGGCCCCCGCGCGGACGACCTCGCGCACCTTCGCCTGGGCGCCGTCGATCCCGTCGCAGACACCGGCCGGGAACCCCGGATAGGGGAGCCAGTCGGCGCCCACGCCGCCGCTCGGCAGCCACGGATCGTTGTGTCCGCCGGTCTGGCTCAGCATCGTGATGGAGACCTGCATCCGCGGCCCGACCAGCACGCCGTCCTCGACCGCCCTCCGAAGGCCGGCATCGACGCCTCCCGCGTCGCGCACGGTGGTGATGCCGAGCGCGAGCGTGATCCGCATGTTCTCCGGGATCAGGAAGAACCCGTACGAGAACGGACGGTGCTGAACGGTGAGCTCGTCGTCCTCGTAGCGCCCGGCGAGATGGATGTGGCAGTCGAACAGCCCAGGCAGGAGCGCCTTGCCCGTGCACTCGACGCCCTCATCGCCGTCGAGCCCGGGACCGACGTCGACGATGCGGCCGTCCTCGATCACGACGTCGGCGTCGGCGAGGTCGGCGCCCGTCCCGTCGAAGACGCGGCCACCGTGGAAGACGGTGCGGGTCATGGAGCCGGAGCCTACCGTCGCGCGTCAGAGTCCGGAACCGTCGCCCTCGAAGACCTTCTGACCGTCGGCCACCGTCAGGAGCACGCGGGCGTCGGTCGGTGAGTCGACCGCGAACAGGTCCTCGGACAGCACGACGAGATCCGCCGCCTTACCCACCTCGATCGAGCCGGTGTGCGCGTCGAGGTGGTTCACGTATGCGCTCCCCATCGTGAACGCGCGGATCGCCTGCGCCAAGGTGATCCGCTGGTCGGGAAGGAACACCTCGTCGTTCGCCTCGCCGTACGTGTAGCCGGGCGGAACCGTCCGATGGACACCGACGTGCATCTCCTGCAGCGGATCGGGCGTGGACACCGGCCAGTCGCTGCCCGCGCACATCGTCGCGCCCGCGGCGAGCAGGGCGCCGAACGGGTACTGCCAGCCGGCGCGCTCGTCACCGATGAACGGCGCCGTGAGCTCGTCCTGCTGGGGCTCGTGCGCGGCCCACAGCATCTGGACGTTCGCCGTCACGTCGAGCGCACGGAACCGCGGCACGTCGTCGGGCCGCACGAGCTGCACGTGCGCGAGGTGATGCCGGTTGTCGGACGCGCCGTTCGCGGCGCGCGCCGCTTCGATCGCGTCGAGCGCATCGTGGCAGGCGCGGTCACCGATCACGTGGATGTGCGCCTGGAACCCCTCGGCGTCGAGCCGGATCAGCACCTCGCGGAGCGTCTCGGGATCGAAATACTCGATGCCGGTGTTCCCGGTCTCGCGACCGTCCGCGCCGAGGTAGGAGCGCGTCATCGCCGCCGTGAAGTTCTCGCAGACGCCGTCGAGCATGATCTTCACGGTCGTCGCGCGGTACGCGCCGATCGAGGTTGTCTCGCGGTAGCCGACCAGCTCGTCGATCTGTTCCGCGCCGCGACCGCGCTCGAGCCAGAGCGCGCCGACGACCTTCCCGGTCAGCTCGCCGCGTCCCGCGAGCGACGGATACACGTCGCGCGCGTTCGGGACCGTCGGATAGTCGCCCACGATCGCTTCCTGCCACGCCGTGATGCCGAGCGAGTGGAGGTACGCCTGCGCGATCAGCAGGGCCTTCCGCTTCGTGTCGTCGTCCGGGTCGGGGACGTGCCGCCGCACGAACGCCATCGCGCCCTCGTGCAGCGTTCCCTGCGGGCTCCCGTCGGCCTCACGTTCGATCCGCCCGTCGACGGGATCGGTCGTGCTCGCGCCGACGCCGGCGATCTCGAGCGCGCGCGTGTTCACCCAGGCGGCATGGTTGTCGCGGTTCGCGAAGAACGCGGGCCGGTCGGGCACGATCGCGTCGAGCTGCTGCCGGCTCGGCGTGCCGCCCGGGAAGATGTCCATCGCCCATCCCCCGCCGAGGATCCAGTCGGCATCGGGGTTCGCGTCGGCGTACGTCCGGATCAGGCGGGCGTACTCGTCCGCCGAGTGCACCTCGCTCATGTCGACCCGGAGGCGATCGATCCCGCCGCCCTGGGCGTGGACGTGCGCGTCCTGGAACCCGGGCAGCAGCATCTTGCCGGCGAGATCGACGACCTCGGTCCCCGATCCGACGTGATCGCGGACGTCGTCGTCGGTGCCGACCGCCACGATCCGGCCGTCACGGACGGCGACGGCTCGGGCCCGGGACGAGGCGGCGTCGACGGTGTAGATCGCGCCGTTCACGAAGGCGAGGTCGGCGGGCGTGCTCATGCGATCGGAGTCTCCTTGTCGTTCGATGGTCGGTCGCGATCGTCACGGACGCGCGTCGTCGCGAACGCCGGCGTCGCTGCCGACGTTCATCCGTCATGCAGGATCGAGGCGTCCTCACGATCCCAGGTCAGCGTGACGGCCTGTCCGTGATCGATCCCGGCGGTGTCCTCGTCGGACAGGCGGTGGGCGACGATGCGCGTGCCGGCATCGGTCGCGATATGGAACTGCGTCAGGGTGCCGAGGTAGATCACGTCGTCAACGCGGCCGGTGATCCGCGATCCACCGTTCGTGGTGACGTCGCCGACGTGCACCCGTATCCGCTCGGGCCGCACCGCCACGAGCAGCTGACTCCCCGGTGCCGCGGAACCCCCGCCCGGCACGACGACGCGGTCACGGTCACTCAGGCGCATGATCGCGTCGGTGCCGCTCGTCTCGTCCACGCGGAACGCGAGTGCGTTCAGGACCCCGACGAAGTCGGCGACGAACGGCGTCGCCGGATGCTCGTAGACGTCGCGCGGCGTGCCCAGCTGCTCGACCACCCCGTCCTTCATGACCGCGATCCGGTCCGACATCGACAGCGCCTCTTCCTGATCGTGCGTGACGTAGACGAACGTCGTCCGCAGCTCGTGCTGGATCCGCTTCAGCTCGAGCTGCATCTGCTTGCGGAGCTTCACATCGAGCGCGCCGAGCGGCTCGTCGAGCAGAAGCGCGGCCGGTCGGTTCACGAGCGCGCGTGCGAGCGCGACGCGCTGCTGCTGACCGCCCGAGAGCTGCGCCGGCTTCCTCGAGGCGTACCCGGCGAGCCCGACGAGCTCGAGCATCTCGTCGACGCGCTTGTGACGGTCGGCCTTCGACACCTTCTTCAGCTTCAGGCCGTACGCGATGTTGTTGCCGACGCTCATGTGCGGGAACAGCGCGTAGTGCTGGAAGCACATGTTGACCTCGCGCTTGTTCGGCGGCACGCCGACGACGTCGTCGCCCCGCAAGACGATCCGTCCCGCGTCGGGCTCCTCGAACCCGGCGACCATCCGCATCGTGGTGGTCTTGCCGCAGCCGGACGGGCCGAGCAGCGTGAGGAACTCGCCCTCGGCGATGTCGAGCGAGACGTCGCGGACCGCGACGACGTCACCGAACCGCTTGCTGACCCGCTGGATCGAGATCGCCGCTGCCACGTCGCTCACGCCGTTCGCACCTCCACACGGTTCGGGATGTCGTCAGGGACGGCTGTGCTCGACGTGAGCGTCCGGTCGGTCCGCCGGCGGAGCACCTCGGCGGCAACGACGACCACCCCCGAGATCGCGAGCACCACGACGGCGACCGCCGGAAGCTGCGGCAGCTGGCTCGGGAGCCGCAGCTGGGACCACAGGTAGAGCGGGAACGTCGTCGTCTGGCCGCCGACGAACGACGCCAGCACCACCTCGTCGAACGAGATCACGAAGCTCAGCAGGTAGGCGGACAGCACGGCGGGGGCGAGCAACGGGAACGTCACGGTGCGGAACGCCGTCCACGCGTCAGCGCCGAGGTCACGCGAGGCCTCCTCGAGCGCCACGGGGATCCGCTCCATGCGAGGCACGATCGTCAGGACCGCGAACGGGAGGGCGATCACCACGTGGGCGATCGTGATCGTGAGCCAGCCGAGCTCGATCGGGATCCCGGCCACCTTCTGCAGGTAGTTGAAGAGGATCAGCAGCGCCGTTCCGAGCACGACGAGGGGGATCACGAGCGGCGCGAGCAGCATCCCGGAGACGAGCCCCTTGGCGAAGAAGCGCCGGCGAGACATCGCGATCGACGCGGGAAGCGCGAGCACCGTCGTCACGACGCTCGAGATCGCCGCGATGGATGCACTCGAGCGGATCGCGTCGAGCAGCACCTGGTTCTGCAGGAACTCGCGGTACCAGCGCGTCGTGAACCCCTCCCAGGGAAAGGACACGAGCTCGCGCGCGTTGAAGCTGAAGATGATCAGGATGAGGATCGGCGCGTACAGGAAGATCACGAGGAACCAGAACGACAGCCAGAGCAGCCGCCGTCCACCCTTCGAGACGGCGACGTTCATTCCGCCACCGCCCGCGTGTTCAGGTACCGCCCGAAAACCACGATCAGGACCCCGACGGCGAAGACGAGGAACATCGACATCGCCGATCCGAACTGCCAGTCGAGGCCCGCGGTGAACGCGCTCTCGATCGCGCTTCCGAACATGTATCCACCCGGCCCGCCGACGAGCCGCGGCGTCACGTACTCACCGAGCGTCGGGATGAACACGAAGATGAACGCCGCGATCACACCGGGCATCGACAGCGGCAGCGTGACGGTCACGAACGTCCGGAGCCGCGAGGCGCCGAGATCGCTGCTCGCCTCGAGCAACTGCGTGTTCATGCTCTCGAGCGACACGAAGATCGGCAGTGCGACGAACGGAACCCAGACGTACGACAGGACCGCGTAGATCGCGAACTGGCTGTAGTAGAGCCACCCGACGGGTTGATCGACGACGCCGAGGGTCTCGAGCGCCGTGTTGATCACGCCCTGGTCACCGAGGATCACGCGGAACGCCAGCACCCGCAGCAGGTAGCTCGTCAGGAACGGAACGATGATGATCAGCAGCAGGGTGTACTTCCGACGGCCGGCGACGAGGGCGAGCAGGTAGGCGACGGGGTACGCCAGGACCACCGACGTCACCGACACGATCGACGACATCCGGACCGACTTCCAGAACAGGCCCATGTACGGCCCTTCGAAGAGGAAGTCCTTCCACGGCGTCAGTGAGAACGACGTGAGGTCGTTCGGCGAGAGGCCCGAGATCCCGGCGATGCTGTAGGTCGCGATCATCACGACGGGGACCACGAAGAACAGCCCTACCCACAGGACCGGCGCCGAGAGGAGCCCGAGCGTCGGACCGGCGCGGCGACCGAGCCGACGGCGCCGGGAGGGAGCAGGCTCGGCGGCCTCGGCGGCCGCCAACGGGTCGAGGGGTCGGACGCTCAGGAGATCGACGCCTTCACCTCGTCCCAAGCACGGTTGTACTTGTCGCGCTCGGGCTGGTACCGGTCGAAGTAGCTGATCGGCTCCGCCAGGTTCGTCTCGGGATCGTCGAGACCGAACACCTCGACGAGGTCGGGGTCGATCTCGTTCAGATCGATGTCGGTGTTCGCGTGCCCGTAGCCCCACGTGCTGACGAGGCGCGTGCCCACGTCGACGCCGGTCCAGGCATCCGCGTACTCGTGCGCGTGGTAGTAGTTCTCGGTGTCGGCCCGCAGGATCAAGCCTTCGGCCCACGACAGGACGCCCTCCTTCGGGCGGATGTACTGGACCGGAACCTCTTCCTTCAGCACGGAGTACGCGTCGGGCCACGCGTAGACCGCCCACAGGTTCCCCTGGCGAACGTCGTCCCACATCGTCGTGTAGTCGACCCAGATCGTGTAGACGTTCCCCGCCTTCGAGATGCAGTACTGCTTCGCTTCCTCGAGCTCTTCATCCGTCATGTTGAACGTCTGCGCGGGGTCGACGCCGAGCACCATCGCGGCCTGCTGGATGATCCACGGCGTGTCGAACCAGCCGATGTGACCCTTGAGGTTGTCGTCGAACAGGTACGAGTACGAGTTGACCGACGGATCGACCTCGTCGGTGCGGATCAGGACGCCCGAGTAACCCCAGTCCGTGACGATCTCGTACTGCTGGCCGTCGATCGCGCCGTGCTCCTCGAGCACGGGGTTCAGGCTGTCCCAGTTGGAGATCAACGAGGTGTCCCACGGCTGGATGACGCCCATGTTCAGGTAGTCCTGGACGTAGCCGTTCTCCGGGTGCGTGATGTCCCACTCGAGCCCCGCCTGCGTCTTCGCGATCACGCCCTCGGTGTTCGTGAGGAACGTGAACTTCGGGTCCGGGTACCCCTCGGCGGCGTAGTCCTTCCAGAGCCACTTCGCCTCGAAGCCGGCCCACTCGTGGATCGTGAGGGTGCCCGGCTCCTCCTCGATCGGCGGTCGCGACGCGGGCGTTTCGACGACCCCGCCGCCCGTTCCGGGCGTCGTGTCGCTCCGGCATGCGGTCAGGACGCCCGTCCCGCCGAGGAGCGTCGCGTATCCCATGTACTTCAGGAGCGCCCGCCGCCCCATCTCGCTGCGGAACAATGCGTCGAACTCGCTGCGCATGCGCTGCCCCCTCACTGGCCGTTCGCCGACCCGCGGATGATGCGTCGGACGGCCCGCGCGCGCAACCCATAGGCCGTCGCGTCCCGGCACAACCACGGGACTCACGACCGGCCCTCGCCCGGACCTACACTCCACCGGCGCCCCGCATCCGCACGAAGGAGCACGCTGGGATGGACATCCGACTCACGCCCGACGACGTCGCGCTCCAACGTCGGGCCCGCGCCTTCACCGACGAGGTGCTCATCCCGCTGGAGCTCGAATGCGAGTGGAACGACGGCCTGACCGCCGAGAGCGCCGCGGGGGCCAAGGCGTCGGTCCTCGACGCCGGATTCCACGCGATCAACCACGCCACCGCCGACGGGGGACAGGGCCTCGACCTGTTCCAGCAGATGCTGGTCGAGGAGCAGTGGGGACGCGCCACCGGCGCGTTGTGGGACATCCCGTGGCGCCCCTCGATCCCGTTGTCGACGGCCACCGACGCCCAGAAGGACGAGTTCCTGCGGCCGGCGATCCGCGGTGAACGAAGGGACGCGTACGCGATCACCGAAGAAGGCGCCGGCTCGGACCCGTCGATGGTCGCGACCACGGCGACACGCGACGGTGACCGATGGGTGCTGCGCGGCGAGAAGTGGCACGTGACGAGCGGCGACGTCGCCGACTTCTTCCTGCTGCACGCGCACGTCGACGGCGACCCCGAGAAGGCGACGATCTTCCTGGTCGACAAGGCCGCCGACGGCGTCCGGCTCGTCCGCACGCCGAAATACACGCACACGTTCGTGTTCGAGCACCCGATCTTCGCGTTCGACGACGTACGGCTCGGCGACGACCGTGTGCTCGGCGAGGTCGGACAGGGCTTCGAGCTCACGAAGGCCTGGTTCGTCGAGGAACGGCTCATGATCGGCGCGCGGACCGTCGGGGCGTCGTCACGCTGCCTCGACGAGTCGCTCGCCTTCGCGGAACGGCGCGAGCAGTTCGGCGAGCGGATCGCGGGGTTCCAGGCGATCTCGTTCATGCTCGCGGACATGGCCGCCGAGCTGATGGCCGCCAAGGCGATGCTCTACCGGACGTGCTGGGAGGCCGCCCGCGGTGGCATCGACGAGAAGCGCCTCCACGCGCTGGCGAGCGCGGTCAAGCTCGTCTGCAGCGAGACGGCGGGCCGGATCGCCGACCGCGCCGTGCAGATCCACGGTGGACGTGGCTACATGCGCGAGTACGCCGTCGAGCGTCTGTGGCGCGAGCTGCGCGTGGATCGGATCTGGGAAGGGACGAGCGAGATCCAACGGCTCGTGATCGCGAACGAGCTGCGCAAGCGCGGTCCCGACGCGTACACGGGCTGGCCGACCGCCTAGAGCGGCGTCGGCACCACGCTCGTGAGGACGTCGAGCGCCGTGAGCACCCAGTAGCTCAGGCCGGCCACGCCGAAGATCAGCGCCGCGACCGACGAGCCGCGTCCACGGCCGCCGAGGGAGCCCGCGATGCCGGCGACCACGCCCATCGTCCCGAGCACGGCGGAGAGGACCCGGAACTGCTCGTGCAGGTCTCCGCCCGCCGCGACGCGCGTCGAGTACGTGCCGAGCAGGTCGCTCGCCGGCTGGAAGTGGAAGTACCAGAGGAGCGCCGCGAGCACGGCCCCGACCAGTCCCACGACGACGCCCATGTTCGAGAGCGGATCGGCCTGGCGGCCGGAGCTGCCGTAGATCTTGCTCATCGCGGGCTCATCATGGCCCGGCGATCGGCGGTCCTCAAGCGGTCGAACGACGGAGGCCTGAACGGCCGAAGGTCCGTCACGTTCCGGCCATGCAGTCCCGCACCTCGGCGGGGAGCCCAGGGATCGTGAGGCCCTCGCCTCCCGCGACGAAGTCGTACGGCACGCCGGCCCATGCGTCGGGGAGCCCGGGGTACCGATCGGGCTCCGAGCCGTCCTCCCACTGGAAGCCGATCCAGTCGGGCGACGCGAACCCCTCGGTGTCGTAGGGCGCCACGGCGGCGACACCACGCCCGAACCGCCGCTGCTCGACGAGGAACCGTCCCTGGTACGTGAGGTCGTCCGCCGCGTAGAGCTTGACGTACCAGCGGCGGACCTCGGCGAGGTATCCCTTGTCCGACGGCGGCGACTCCGGTCCGACGAACATCCGCATGTCGACGATCACGTAGTCGCCGTCGAACGGCGCGGTCCGCCGGATCACGCCGACGGGGTTCGTGCGTTCGGGTGTTCCCTCGGCGGGCGTGACCCATCCGTTCACGCAGCCGTCCGTCGGCGGCCCGCTGGTCGGTCGCGGCGTCGTCGGCTCGGCGGGAAGCGTCGGCGATGCCGAGACCGCGTCCGTCGCCGCGATCACCGGCGGCTCGTCGGTCGCCGCCGGCTCGTTCGTGAACGTGCCACCGGGGGAGGCGGCGCGATCCGACGCGCGGTCGCACGCGACGAGCATCACGACGACGAGCAGCAACGATGCGGAACGAACGATCGGTGGTCCTCCACGGCGGGACGGGCGACGGAGCGTCAGGATACCCATGCATCTGTTGCGAACCCGTTGCGGCATGCGCTGAACCGCGGTCGTTCTCATCCCGGGTTGGTACAACCGGGAGGATGGCCCGCCCGCCGCATCCGTTCGACGATCGCGTTCCCGCCGGCGACGGCGAACGTCGCACCGAGCATCCGCTGCCGCTCCGGCGCCGGGAGTTCCTCAAGCGCTCCGCCATGGCGGTGGCAGGCGCGGCGCTGTTCTCCTGCACCGGCGGACGCGTGATCCCTCGGATCGACGAACCGACGCCGCGGATCGATACGCGGTGGCCGATCAAACGCGTGATCTACCTGATGCTCGAGAACCGCAGCTTCAACAACCTGTTCGGGAAGTTCCCCGGGGCCACCGGCACGACGGTCGGCGTCGACCTCGGCAGGGAACGGCCGCTGATCCGCTGTCCCGACTGGCTGCCGGGCGACATCCCGCACGACCGCTCCGCCGGGCTCACGCACGTCAACGGTGGCGCGATGGATGGCTTCGCCACCGGAACGTACGGTCCGATGTACGCCTACTCGATCTTCGACGAGGATCAGATCCCGAACTACTGGTCGTGGGCGCGCGAGTACGCGCTGTCGGACAACTTCTTCGCGAGCGTCAACGGCCCGAGCTATCCGAACCACTTCTTCTTCATCGCGGGGACGTCCGGCGGCGTGATCGACAACCCCGAGAACATCAAGACCCGTGAGCTCGACGACGGCACCCGCTTCAAGAGCTGGGGGTGCGACGCGGTCGGGGACGACGTCTTCGCGCTGGTGCACGACGACCGAGGGAACCTCACGAAGCACGACACGTGCTTCGGCTTCCCGACCGTGGGCGAGCAGCTCTCTGACATCGGCGTGGACTGGACGTACTACTCCCCCGTCCCCGGACAGGTCGGCTACTTCTGGAACGCGTACAACGGCATCGAGAACGTGTTCCACACCGATCTGTGGCACGAGCACATGCGGCCGATCGACGGCATCGTCCGTGACATCGAGCGCGGGGACCTCCCGGCCGTCACGTGGGCCGTGCCGCAGTTCCAGCTGTCGGACCATCCGCCGTTCTCGACGGGCCACGCCCACAACTGGGTGACCGACATCGTGAACGCCGTGATGCGGAGCGAGATGTGGGAGCACACCGCGATCTTCATCACGTGGGACGAATGGGGCGGCTTCTACGACCCGGTCGTCCCACCGGCCATCGACGAGGCTGGTCTGGGCGTGCGCGTCCCGATGCTCACGATCTCGCCCTACACGCGGCGAGGCGTGATCGACGACGAGGTGGGCGAGTTCTCGAGCCCGCTGAAGTTCATCGCCGACAACTGGGGGCTGCCGTACCTCACGCCGAGGATCGAGAACACGCACAACTTCGAACACGTCTTCGACTTCCGGAAGGAGCCGCGAGCGCCGGTGCTCGGAGAGCACCGCGCGCCGGCCTTCGGTGACGATCCGTTCGAGTGGGTCGGCGACACCTACGAGGGCTGGGAGCTCCCGGACGGGGTCGAGCCCGTCACGAACCCGGCGTAGCGGACGCCCGCCGCGTCGCTCAGCGGGCCGGTTCGACGAGCGCGTCGACGGCGACGCAACCCGACGCCGAGACGACCACGGGGTTCACGTCGAGCGCTGCCACGGCGTCGCCGAGGTCCGCGGCGAGCACCGACAGCCTCGAGACCGTGTGGGCGAGCGCGCCGACGTCGGCCGGCGGTGCCCCTCTGAACCCGTCGAGCAGCGGCCGGCTCGCGAGACCGTCGATCAACCGGAGCGCCGCCGCTTCGTCCAGCGGCGGCAGCCCGAGTTTCCGATCCTTCAGGAGCTCGACGAGAACACCGCCGGCCGCGACGAGCACGAGCGGGCCGAACATCGGGTCGTGCACGACGCCGAGGGCGACCTCGACGCCTGGCTCGGCCATCGCGGCGACCGTGACCTCTGGACCGAGGCTCTCGGCGAGCGACGCGTACGCCTCGCGGACGTCCTCGGCGCCGGCGAGCCCGAGCCGGACACCGCCGACGTCGGACTTGTGGGCGATCCCGGGCGCGGCCGTCTTCAGCGCCACCGGGTAGCCGATCAGATCGGCAGCACCGACGGCCCCCTCGAGCGAGCGCGCGGGACGTGCGTCGACCGTCGGGATGCCGTAGTCGCGCAGCAGCGCGAGACCGTCGACCTCGGAGAACGGCTCCTGCGACGTGAGGCGATCGCGCCACCGCTCACGGACGCCGCCCGCCGCCGCGGGCGGCGCCGGAACCCCTCCGCGGTGCGCGACGTCGCGGTGGTCGAGCAGGTGCCGCAACGCGAGGAGCCCCGACGTCGTTCCCTCGAGCACGGGGATGCCCCGGTCGCGCAGGATCGTCACCTCGTGATGGTCGACCGCGCTCGCGAGGTTCGACACGACGCAGAAGGGCTTCGTCGTCCCGTTCCACACGTCGATCGCGATCTGCAGGTAGCCCTCGTCGTACGGTTCGCCCTGCCTGGTCAGGTCGACGACGAACGCGACCGCGGCCGTGTCGTCGTCGGCAGCGAGCGCGAGGAACGATTCGCGGAAGATCCGATCCGCATCGATGCCCGTCCCCCACGCGTCGAGCGGGTTCGCCGCTTCGAGCCCCGGATCGAGCGTGTCGTCGATCGCCTTCAGCGTCGCGTCGCTCACCTGCGCGAACGGGACGCCGAGATCGCTCGCGAGGTCGACGAACATCGCGCGTTCGCCGCCGGAGTCGTGGATGCTCGCGATGCCGCGACCGGCCGTGACGCGCCGCGGCGACGAGAACAGCTCCATCGCGTCGGCCATCTCGTCGAGCGATCGCACCTCGTGCACGCCGTAGGCGTCGAACAGCGCTTCGTACGCGCCGTGCTCTCCGGCCAGGGCGCCGGAATGCGCCGTGACCATCGCCTTCGACGGTTCCGTGCGGCCGACCTTGAGCGCGATCACGGGGACCTCGAGCTCGAGCGCGCGGGCGAGCTGGGCGCGCAGCCCGTCGGGGTTCCGAACGGTCTCGAGCAGCAAGGACAGCACCCGCGTCCGGCCGTGATCGAGGGCGTACGCCATGTACTCGTCCATCGTCGTGACGATCTCCTGGCCGCTCGACACGAGGAGGTCGAAGCCGATGCCACGGTCGTTGAACGCGAGCGCCGCGAACGCCGAGCCGGAATGCGAGATGAACGTCACGGGTCCGTGCCGCAGGTGGTCCGGCGTGGCGAACCCCGTCGCTCGCAGCCGGAACGCCTCGTTGCAGAACCCCATGCCGTTGCCGCCGCAGAGCGCCATGCCGTGGGCCCGCGCGATCGCCGCGAGCCGGTCGCGGAGCGGCGGCGCGTCGGGCGACGGCCTCTCGTCGGGCTCCTCGTGCAGCGACGAGAACGTGACGGCGCTCCGGGCGCCGGCCTCGGCGGCATCGGTCAGCGCGCGCTCGAGCCGCTGGTTCGCCACGCCGAGGATCGCGAGGTCGACCGGTCCCGGAGCCTCGCCGATCGAGGCGAAGCACCGATAGCCGTCGATCTCGTCGTAGCCCGGGTTGACGGGGAGGACCTCACCGTCGAACCCGCCGCGGCGGAGCTCCGCCATCATCGCGGCTCCGAGCGATCCCGGCTTCACGGACGCGCCGACGACCGCGACGGACCGCGCCTCGAGCATGTGCTCGAGCGGGGTCATGGGACCGTCGGTGCTCGCAGCGGCGTCGCTCACACGGACGTCAGCCCGTCTTCTTGACGAGCTTGTCCTTCTTCGCCATCCGGTAGGCCTGCCACCCCGGGATGCCGTTCACGCCGCCGCCGCCGTGCGTCGCGCACGAACCGTGGTACAGCCCCTTGATCGGCGTGCGGAAGTCCGCGTAGCCCGGCGCCGGACGCATGTGGAACAGCTGGTCCACCGACAGCTCGCCGTGGAAGATGTTGCCCCCGATCAGGCCGAGCTCCTGCTCCATGTCGTAGGGCCCGATCACCTGGTAGTCGACGATCGCGTCGTTGAAGTTCGGCGCGAGCTCGTTGTAGATGTCGAAGATCCGCTTCGCGTAGGCGTCGAGCTCCTCGCGGCGCGGCTCGTTCACCCAGTCGTCGGGCACCCACTGGCTGAACATCGAGAACACGTGGGTCCCGTCGGGCGCCAGCTTCTTGTCGAGCGTCGTCGGGATCGTGCCATCGACGAATGGCGCGGTCGCGGCCTTCCGATCCATGTGCGCGTCCTGGAACGCGCGCTCGGCGTACTCGGGCGAGAAGCACAGCTCGACGGACCCCGTGTGATGGGGTTGCTGGTTCGTGCCGGGGATCGCCGTGAAGTTCGGGAGCTCCGACATCGCGACGTTGATCTTCACGACGCCCGAGCGGGTCTTCCAGCGCTCGATGTCCCAGACGAAATCCGCCGGCAGCTCCGTGCGGTCGAGCAGCTCGAGGAACCCGATCTTCGGATGCACGGCCGTCACGACGACCGGCGCGCGGAGCTCGGTCCCGTCGGCGAGTGCGACGCCGACGGCGCGACCGTTCCGCGTGATGATCCTCGACACGCGGGCGTTCGTGCGGATCTCACATCCGAACGATTCCGCCGCACGCCGGATCGAGTCCGACACCGCGCCCATGCCACCCTGCTGGAAGCCCCACGAGCCGAGGTGACCGTCGCCCACGTCGCCGATCGAGTGGTGGAGCATCACGTACGCGGTGCCGGGTTCATCGGGACCGGCCCAGGTGCCGATCACGCCGTTGACCGCGAGCATGCCCTTCACGGCGTCGGACTCGAACCAGTCGTTCAGCAGGTCGGTGACGCTCATCGTGAACAGTCGCGTGACGTCGGCGACGCCGCGCACGCCGAGCTTGCGCATCTGCCACGCCGTCTGCAGCTGTGGCAGCATGTCGCCGATCGACATGGATCCGACCTTCGGCGGGACCGAGAGCAGCAGCGGCCCGAGGACGTCGGCGACGCCCTTGAGCCATGCCTCCCACTTCGGCATCGTCTCGGCGTCCTGCTTCGAGAACTGGGCGATCGACTCGTGGGACTTCCGCGCGTCGTCGGCGAAGATCGTGATCGCGCGGCCGTCGGGGTACGCCTGGAAGTAGGGGCCGAACGGCGTGACGTCGTAGCCGTGGGCCTTGAGGTTCAACTCGCGGATGATCGTCGGCGGCATCAGCGACATCACGTACGAGTAGGTCGTGACGTTGATCTCCGGATGGTCCGCGAACGGCGCGCTCGTGTCGGCCGCGCCGCCCGTCTTCTCGCGTGCCTCGAGGACGACGGTCCGCAAGCCGTCGCGGGCGAAGTACGCGCCGGAGGTGAGCCCGTTGTGCCCTCCGCCGATCACGATCGCGTCGTAGACGTTCGAACCCGTGGCCATCCCTCGTCCTTCTCCTCGATCAGCTCGCTTCGTCGGCGCCTTCGGACGCGCCGACGTTGATCCCGACTCAGGCACGTCGGCACGGGGCCCCGTCAGGGGCCGGCCGCCCGTCACGCGCCGATATCCAACCACCGATTTGAACGGCGAGTCAACTTCGCTGACCGGGTGTGGCGGCCGCCGACGTTTGGTTTTCCGAGGTCGGACGGGTATCGTTCGTTGAACCGCTGTACAACCCGACGTCCGACGACTGGTACGGCTGTGTCGCGTTCAGAGCGAGCAGGAGACCCCGTGGGCCGAACCCGACAGAAGCAGAGCAAGGACCGGCACCAGGAGATCCTGGACGCCGCCGCTCGCGTGATCACGGACCGAGGGCTCGCCGAGACGCGGATCCAGGACATCGCGGAACGCTGCGGCGTCTCTCCCGGTCTGATCCTCTACTACTTCGAGTCGAAGGACCGGCTCCTCGTCGAGGCGCTGACGTTCGCGAACGACAAGTACTACCTCGCGCAGTCTCGGGAGCTCCGCCGGATCGCGTCGGCGCGGGGACAGCTCGAGCGGCTGATCGAGCTGAGCGTCCCGGGTCTCCTCGACGAGTACGAACGGCTCGAGGAATGGGCGCTCTGGCTCGAGATCTGGGTGCGGGCGCTCCGCGACCCGTCGCTCGCGCGCGAGCGGGAGGCGCTCGACCGGCGATGGCGTCGGTCGATCTCCGACATCGTGCGCCACGGCCGCGAGACCGGTGAGTTCCCGAACGGGAGCGACCCTGACGAGCTCGGGATGGAGATCGGCGCGTTGATCGACGGCCTCGCCGTTCAGGTCCTGCTGAACGACACCGTCCTCACGCCCCAGCGCATGAAGGACGTCTGCCTCGACGTGGCCTCGCGTCTGATCGGCTTCTCGCTCGAGCCTGCGCCCGCGTAGCCACCGCTACGTGAAGGCTCGCACGCCCGTCAGGGCATGGCCGATCACGAGCGTGTGCACCTCCTCGGTGCCCTCGTAGGTGATCACCGACTCGAGGTTCGTCATGTGTCGCATGATCGGGTACTCGAGCGTGATGCCGTTCGCACCGAGGATGCCGCGGCTCGTCCGCGCGATCTTGATCGCCTCGCGCGTGTTGTTCAGCTTGCCGACGCTGACGTGCTCGGGACGCAGGCGACCCGCCTCCTTCATGCGCCCGAGGTGGTACGCGAGGAGCGTGCCCTTGTTCAGCTCGAGGGCCATGTCGGCGAGCTTCTTCTGCGTCAACTGGAACGACGCGATCGGCCGGTCGAACTGGATCCGCGACGTGCTGTAGTCGAGCGCCGCTCGGAAGCACGAGCGTGCGGCGCCCATCACGCCCCAGATGATCCCGAACCGGGCCTCGTTCAGACAGGACAGCGGCCCTCGCAAGCCGTCGACGCCCGGGAGCACCGCGCCCGCGGGGAGGCGGACGTCGTCCATCACGAGCTCCGAGGTCACGCTCGCGCGGAGCGACAGTTTCCGGTGGATGTCGGGTGCGCTGAACCCCGGAGCGTCGGTGGGCACGGCGAACCCACGGATCCCCTCGTCGGTGTTGGCCCACACGATCGCGACGTCGCTGACCGACCCGTTCGTGATCCACATCTTCGTCCCCGACAGTCGCCAGTCGTCGCCGTCGCGTTTCGCGTACGTGCGCATCGAACCGGGATCGCTGCCGGAGTCGGGTTCCGAGAGGCCGAAGCAGCCGATCGCGTCGCCGCTCCGCAGTCGGGGGAGCCACTCCTGCTTCTGCTCGTCCGAGCCGAACGCATGGATCGCGTACATCGCGAGCGCCGACGTCACGCTGACGAACGACCGGAGCCCGCTGTCCCCCGCTTCGAGCTCGAGCTCGGCGAGGCCGTAGCCGACCGGCCCGACCGTGGGCTCGCCGCTCTCGTCGGGGAGCTGCATCCCCAGGAACCCGAGCTGCCCGAGCTCCTTCGCGAGCTCGCGCGCCGGGAACTCCGCGTGCTCGTACCAGTCCTCGACGTTCGGGAGGATCCGATCGTTCACCCACTCGCGCGCGAGGTCGCGCACCTGACGTTCGTCGTCGGTGAGGAGCGCGTCGAGGTCGAGCAGGTCGAGCGGCTCGAGCTTCGTCCCCATCTGGATCTTCCTCCTCGTCATCGGGGTGACGACGGGTCAGGTCGGTCGTGTGGCGCCCTCGCACCGACCCGCCAGGATGAGGTCGCTCTGAGCGAACGGCGCCGCGCGGCGGCCGACACCCACATCGCGGCACCTACCGTATAGCGTATGCCGCGCCCGGGCGGACGGCGCCCCGACGCCGCCCGCCGTGATCCGATGGAGGGACCGGAAGGACCGATGAACGTCGTCGTCTGCGCGAAGTACGTACCGGAACCCGAGGGCACGCCGAAGCTCGGCCCGGACAACCTCCTGGTCCGCGAGGGTGTGAACGGAGCCCTCGACGCGGGCGACGAGGTCGGCGTCGAGCTCGCGCTCCAGCTCGTCGAGGCGCAGGGCGGCGAGGTGATCGTGGTGTCGATGGGCCCCGACGACGCGGCCACGGCGGTGCAGCGCGCGCTCGCCATGGGCGCGCACCGCGGCGTGCTCGTGACGGATCCCCGGCTCCGGGGAGCCGACGCGCTCGTCACGGCGAAGGTCCTCGCCGCCGCGATCGCGAAGCAACCGCACGACCTCGTCGTCGCGGGCGTGGAGTCGGCCGACGGCTACACGGGCACGATGCCGGCGGCGATGGCGGAGCTCCTCGGCCTGCCGAGCGTCACGATCGCGCGCAAGGTCGAGCTCGACGCGAACGGGGTGCGTGTCGAGCGCCAGACCGAAGCGGGCTACGACGTGCTCAGCTGTCCGCTCCCCGCCGTCGTCACGCTGACGCTCGGCGCGAACGAGCCGCGGTACCCCAGCCTGAAAGGCATCATGCAGGCCAAGCAGAAGCCGGTGGAGCGGCTGAGCCTCGACGACCTCGGGCTCGGCGACGACGACGTCGCGTCGACGCAGCGCGTCACGGGCGCGGAGGATGCTCCTCCGAAGCCGGGCGGCGAGATCGTCGAGGGCGACGACGGCGTCGCCAAGATCGCCGACCTCCTCACCGAAGCGAAGGTGATCTGACGTGGCGACGATCTGGGTCTTCGCCGAGGTCGGCCCCG
>DATHTO010000053.1:0-6309 GCA_035463115.1 Actinomycetota bacterium | reverse complement strand
GCGGCGTCGGACTCCTTCTTCAATGCCGCACGTTCGATCTCGAGCTGCATGATACGGCGCTCGATTTCATCGAGTTCTGCCGGCATCGAGTCGATTTCCATCCGCAGGCGGGAGGCCGCCTCATCCACAAGGTCGATCGCCTTGTCGGGCAGGAACCGGCCGGTGACGTAGCGGTCGGAGAGCACGGCCGCCGCAACGAGCGCGGGGTCTTGGATCCGGACGCCGTGGTGCACCTCGTACCGTTCCTTCAAGCCACGCAGGATCCCGATCGTGTCCTCGACGCTCGGCTCCTCGACGAGCACCGGCTGGAACCGGCGCTCGAGCGCCGGGTCCTTCTCGATGTGCTCGCGGTACTCGTCGAGCGTCGTCGCCCCGATCGCGCGGAGCTCGCCACGCGCGAGCATCGGCTTCAGCATGTTGCCGGCGTCCATCGCGCCCTCGGCGGCCCCGGCGCCGACGATCGTGTGGAGCTCGTCGATGAACGTGACGATCTCGCCCTCGCTGTCAGCGATCTCCTGGAGCACCGCCTTCAGGCGGTCCTCGAACTCGCCACGGTACTTGGCGCCGGCGAGCATGCCGGCGAGATCGAGCGCGACGACGCGCTTGTGCTTCAGCGATTCCGGCACGTCGCCGTCGACGATCCGCTGCGCGAGCCCCTCGACGATCGCGGTCTTGCCGACGCCGGGCTCGCCGATCAGCACGGGGTTGTTCTTCGTGCGCCGCGACAGCACCTGGATCACGCGGCGGACCTCTTCGTCGCGCCCGATCACCGGGTCGAGCTTGCCCTTGCGCGCAGCCTCGGTGAGGTCGCGACCGTAGCGCTCGAGCGCCTGGTACTTCTCCTCGGGGTTCTCGTCGGTCACCCGACGGCGGCCGCGGACCTCGGCGAGCGCCTGGAGCGCGGCGTCGCGCGTCAGCCCGGCGTCGGTCAGGACGCGCCCGGCGCCGGCGCCGTGCTCGCCGAGCATCGCGAGGAGGAGGTGCTCCGTCGACACGTACTCGTCGGTGAGCTGGTCGGCCTCGGTGGCGGCGGCGGCGAGCAGACGGGTCGTGGTGGTCGAGAACCGGACGTCCCCGCCGCCGAACACCTTCGCGATCCGATCGAGCGCCTCGTCGACGCGGTCGCGGATCGTCTTCGGCGCCACGCCGACCTGGTTCAGCAGCGGATACACGACCCCCTCGGGATCGGAGAGCAGCGCGAACAGCACGTGCTCGGGCTCGATCGCCTGGTGGTTGCGCGCGAGCGCCTGTTGGTGCGCGCCTTCGAGGGCGGCACGGGCCTTGATCGTCAGCTTGCTCGGGTCCATCGGTCGCTTCTCTCGTGGTCGGGACGGGTACGGGCGTACATCGCGAAGTCTCGTGCCGGTCCGTCGGGGACCGGCCAGTAGCCGCGGAGGACGCCTTCGAACGTGAAGCCGGCCTTCTCGGCGGATCGACGCATCGCGACGTTGTCGACGTCGGTCGAGAGCTGGACGCGATGGGCGAACTCCTCGAGGAACAGGTGCTCGGTCAGCAGCGACAGCGCCTCGGTCCCCACCCCACGCCCGCGGCATCCTCGGAACACACCGATGCCGACCTCGAACAGGCCCGGCGGCATCGCGTCGTCGTCCCGCCGCGCCTGGAGATCGCCGGCGAGCGCCCCTTCGGCCTCGATGGCGAGGAGCAGCTCGGTCCGCGTCCACGACCCCGACGCGTCGACGCGCCGGCGGAGCCGCTCGCGGAACGCCTGATCGTCCGGCACGGGCGACTGGTACGCGCCCCGGTCAGCGGTCTCCTCGGCCCAGAGCACGTCGAACTCGCCGGCGCGGAACGGCCGGAGCGTCACGTGCGCGCCTCGGAGCCGGAGCGTCATCGCTCGATCTCCCATGGCGGAAGGAAGACGGTGCGGAGCGGCACGATCTTGCCCTCGCTCGGATGCGGCTGTCGCCGAACGGCGCGTCGCGACCGTCGCAGCTGCGCCTGCAGGTCCTCGGCCTGGCGACGGAGCTCTTCGAGCTCGGCTTGCATCTCCATGATGAGCTTGACCCCCGCGAGGTTGACGCCGCGCTGCTGCGTCAGGTCCTGGATCAGCCGCAGGCGCGCGATGTCGCGGTCCGAATATCGCCGCGTGTTGCCCGACGTGCGCTTCGGGTTGAGCAGGCCCTTGCGTTCGTAGATCCGCAGCGTCTGCGGATGCACGCCGGCGAGTTCCGCCGCGACGCTGATGATGTAGACGGCGCGCTCCTCGCTCAGCATGCCGTCGGTGGAAGCGCGGTCCTGCGGAGACCTCGCGTCGCGCGACGCCGCGCCGTCGGCAGACCCCAGGCCGTCGCGGCGCGGGGGGCCGCTCGCCGCTTCCGTCACATCGTCGGTGCGCTCGCGTTCAACCATGTCCGTCCCACCTCACGACACGCCGAGATCGGCGCGCGGCGAGTCGCTCCTCGCCTCCTGCAGTTCCTTCAGCAGCTGCTTCTCCCGCTTCGACAATCGGCCGGGGACGTCGACGAGGACCGTCACCAGCAGGTCGCCGTGACCGGCACGCGTGGGTGCGCCCTTGCCCTTGACCCGGAACGTCTTGCCGCTCGGCGTGCCGGCCGGCACCTTCAGCGTCACGGGGCCGTTCAGCGTCGGAACCTGCACCTGCGAGCCGAGCGCGGCCTCGGGATACGTGACCGGCAGCTCGAGGGTGAGATCGTCGCCCTTGCGTCCGAACACCCGGTGCGGCTCGACGCGCACACGCACGTACAGGTCGCCGGACGGCACGCCGGCCCCGCCGGGCTCGCCCTTGCCGGCGAGCTTGATGCGGGCGCCGTCCTTCACGCCGGCGGGGATCTTCACCTGCAGACGGCGCGTGCGCCGCTCCGCGCCGGTCCCGCGACAGGTCGGACACGGCCGCTCGACGATGCGGCCCGTGCCTTCACAGCGAGGACACGTCTGCGCCATCGAGAACGGCCCCTGGTTCACGGCGATCTGCCCGTCGCCCCCGCACTCCGGGCACGTGATCGGCTGCGTGCCGGGGGCGGCGCCGGAGCCGTGACACGTCGAACACGTCGCGGGGCCCGAGATCTTCACCGGCATGGTCGCCCCGACCATCGCCTCCTCGAACGACACCCGGACGTCGGTCTCGAGATCGGCGCCGCGCCTCACACGCGATGCGCCACGGCCGCGTCGGCCTCGAGCGCCGCCGAACATGTCACCGAGCAGATCGCCGAGGTCGACGCTCTCGTACGAGAACCCTCCCGGGAAGCCGCCGCCGACGCCGCCGGGATAGCCGGAGGGGCCTCCGCGGAACCCGCCGCCGGGGCCGCCCGCTCGCGGGAAGCCGCCCGCACCAGAGCCCGCAGCCGCCATGTCGCGGACGCGGTCGTACGCCTTGCGCTTGTCTTCGTCGCCGAGGACGTCGTAGGCGGCCGAGACCTCCTTGAAGCGCTCCTCGGCCGCGGCGTTCCCGGCGTTCGCGTCGGGATGATGCTGCTGCGCGAGCTTCCGGTACGCCTTCTTGATCTCGGCGGCGGACGCGTTCTTCGCCACGCCGAGCACCGCGTAGTAGTCCTTCTCGAACCACTCGCGTCGCACGTCGTGCTGCTCGGCCATCGTCGCGTCCTCAGCGCCGTTCGACGCGCACGCCCGAAGGGCGGAGCACGTGTCCCTTCAGCGTGTACCCGGGGCGGAACACCTCGGCGACGACGGGATCGCCGTCACCCTCGCCGGTCTGCATCAATGCCTCGTGGAGCTCCGGATCGAACGGCTTGCCTTCCGCGTCGATCCGCGCGAGCCCTTCGGCGTGCAGGGCGTCGAGGAGCTTCGCGAACACGAGCTCCACGCCCTTCGTGAACTTCTCGATCTCCGGCGCCGGCTCCTGCTGTTCGGCATGGAGCAGCGCCAGCTCGAAGTCGTCGAGCACCTCGAGGAGCCGCCGGACGACGGGCTCGGAAGCCAGCTCGAGCATCCGGCTCTGTTCCTTGACGGTGCGCTTGCGGTAGTTGTCGAACTCCGCCTGCAGTCGCTGCAGGTGCGCTCGGTACTCCGCGGCCTCGGTCCGAGCCTGCTCGAGCTCGTCATGCTGGGGCTCGGGAACGGAGGCCGCGGCCTCGGCGACGGCGTCGGCCGTCTCGGCGACCGCCTGCTCGCGAACCTCGGCCTGCTCGCGAACCTCGGCCTCGGCGGGCGCCGAGGGCTCGCGACCCGAGCCCTCGGCCCCTCCTGCGAACCGTCGCTCGTCCGTCACGCGGAACGTCGGCTCCTCGCGACGGGCGCCGCGTCGGTCGTCGGTGCTCACTTCGTCCGCACCTCGATCGTGCGTGGCTTCGCCTGCTCGACCTTCGGCACCGACACGGTGAGGACGCCCTTGTCGAACGTCGCATCGATCCGGTCGGCGTCGGCCGTCTGCGGGAGGCGGATCGACCGGGCGAAGGTTCCGAAGCTCCGCTCGATGCGGTGCCACGTCTCGCCCTTCTCCTCGTTGGAGAAGTCCCGCTTGCCGGTGATCGTGAGACTGCCGTCCTCGAACGTCACACCGACGGCCTCCGGGTCCATCCCCGGCAGGTCGAGGGTCACCTCGAAGCGGTCTTCGGTCTCACGGACGTCGAGAGCCGGCACCCACGCGTTGCGCGAGAAGGCCCTCCCCGCGAGGCGGTCGAACTCCTCTTCCACCGCCTTCATGTCACGGAAGGGATCCCATCTGGCGAGCATCACGATCCTCCTTCCTCGACGATCTCGCCCTCGACGACCTCGTCATCGCCCGACTCGTCGGTGCGGGCCTGGGCCGTCGTCTCGCCCTCGGCGCCCGCGCCGCCGTCGCCGGCGGTCGTCTGCGCCTCGGACGCCTGTGTCTGCTGGTACATCGCCTGACCGACACGCTGGAAGACCGTCATGACCTTGTCCGTGGCGCTGCGGAGGGTCTCCGGAGCCGCGTCCTGGTCCTTGAGCGTCTCCTTCAGCTCGTCGTTCACGGCGGTGAGCTCGCTCTTGTCGGTGTCGGCGATCTTGTCGCCGTTGTCCGACACGAACCTGTCGACCTGGTAGGCCATCTGGTCGGCCTGGTTGCGCGCTTCGGCCGATTCGCGGCGCTTGTGGTCCTCGGCCGCGAACGACTCGGCCTCCTTGACCATGCGGTCGATCTCGTCCTTCGACAGCGCGGTGCCACCGGTGATCGTCATCGCCTGTTCCTTGCCGGTGGCGAGGTCCTTCGCGCTGACGTTCACGATGCCGTTCGCGTCGATGTCGAACGACACCTCGATCTGCGGAACGCCCCGCGGCGCCGGTGGGATGCCGACGAGGTTGAACCGGCCGAGCGACTTCACGCCGGGCGACGCGACCGTCTCGCCTTCACCCTGGAGGACGTTGATCTCGACCTGCGTCTGGGCGTCGGCCGCGGTCGTGAACGTTTCGGCCTTGCGCGTCGGGATCGTCGTGTTGCGTTCGATCATCCGCTGCACGATGCCGCCGAGCGTCTCGACGCCGAGCGACAGCGGCGTGACGTCGAGGAGCAGGATGTCCTTCACGTCGCCCTTCAGGACGCCGGCCTGGATCGACGCGCCGACCGCGACGACCTCGTCGGGGTTCACGCCCTTGTGGGGCTCCTTGCCGCCCGTCAGCGCCTTCACGAGCTCCTGGATCATCGGCATCCGTGTCGAGCCGCCGACGAGGATGATGTGGTCGATCTGGCTGGCGTCCTTGCCCCAGTCCTTGATCGCCTGCTCGAACGGCACGCGCGTCCGCTCGACGAGATCCTCGGTCATCCGTTCGAACTCGCCGCGGGTGAGCTTCTGCTCGAGGTGCAGCGGGCCTTCGTTCGTCGCCGTGACGAACGGGAGGTTGATCGTCGTCTCGGTGACCTGCGACAGCTCGATCTTCGCCTTCTCCGCGGCCTCCTGCAGGCGCTGCAGTGCCATGCGGTCCTTCGCCAGGTCGACACCGTGACCGTCCTTGAAGGACTTCACGAGGTGATCGATGATCCGCTGGTCCCAGTCGTCGCCGCCGAGCTGGGTGTCACCGTGCGTCGCCTTCACCTCGAACACGCCGTCACCGATCTCGAGCAACGACACGTCGAACGTGCCGCCCCCGAGGTCGAAGACGAGCACCGTCTGGTCGTGGTCACCCTTGTCGAGGCCGTACGCCAGAGCGGCGGCGGTCGGCTCGTTGATGATGCGCAGGACCTCGAGCCCCGCGATCTGACCGGCCTCCTTGGTGGCCTGGCGCTGGGCGTCACCGAAGTAGGCGGGAACCGTGATGACGGCCTGGCTCACCTCATCGCCCAGATAGGCTTCGGCGTCCCGCTTGAGCTTCTGGAGGATGCGCGCGCTGATCTCCTGGGCGGTGTAGCGCTTG
>DATHTO010000052.1:0-14794 GCA_035463115.1 Actinomycetota bacterium | reverse complement strand
GTGGGACCCCCGGGTGGCGGACCGATGATGACGTCGAGTACCGGACGGGGCCGGGGTGCCGCCAGACCCACCCCGGCCCCCCGGGCTCAGCTGGTCTGGCAGCGGTCTGGCACGGGCTCGCGAGAGCGGTGCTCGCGCGGGCGGGCGGGGAGCCGACGGCCTCGCCCGTCCGCCGATCGTTGATGGCCCCGGGGACGCTTGTGGGGGGTCCCTGGGGCCGTCACACAGCTAGCTCTTCGTCTCCCAGAAGATCTTCGCGATCTCGTCGATCGCGTCGAGCAGCTCCTGACCCTGCGCGGGGTCCTGTGCCTTCTTCGCGCCGCCCGCGAGCTTCGTGGCCTTCCAGAACTTGTCGTGGAGGTCCGGGTACTTCTCGGTGTGCTCCGGCTTGAAGTAGTCGGTCCACAGCACCCACAGGTGGTGCTTCACGAGATCCGCGCGCTGCTCCTTGATCATCAGGCACCGCGTGCGGTAGTCCTCGACGGACTCGCCGGCGGACTTCATGGAGTCCGCGTTCTGGTAGCGCTGCTGGATCGCCTTGACCGACTCCGCTTCGATCCGTGCCTGCGCGGGGTCGTACACCCCACACGGAACGTCGCAGTGGGCGTGGACGGTCCGGCGCGGCTTCAGGAATGCTTCGAGCATGCGACTGCCTCCTTCTCGTGGCGGAGAGCTACCCGGCGGGCCACGCGCGGAACCCTACCACCGGGCCCGGGAACGGCTTTCGGCTCTCTTCGCCGGTGGCGCAGCGGTTGTGGCGGCAGGCGTGGTGTTCCTGCGGTGGAGACCGTCACGCGTCCGGATCGACGGCGCGAGCATGCTTCCGACCCTGTTCCCCGATGATTGGGCGCTCGTCGTGACCCCCCGCCGGTACGCCGTCGGCGACGTCGTGGTCGTCGAGCATCCGGCCCGCCCGGGCTACGAGATGGTCAAGCGCGTGCGCGGCGGTCCGGGTGACGCGATCGACGGTCGCCGGCTCGCCGACGACGAGTGGTGGGTCCAAGGCGACCGGTCCGACGCGTCGACCGACAGCCGTCACTACGGTCCCGTCACGACCTCCCTGCTGAAGGGGAAGCTGGTTCTGCTCTACTGGCCGAAGGCGCGCCGCAGGATCATCCGGTAGGGCGTGGAGCGGCGGCGGCGAGCTTCCTGCGCCGCGCGCATCGATCGCTCAGCGGCGGATCCGCTCACAGCCTCGGACCCGGTCGTGTCGGTCGACGATGCAGACGTCGCGGCCAGGTCCGCCGATCACCAGGTCCCGCCCTCCGCCGGCGCGCAGGACGTCGTCGCCGTCCTCGCCCTCGAGCCGATCGTCGCCACGGCTCCCGTCGATGCGATCGTTCCCCGGTCCGCCGAGCAGGCGGTCGTCGTCGACGCCGCCGCACACGCCGTCCGCGCCGATCGATCCCTGGAGCTCGTCGTTCCCCGCCTGTCCGACGATGCCGTCGGTGCGACGCCCACCCGAGAGCTCGTCGTCGTGGCGGGTGCCGACGACGTTGACGACGACGCCGAGGCATCGTGCGAACTCGTACGCGCCCGCGTCGCAGGGTCCGGCGTGGCGCACGCCGCGCTGATCCGGCCGGGTGCAACCGGGATCGACGTCGATCGCGGGGGAACCCGGGAGCAGCGCGACCGTCGGTGTCGGACCGCCGTGCGCCGCCAGAGGACCGAGCGAAGCGTCACGGACGGTCTCGTTCGTCGGCGCGTCGAACCCGCATGATCGGGTGCCGCGGGTTCCGACGTTGTGGGTGCTCGCGAAGGGTCCGACGCACGGGCGTCCGTTCCGCGAGCGGTTCGCCGCGACGATGCTCACGGAGACGTCCGTCTCGACGTCGGTCGCGATCGCGGCGGCCGTCGACGCGGCGTTCCGCGCGATCGTGCTGCGGAAGATCGAGACGGCTCCGTCGGTCGCTCGGAGTGCGCCGCCGACGGTGGCGGTGTTCCGGGCGAGGGTCGACGCGGAAACGGCGGTGACGCCGGACGATCCCGTCCAGAGCGCGCCGCCGACCCGAGCGCTGCCTCCCACGATCGACGAGCGGAGGATGCGCACCACGGCGGTCCCGTGCACCGACACGCCACCCCCGCGGCGATCGGCGACGTTGTCGATGAAGGCGCTCTGCGAGACGCGCACGCCGGCGTTCGTGGCTGCGATCGCGCCGCCGTTCCGTGCGTGGCTCCCGCGGATCGAGAGGAACTCGAGGTGGGCCGTCCCATCCGTGACGCGGATCGCGCCGCCGCGTCCGGCGGTCGCCCCTCCCAGGATCGTGAGTCGCTCGAGGCGGACGTCCGCGCCCGCGAGGTCGAACGCGCGATCGCCGAGCGGCGACGCGTCGACGAACGTGCCGGTCTCGCCGATCCCCGTGACGGTGATCGACGCGTCGACGTCGATGTCGCCGAGATCGATCCCTCCGTCGCCGGCGAGCGTCAGCGTGAAGACCCCGGACGGGAGTCCGACGGTGTCACCGTCGGACGCCGACGCGACGGCGTCGCGGACGGAGCAGTCGCCGTCGGCGCAGGACCCGTCGTACGTGTCGGCGAAGGTGTCGACGACGATGTCGACCGGAGGCGGCTCGTGGTCCGCGCGCGCGGGGAGCGGCACGAGCATCACGACGGCGAGCACCAGCAGGACGACGCCGGAACGGCGGACACCGGTCATCTCGTCACGATATCGATGGGGTCGACCGGCGGGCACCGTGGTCGAGCCGGCCGCGCGGCCGCATGCCACCGCCTACGATGCCGACGTGCCCGCGGAACTTCCCCCCGAGCGTCCGCCGATCCCGACGCCACCGAGACCCGACGTCCCGGGCTCCTGGACGCCGGTGCCCGCGGGCGGCCTGTCCGTCGCCGGCGCGCCCGCCGACGCCGCGCCCGCTCGGCGCCGCCCTGCATCTCGGGTCGTCGCCTTCGTCGCCGTGCTCGCGCTGACGATCGCGACGCTCGGCGGCGGGCTGCTCGCGATCGAGCGGCTCACGCGACCGCAGAGCGACGCGTCGCAACACGACTTCTTGGCCTTCCGGATCGACGGATCGCCGCTCCGATGGAACCCGTGCGACACGATCCATTACGTGATCAACCCGTCGAGGGCCCCGGAGGGCTCCGTCGAGGACGTGCACGAGGCGGTCCGCCAGGTCTCCCGGGCGACGGGCATCGCGTTCGCCTACGACGGTCTCACCGACGAGGTCCCGACGCGGCGGCGGCAATCGGTCCAACGCGATCGGTACGGCGAGCGATGGGCGCCGGTCCTGATCGCGTGGGTCGACCCCGACGAGACCGACATCGACTTCGAGCGTGACACCCACGAGGCGGCCGCGGTCGCCGCGCCGGCGCGGCCGCTCACCGGCGAGGAACTGCTCGTGACGGGGTTCGTCGCGATGAACCTGGAGGATCCGAACCCACCGGGCTTCGGCTGGCCCGGGGCACAGGGGCCCGTCCTCCTCCACGAGCTCGGGCACGTGATGGGGCTCGCTCACATCGATACGCCCGGGGAGATCATGGAGAAGGCGGGAGGCGGCGTGACGGGGTTCGGTCCCGGAGATCTCGAGGGCCTCCGGAGGCTCGGCCGCGAGGCCGGCTGCCTCACCACGCCCGAACCGCTCTGACGCGACGTCGGCGGGTCGGCCGCGCTCGACCAGGACCCTGCCTCCGCGCGCGGATGCGGAGGTTCACGGTGGTCGGGGCCTTGAAGGGAACATCGCCACGGGGGTACGCTGTTGCACCTGCAAATGATCTGCACGCGTGAGCTCGGCACCGTCGCGGCGATGATCCCCGACCGCGTCTGCTGTCCCCGCTGAGGGACCGCGCCGATCGCGCGACCTCTTCCGGCTCCCCGGTGAGCCGCTTCCTCGTCCCCGACGATCCAGGAGAAGGACCGTGAACGTCATCACCCGCACCGTCGACGCCAAGGGCCAGTCGTGCCCGGGGCCGCTCGTCTCGCTCGCGCGTGCGATGAAGCTGTCGCAGTCCGGCGACCTGCTCGAGCTCCTCGCCACGGATCCGGGCTCGCGGTCCGATGTCCCGAGCTGGGCCGAGATCAGCGGGAACGAGCTGCTGGAGGCCGAGGAGACCGACGGCGTCTACCGCTACGTGATCCGGAAGGTGTGACCGATGGCGACGACCGAGGACCGCGTGTCACCGACGCCGGCCGACGCCGCGGCGTGGGCGGAGGTCCTGCAGCGCGTCGAGGCGCTCGAGGCGGCGCAGGCCGCGCGCATCGAGAAGAAGAACAAGATCACGATCATCGCGTGGGGAGGCGATCTCGATCGGATCTGGCCCACCACGATCCTCGCGTCGACCGCCGCGGCAAGCGGCATGGAGGCGAGCGTCTTCTTCACGTTCTGGGGTCTCTTCTCGATCGTGAAGCCGGGAACGCGGATCACCGGTGACAACTGGATGCAGAAGATGTTGTCCGCGATGAACCCGGGCTCCGCCGAGAAGGCGAAGCTCTCGCGCTACCAGTTCGCCGGCGCGGGGAGCGCGATGTTCAAGAAGCTCGCCGACGACCATCACGTCGAGAAGCCCGAAGCGCTGCTCGAGCTCGCAGGCGACCTCGGTGCACGCTTGATCCCGTGCCAGATGACGATGGACCTCCTGGGTCTGAAGCGCGAGGACCTGATCGACGGGCTCGAGGAACCGATCGGCGCCGCGACCGCGATCAAGGAGATGCGCGACGCCGCCATCACGTTGTTCATCTGACGACGTCGCTCACCGTCGGCGTGCGCTGATGTTCAGTCGCACGTAGTCGATCGTCGGGGTGGGCAGCCGAGCCGCGACGCTCCGAACGAATCGGTCGCGTTCGATCTCCGGCATCTCGTCGATGACTCCACCGAGACAGATCGCGCGCAGGTACGGTTCGAGATCGGCCGGCGACAGCGGCGTGGGCCGTTCCTCCAGCCAGCACCGGATCTCGTCGAACCCCGCGTCCTCGAGCAGCGCGCTCGTCTGCTCGGGCGTCGCGTATCGCTTGCCTGCCTCGCCGTTGACGCCCAGCGAGCGCACCGCCGTGACCACGGCCGCGATGTTGCCGGCACCACCGCATTGCGCTTCGAGGCGTCCGCCCGACGTCATCGAGTTGGCTAGGTTCCTGAACAATCGTCCGTGATCCGTGATCCAGTGGAACGTCGCCGTGGAGACGATCGCATCGACAAGGTCGGTGACGGGCAGAGGATCGAGCAGGTCGGCGACGTGATACTCGATGCGATCCTCGCCGAGGCGCTCGCGGGCGCGTTCGACCATCGATGCCGAGCCGTCGACCGCGATCACGCGGCCCCGCGGCAGCCGCTCGAGGAGGAAGGCGGTGACCTGACCGGTACCGCAGCCGGCGTCCAGGACGCGTTCGTCACCACGCAGGGTGAGTCGCTCGATCACGGCGTGGCCCCACTCCGTCATCGGGATCGGGAGACGGTCGTACGCCTCGGCGTCCCAGTCGCGCGGCATCCGGGTCACGGTACTCCCCATCGAGTTCACCGCGGCTGCTCCGGCACGCTGGCTCGGCGTGTGGCAGCCGTCGGCGTCTGCAGGGCAGGTTGTCGATAGTTAGTTCACCGAACTATCCTGAGCCGCGTGCCTGCTTCGACCCCCTCCGTCGACGTCGCTTCGCTCGCGACCCGCCTGCGGACCGATATCTGGCGTCTCGCGAGACGGCTGCGGTCCGAGGCGCACGTCGATCTCACGCCGACGCTCCAGTCGGCGCTGGGAACCCTCGACCGTCATGGCCCGATGACGCCCGGGACATTCGCCCGCCACGAACAGATCCGGAAACCGACCGCGACGCGGACGATCGCCGCCTTGCTCGACCTCGGCCTCGTCGAGCGCACGCCGGACCCTCTCGACGGCCGGGTCGCCTGGCTGCAGCTGTCACCGGACGGACGCCGGTTGGTCCAGCGGATGCGCCGCCGGTACGACGCGTACCTCGCCGAGCGGATGAAGCGACTGCCCGGTGAGGACCTCGCCGTGCTGGGACGCGCCGCCGCGATCCTCGAAGCGATCACCGCCGAGGACCCGGAGGTCCGTTCGTGAGCCCGCGCGTCGAAGCTGCGTTCCACCGTACGTTCTCGTCGGCTCGCGGGTCTCGCAACTTCCGGCTGTACCTGATCGGGCAGCTGGTCTCCGCGGCGGGCACGTGGATGCACTTCACGGCCTCGTCCTGGCTCGTCCTCCAGCTTTCCGGCAGCGGAACCGCGATCGGCGTGAACGCGGCACTGCAGTTCGGCCCCATGCTGCTGCTCGGTCCCTGGGGCGGCCTGCTCGCGGACCGGATCGACAAGCGTCGGATCCTCATGGCGACCCAGGCGGCGTTCGGCGTTCTCGCCCTCACGATGTTCGGCTTGATCGCCGCCGACGCCATCGCGCTGTGGATGGTGTATTCGCTCTCGCTGGTCACCGGCGTGGTGAACGCCTTCGACAATCCCACGCGACAGAGCTTCTACGTCGAGATGGTCGGCGAGGACGGCATCACGAACGCCGTCAGCCTGAACAGCGCGGCGTTCACGGGCGCGCGGATCATCGGCCCGGCCATCGCGGGGGTGCTGATCTCGGCTTTCGGGATCGAGTGGCCGTTCCTGATCGACGGCGTGTCCTACCTCGCCGTGATCGGCGCGCTGACGGCGATGCGGACCGAAGAGCTGATCCCGCAGCGCCGAGCCGATCGCCGGCGCGGCCAGCTCGTCGACGGCCTTCGGTACGTCTGGTCGACGCCGAACCTCCGACGGCCGTTGATGGTGCTCGCGGTCATCTTCACGGTGTCGTTCCAGTTCATGGTGCTCGTGCCGCTGCTCGCCGAGCGCGTGTTCGACGGGAACGCCGGCACGTTCGGGTTGCTTTCGGCCGTCGCGGGTCTCGGTTCGTTCGCAGGAGCCATCACGATGGCGAACCGAGCGCCTCGTCCCACCTACCTGTTGCTGGGGGCGTTCGGGGCCGCGTTCGGTCTCGGCCTGCTCGTGATCGCCGCTTCGCCGAGCTTGCTGATCGCCCTCGTCTCCATGGTCCCGCTCGGCTTCGTGACGATGGCGTTCATGATCACGGGGAACACGATGTTGCAGGTGAACGCCCGCCCCGAGGCCCGCGGACGTGTGATGGCGCTCTACGGAGCCGTGTTCCTCGGTTCCACGCCGATCGGTTCACCGATCGTCGGGTGGTTCGCCGAGCACGTCGGCGTCCGCGAGGGGTTCGTGCTGACAGGTGCGGTCGCGCTGCTCACCGGAGCGGCGGTGCTGTGGGCGCGCCATCGCGCGATGACGGCGGCTGCGGGCGTGAACGACGAGACCGGTGCGTCGCCGGCCGCTGCCTGATCGCGAGGACCCCTGGCGTCACCGCCGGCGGGAGGCACCTTCGGGTCGATGCGTCGGTTGCGCGACCGCCTCGCGTGAGGGCGCCCCGGGGGGAAGTGGGGCGCCCTCAGGAGGCGGGCACCGGCTCGTGGCGCACCGGTTCGTCCGACGCGAAGACGGCGAGGGCGGCGTACCAGCCCGGTTCGTACGCGAGGTCGCGGCACTCACGGCACGCGCTGTCGGTTCCGGGTCGATGCGTCTGGTGCACTCTCGTCGCCTCCTGCGGGTCGGGGAGCGAGACGGGCCGATCGTGGTGCCGGTCGGCCGCGTTCCCGAAGCGATCGCGATGATGCCCCAACCGGGCCGCGAGGTTGATACCCGGATCACCGGGTTCCGGTGTGCCGCGTCTGCGGTACGTAGGACGACGTACCGACCCGTCGGCCGAGTGGGCCCGTCGTTCACTCACGTACACTCGACGACGGAGACGTGCCTGAGTGGCCGAAAGGAGCCGCCTGCTAAGCGGTTAGGGGGTGTTGAGCTCCCTCCCGGGTTCGAATCCCGGCGTCTCCGCCATCGTTCCGGCCCTCAGCCCTCGGCACGTCCCGACACCTGGCCAGCGAACCGCGGGCGATGCTCGACCGACGAAGCACGGCCTTCGACCGCGGCGTCCAGCCGTCCAGGGACGTCCATGCCATCGCGCTGGTCCGCCGGGTGGAGCGGGCGAGCAGCCACTCCTCGCGCGGAGCGCTGTCCGGTCGGTGATACCGTCAGCGCCCTCGCCGGTGTGCGGAGCGCCCCGTGTGACGTGGAGGTGCGCGTGGACGACGTCGATCTCGGACCGCATCCCTGGACGACGCTTCCCGGACGCGACTATCACGCGACCGACGTGTTCCAACTCGAGCGTGACGCCGTGTTCGCGCGCAGCTGGATGTGCGTCGGTCGATCGGAGGACCTCGATGGCGAGGGCGCGTACGCCGCGATCGAGGTCGCGGACGAGCCGATCCTCCTGGTCCGTGGACGGGATGCGGCGATCCGCGCGTTCGCGAACACGTGTAGGCACCGTGGCACGCTGCTGCTCGAGGGCACCGGCACCGTGCGCGCCGTCACGTGTCCCTATCACGCCTGGACGTACGCGCTCGACGGATCGCTCGTCGGAACGCCGAACGTGCACGCCGACGACGGCGTCGACCGAGCGGCCCTCGGTCTGCACCGGACGAGGGTCGCGGAGTGGGGCGGGTTCATGTTCGTGAACATCGACGGCACGGCGCCGGAGTTCCATCACGAGCTCGAGCGCGATCCTGTCGCCTCGCCGCTGCAGCTCGACCGGTACCGCGTCGACGCCCTCCGGGTCGGAGCTCGACTGGAGTACGACGTCGCCGCGAACTGGAAGGTCGTCGTCGAGAACTATCACGAGTGCCTTCACTGCCCGACCGTCCATCCTGAGCTCGTACGGATCGTGCCCCTGTACAAGCGCGGAGAGGTCGAGGAAGAGGGGCAGCATCCGCTCGGGAACTCGATGGCCGACGGCCTGACGTCGTTCACCCGTTCGGGAACGTCGTCGCTGCCGACCTTGCCGGGGCTCGAGGATCTCGACGTGCACACGTTCTACGGCGTGTACCTGTTCCCGAACCTCATCCTGAACTACCACTCCGAGACGGTGAACGCGGTCACGATCTGGCCGCTCACGGCCGGCCGCACGAGGGTCGTAAGCGAGTTCTTGTTCCGACCCGAGACGATCGCCGCAGACGTGTTCGATCCGAGCGAGGTCGTCGACTTCCGCGATCTCGTGGCCCGCCAGGACTGGGTCGTGTGCGAGCTTGTGCAGCGCGGTGTGCGTTCGCGGTTCTTCGCTGAGGGCATCTATCCGCGGCAGGAGCGGTACATCGCCGAGTTCAACCGGCGATACCTACGCACGCGCGACCGCCGGAACTGAGTGGTTTCGGAACTTCACGGGGCCGGGTACCCCTCAACCCGTACCTCCGAACGGGAAGGAGTGATCACCATGGGCCTCGTCTGGACCGCACTCGCGATCATCGGTCTCATCGCCGTCGTCGTTTGGCTCTTCTGAGCCCCGTCGACGGAGAGCTCCGCGCCACGTCGTGACGGGAACCGGTCCGTCACGACGGATGCGCGCGGCGGCTCGGGTTCCCGTGCGGCTGGCGTCGTCGTCGGTCGTGCGGTAGGAACCCACCGTGACCACCGACGCACCAGAGGTCCCCGGCGTCGCCCGCGACCTCTACGCGTCGCCTCCCGAGGACTTCGTCGCTTCGCGGAACGCGCTCGCGAAGCAGCTCAAGGCCGACGGTGATGCGGCGACCGCCGCAGTCGTCGCGAAGCTCCGACGACCGGCCGTCGCTGCGTTCGTCGTGAACGTTGCCGCACGAGCGCGTGCCGACCTCGTGTCGGAGCTGCTCGACGCGGGCGGTCGGCTCGCCGGCGCGCAGCGCCAACTCCTGTCCGGGAAGAACGCCGCATCGAAGGACCTGCGAGCGGCGAGCGACGAACGTCGCCGGATCGTTCGCGAGCTCACCGACGTCGCGATCTCGGCTGCCGCCGACGCGGGCAGGAGCGCGGAGCACCTGCGGGACGAGGTCGCCGGGACGTTCGAGGCGGCGACCCTCGACGACGAGCTGGCTGAGCGGCTGCGCTCGGGCACGATCGAGAAGCCCGTGACGCCGAGCGCCGGGCTGGAGGGCTTCGAAGGGTTCGCGGTGATCCCGGGCGGAGCGGCGGCGGGCGAGGATGGCGTCGGCGACGAGGAGGCGTCCCACGAGGACGCGCCGAGCCGGATGCGACGAGCCGCCGACGCGGCGACCGCCGAAGCGACGCGGGCGCGCGAGGTTGCCGACCGGGCCGTCGCCGCCGCCGACGAAGCAGCCGAACGCGCGAACGAGCTGTCGAAGGCGGCCGAAGACGCCGATCGTGCCGCCCGCGAGGCCAAGGCCGAAGAGCGCCGTCTCCGCGACGAGGCGTCGACGGCCCGACGCCGCGCCGACCGGGCCCAACGGGCCGCCGACGCGGCGGCGCGTCGGGCGAACCCGCCGCCACCGCAGCGCCGCCGTTAGTCCGGCCTCCCTCGTGGGAAAGCCCCACGCATGGAAACCTCGCAGGCGCTGCCGCTGCATGCCGTCGACGACGCCGACCTCGCCGAGGTCGTTCGCGGCGACCCTCCGTTCGTGAGCGTGTACCTGCGGACCGAGGGAGCCATCCAGAACGCGGGACAGCGTTCCGAGATCCGGTGGCGGAACCTGCGCGGCGCCCTCGAGGCCGCCGACGTCGACGGGAGCGTGATCGCGGAGATCGAACGGCTCGTTCCGGATGCGCACGCGGCCGGTGGGGGCATGGCCGCGATCGCCGATCGGGGCGGCGTCCGACTCGTCGATCACGGCCCGCTCGGCGATACCGACGACCGCGCTGTCCTCGCCGAGGCGCCGGTCCTCGCGCCGATCATCCGGTGGCGCCAGGAGGAGCCCGACGTGCTCGTCGTCCTCGCGGATCGCCGGGGAGCCGACATCTTCGTGCTGCGCCGCTCCGAGCCCGACGTCGAGCGTACGGTCGAAGGTGACGACCATCCGCTGCGCAAGGTCGCGCCCGGAGGATGGTCGCAGCGCCGGTTCCAGGAGCGGGCCGAGAACACGTGGGAGGAGAACGCCCAGACCGTCGCCGAGGTCGTCCACCGGCTCGCCGACCGCGTGGATCCGAGCGTCATCGTGGTCGCCGGCGACGTCCGAGCGGTGACGCTCCTCCAGGAGGCGCTGCGCGACGAGCTCCGCAACCGCGTCCACGTCGTTCCGGGCGAGCGCCCGTGGGAGGGTTCCGGCGACGCGATCCCGGATGCCGTGCGCGACGTCGTCGCCGACGCCGTTCGAGCCGAAGGCGTCGCTGTGTGGGAGCGCTTGCAGGAGGAAATCGGCCAGCACGACCTCGCCGTCGAGGGCCTCGATGCGACCGTCTCGGCGCTCGCCCAAGCGCGGGTCGCCGTGCTCGTCGTCACGGACATGGGCGACGCGAGCATCTGGGTCGGACCCGATCCGTTGCAGATCGCCACCTCCGCCGATGACCTCCGAGCGCTGGGCGTCGACGAGCCGCGGGAGGCCGCCGCCGTCGATGCCGTGATCCGAGCGGCGCTCGCCGCGGGCTCCGCCGTGCGTCTCTACGACACGACGGATCCGAACGGCCCGTCCTCGTTGGGCGCGAACGAGGGGCCGCGCGACGGCGTGGCGGCGCTGCTCCGGTGGGCCGATGAAGCGTCGTCCTGAGGACTCCGACCGAAAGGCAGACAGATGAAGCTGAGAACCATGTTCGTCGGTGGCGCCGCCGCGGCGGCGGTCCGCTACCTGCTCGACCCCGAAGAGGGCGACGCCCGCCGCACGCGGCTGAAGGAGCAGGCGCTGTCGCGACTGCGGGACCTCGGTGGTCGGGCGCAGAGCTCCGTCTCGGATGCCGCACGAGGGGCGATCCACCAGGTGAAGGACGGTCCAGGCGATCCGCGAGAGGCGTCATCGTCGTCTCGGACGGTCGTGGTGGAGGACGCCGGGATCGACGATCAGCAGCTGCACGACCGCGTCCAGACCGAGGTCCTGGGTCGCGCCGACGTCCCCAAGGACCGGATCGTCGTCAACGTGGAGGACGGCATCGTCGTCCTGCGTGGCGAGCTCGACTCCGAGACGCAGATCGATGACGTGCTCGAGAAGGTCGGCGCCGTCAGCGGCGTCCGAGCGATCGACAGCCTGCTCCATGTCCACGGAACGCCGGCGCCGAACAAGCGGGAGGCGCTCGACGCGAGTGAGCGAGCGTCCGAGGACACCCCCGCGTCCGGGACCGCGATCGAGTGACGGGAGATCGATATGAGCGATCCGCAGCAGCCGGAGCTCCGCCGGAGCGAGCGGGGCGACGTCACGCAGGAAGGCCGCCGCGTCACGCGCGAGGCCGATGACGCGGGCGCGCCCGGCGGACGTTCCGGACCCGTGCCGCCCGAGAACCAGCCCGGCCATCGCCCGGATCACGATCAGGACAAGCCGACCGGCCCACCGGGCGACTGACGCGGCGACACCTGGATGCGGCCTGCGTCCGCGCGCGCGGCGGACTAGGGTGCACCCGTGCGGGACGCGGCGACGGCGTGGGTGGACGGGTACGTCCGCGCCTGGCGATCGAACGAACCGAGCGACATCGGGGCGCTGTTCACCGACGACGCGCGATACCGGGCGGGTCCGGCCGACGAACCGATCGTCGGCCGCGACGCCATCGTCGCGTGGTGGCTGGAGCACGCGGACGCTCCCGACGACGCGGCGTTCTCGTTCGAGGTGATCGGGGCCGACGGTCCGACGTGCTTCGTGCAAGGCGTGTCGACGTATCGGGCGGCGGGCGACGAGCCGGAACGCATCTACGACAACCTCTGGGTGATCGAGCTGACCGACGAGGGTCGCGCGCGCGCGTTCACCGAGTGGTACATCCGCCGCCGGCGGTGATCGAGGCGCTCGACGGCGGGCCTCGCTCGCCGGGTCCGCTGGCCGGCCCTCCGGACGTTCCCTCAGCCTCTGCGGAACAGCAGGTGGAGCTCGATCGTGCCGGTGTCGTCGATCGAGAGGACGAGGAACCCCGTCGGCGGCTCGATGTCGTAGTCGGCGAGCGCGATGTCGAGGCTCGCCGCGACCTCGATGTGCTCGCCCGTCCACCGAGCGTCGACCGGGACGTCGACGCGCCGCGTCACCCCGTGGAGGGTGAGATCGCCCACGGCGGTCGTCGCGATCGACGCACCCAGCTCCGGAACGCCCTCGAGGATGATCGGCTCCGCGAGCTCGAACGTCGCGGTGGGGAAGCGCGCGGTCTCGAGCCCGCGCGACGCGAGCTGGCTGTCTCGCCGCTCGTCGTCGCTCCGGAGCGAGGCCATGTCGACCGTCACGTCGAGGTCGGTCACGGACGTCCCCGCGACCGTCATCGTGCCCTGGACGAGCTGCGTGCGTCCGACGGCGGTGTTCGTGCCGATCCCGCCGAGCTCCTCCTCGATCCGATAGCCCGCGAACGAGGCCGTCCCGTCGTCGAGGCTTCCGCTGGCGGCGTCGATCGTCCACGCGCCGTCGAACGAGGTCGGATCGTTCGTGGCCGCGTCCTCGGGCGACGCCGTCGCGCCACCCGCCGCGGGAGATCGGCTGGCCAGGGCGACCTCAGGCGGCTCCTCGCTGTCCAACGCACGCACGACCAGGAGCACGGCGAGGAACACGACGATCGCGGCGACGCCGAACCCCGCGATGAGGACGGGGCTCGTCCGCTGATCCTCGCTGCGCGTCCGCCGGGCGCGTTGGTCGCTCACCGCGGTGCGTATCGAAGCACGGCGCGGCCCGATGCGAGGGGAGGTCGCACCGTGTCGCCGGAGCGCACGCGTGCCGGTCGGTACGATGCCGGCTCAGCGACCGCCGACGACGGAGGTGCCGCATGACGGAACGAGAGATCCACGACCCGGCCGACGAGAGCGAGCTGCCGACGTCATCGACGCCAGACCCCGTTCCGGCGGAGGTTCCCGAGGCCGATGCGATCGAACAAGCGGCACCCGTCGGGGACCAGCCCCCGGACGAGCCCGGCACGATCGGTGATGCCCCCGAAGCCGACGCGATCGAGCAGCGGGCGCAGGTCGCGGACGCCGACGACGAGTACCGCGGCTAGCGACCTGCGGACCGCGCTGCGTTGCCGTACTGGATCGCGACGGTTCCGGACGTCAGCGTCACCTCAGCGCCAGACGGCGACCGCCAGAACAGGTTGATGGTGTACGGACCATCAGGAACCCAGGTGACGAACGTGAACGAGAACGGCTGCGCTGCGCTGCCGGGATCGAACCGTACCCGGCTGGGTCGCATCGGCCGAACCGCCCAGTCTCGCTCCGGGAGCTCCATCAAGATCCGGAACTCGGCCGGACCGCCTTCCACCACCGCACTCAACGTCACGGCGATCGCGCCGCGCGCCCTGATGGCGGCTCCGTCGCTGAACCCCCAGTTCGACACAGGCCGGAACTCGGTGCTCTGGACGGTCGCCGGGCCGACCGAACCGACGAACTGTCGATCCATCCGGTACGACTCGAGCTTCGGTGCCGCGTGCACGAGCACGGCGCCCAACATGGCAAGCACCAGCAACGCTGAGACGACGACGATCTTCCGCATCGGGATCACCCCTCGTGCCTAGCGTGGCGTCGGCACGACCGCGCACCATGAGGCACGAGCCCCGGGACCCGCGGGCTGATCGGCGCGCTACCATGGGTGTCCCGCGCCGGTAGCTCAATTGACAGAGCATCTGCCTACGGATCAGAAGGTTGGGGGGTCGACTCCCTCCCGGCGCGCAACTCGCCGTCCCCGTGACGGTGCGGCCTCCGGACCGATCGTCGCCACATCCCGTCGCGGGACGCTCGCGGGTGGTCATCAGACCTTCGTCGGTTGACGGAGGCTTCGGGACCGTGTTTGCCTCCTAGGACCGGTTCCAGCCCGCACAACCCCCGGAGAGGTGACATGTCCATCCCCCCCTCGGCGCAAGCATCCCCCGAC
>DATHTO010000051.1:0-10135 GCA_035463115.1 Actinomycetota bacterium | reverse complement strand
GATGATCGGCATGCCGGTGATCGGCCTCGCCACCACGGCCCTGACGACGACGATCGAGAACGGGGTCACCGGCTACGTCGACCTCGACGAACGCGAGCTCGTCCGGCACATGCGGCGCCTCATCCGCGATCCGGCCGAGGCCGCGGCGCTCGGGGCCGCGGCCCGCAAGGTCGCGGAACGCCGGTTCGGGATCGGCCGGTTCGTCGCCGACTGGAACCGAGCGCTCCGGCTCGTTGCCGGTGCGCCGACGTCGGCGCAGAGGCACGCGGTCGCCGACGACCTTCTCGAGGTTCCGGCGTGACGGCGTCGACACCGTCGTCGCTCCTCTCGCGGTTCCGATCGGTCCGCGCGCTCGTGATCGGGGAGTCGATGGTCGATTCGTACCTCCACGGACGTCCACGCGAGCTCTGTCGCGAGGCGCCGGTTCCGATCGTGGACATCGACGAGCGCCGCGACGTTCCGGGCGGCGCGGCGAACACCGCGGCCAACCTCGCCGCGCTGGGAGCGTCGGTGAGCTTCCTGTCGGTGGTCGGCGACGATCGCGAAGGAAGGTTCGTCCGCGAGCGCCTGGCTGAACTCGGGATCGACGTCGATGGCGTCGTCGAGGAGCCCGGGCGCGAGACCCTGATGAAGCAGCGCGTGATGGCGTCGGACCAGATGGTGGTCCGGTGCGACGTCGGGTCCACCGACGCCGCGAGCGACGTGAGCGAGGAGCGGCTCGTCGCCGTTCTCGACGCGACGTGGCCGCGCATCGACTGCGTCGTCGTGTCGGACTACGCCTACGGCGTCCTCACGCCCCGCGTCCGAGCGGCGCTCGCCGACCTGCGGCGACGGCGCCCGGGGGTCACGGTCGTCGTCGACGCGAAACGACCGACGATGTACCGGAGCCTCCGCCCGACCGTCGTGAAGCCGAACTACGCCGAGGCCTGCGCGCTCCTGCGCATCGCGCCGGTCGCGTCGGGACGGGTGGAACAGATCGCCGAGCGCGGGCACGAGGTCCTCCACGCGACCGGTTCGACCTTCGCCGCGATCACGCTGGATCGCGATGGTGCGCTGTTGTTCGATCGAGAGCGCGGCGTGGTGCGTGCGCATGCGACGCCGAGTGGGAACGTCCGATCCGCGGGGGCCGGCGACACCTTCGTCGCGGCGATCGCGATGGCGTTCGCGGCTGGCGGTGGGCCCGCGACGAGCCTCGAGCTGGCCCAGGCGGCGGCGACGGCGGTCGTGTCCCGCGACGGAACCGCGTGCTGTTCGCTCGACGATCTGGCGCTGCACCTCGCCGCCGGGGAGAAGATCCTGACCGATCTCGACGCGCTGACGGCGTGGATCGCTCGCCGACGATCGCACGGGCACCGGATCGTGTTCACGAACGGCTGCTTCGACATCCTCCACCGCGGCCACACCTCGTACCTCGATCGGGCGCGAGTGCTCGGGGACGCGTTGATCGTCGGCGTGAACGACGATGCGAGCGTCCGCCGGCTGAAGGGGCCCACCCGCCCGGTGAACCGCGTCGAGGACCGCGCACAGGTGCTCGCCGGTCTCGCGTCCGTCGACCTCGTCGTTCCGTTCGCCGACGACACTCCCGAGCGACTGATCGAACGCGTCCGCCCCGACGTCTTCGTGAAGGGCGGTGACTACACCGAGGCCGAGCTTCCCGAGGCGGCACTCGTCCGACGGCTCGGTGGCGAGATCACCCTCGTACCGATCATCCGTGACCTCTCGACGACGCGCATCATCGCCCGGCTCCGCGACCGTCCCGACGCCTCCAGCGACGCGGAGGACCTCGGTCACGGCGCCGCGGTCGACGGCGTCATGTGACCCGCGTCGCGCCGCCGAGGAGAGCCCGGCGGGCGCGTTTATCGCCGACACGTCTCGGGCAATGGCGTGCCGGCGGGCACAGCGCCCGGAGGAGGAGCGATGAGCGATACGGTCGTCATCACGGTCACGGTCGTCGTGCTGATCGGTGTCGTCGGGTACCTGCTCGCGACGATGTTCAGGGGGATCCAGAACGAGAAGCGTCGGTCCCGCCTGCGTCGAACGTGGGCGAACTTCGGACTCTCGATCGCGCTGGCCGTCCTGTTCTTCGTGTCCTGGGGCGGACAAGCCGTCGCCGAATGGGGCGCGTACCGCCACGAGCAGCAGGATCACAACGAGCCGGTCCAGGTCTCCGAGTACCTCGTGCAGTTCGGTCAGTCGACCCTCGAGAACTGGCAGTCGGAGTTCCTGCAGCTGTTCTCGTTCGTCGTCCTCGCCGCTCTCCTGATCCATCGGGGAAGCGCGGAATCGAAGGACAGCGACGACCGGATCGAGGCGAAGATCGACGGGATCACGAAGCGCCTCGACGAGGCCGGGATCGGCGAGAAGGCGTCGACGTCGTCCTGAGCGACGCCGAACCGCTTACCAGGACGGACCGAACCCGAACGTCGTTCCGGCGTTGTCCGCCGTGCAGTCCGCCGGGTCCGACGAGCTGCTCGCGTACGTGGTGGTGGCCGGAGCCTCGTCGCGGACGGCGAAGCAGATGCCGCTGGACGAGTAGACCGCGAGGACGAGGGTCTCTCCGTCGATGGGGTGCGCGCTGACGGCGGTCGGTCCGTCGCTCGGTGTCGTTGCGTTCCGCCAGTCGATCGAGTTGTCCGTCGCTTCCAGCGTCGGCACCGTCGCCAGGGTGTAGTCGCGTTCGGTCGTGTAGATGATGCGGCCGGCCGTGAGGCCCGACCTGATCGACGACTTCGCCGCCGTGTCGGCCGCTCGTTCGCGAGCGCCGAGGAACGTCGGCAGAGCGATCGTCACGAGCACGCCGAGGATGAGCACGACGACCATCAGCTCGATCAGCGTGAAACCGTCATCGGCGGTGGGGCGCCGCCTGGGCCTGGGCATCGGCGGACCCCACGCTGCTGGGAACGGACGCTCGGGATGCTCGCTCGGGGTCGACATGGTCCTGGATGACCATCGGCACATCGGGCGGGTCCCCTTGATGCCGGGTTCCGAGTAGGCCCCTCGACGTAGCCCGTCCTGCCCGAGCGGAGGCGAACGGCGAGACGTGTCCTTGCTGCCGGTCTACTCGAGGTAGTCGCGGAGCTTCTGCGACCGCGAAGGGTGCCGCAGCTTCGAGAGCGTCTTCGACTCGATCTGCCGGATCCGTTCACGGGTGACGCCGAACTCGCGGCCCACCTCTTCCAGCGTGCGCGGGTGGCCGTCGACCAGCCCGAACCGCAGCTGGATCACCTTCTTCTCGCGCTCGCTCAGGGTGTGGAGCACCCCTTCGAGCTGCTCCTGGAGCAGGATGAAGCTCGCGGCGTCGACCGGCACGACCGCGTCGGCATCCTCGATGAAGTCGCCGAGCTGCGAGTCCTCCTCTTCGCCGATCGGCGTGTGCAACGAGACCGGCTCCTGCGACACCTTCTGGATCTCGCGCACCTTCTCGGCGCTGATCCCCATCACCTTGCCGATCTCTTCGGGCGTGGGCTCGCGGCCGAGATCCTGGAGGAGCTGACGTTGCACGCGGACGAGCTTGTTGATCGTTTCGACCATGTGCACCGGGATGCGGATCGTGCGCGCCTGGTCGGCGATCGCGCGGGTGATCGCCTGGCGGATCCACCACGTCGCGTACGTCGAGAACTTGAAACCCTTGGCGTAGTCGAACTTCTCGACCGCGCGGATCAGCCCGAGGTTCCCCTCTTGGATCAGGTCGAGGAACAACATGCCGCGGCCCACGTAGCGCTTCGCGATCGACACGACGAGCCGCAGGTTCGCCTCGATCAGTTTCCGCTTCGCCAGTTGCCCGTCACGCTCGACGCGGTAGCAGAAGTCGTGGAGCTCGTCGTCGGTCTTGGGGCGCCACGACTTCGCGATCTTGTCTCGCGCGATGCCCTCGACCTTGCCGAACGCCATCAGCTGGTGGTCGCGGATCTCCCACACCTTCTGCACGAGGAACTTGAGATCCTTCGGATCGGGCTTGCCGTCGTCGGTGATCGTCCTCTGCAGCGCCGAGCTCAGCTCTCCGGCCTCGATCCGACGGGCGAGCGCGACCTCCTGGGCCGCGTTCAGCAGCGGGACCTTGCCGATCTCCTTCAGGTACATGCGCACCGGATCGTTCGTCGGCGCGCGCAGGAGATCGACCTCGATCCGGACCTGCGTGGCGGCGTCGGTGTCGTCGCCCGGAACCTCGATGACCTCGATGCCTTCGACGTTCAGGTGGTCCTGAACGTTCGAGAGGAAGTCCTCGATCTGCTCGGGGGTGAAGTCGTCGACGGGAACCGCTTCGAGCAGATCCTCGGAGGTGACGAAGCCCCGCTCACGTCCCTTGACGGTGAGCTGCTCCTTGACCTCGTCGATCGTCGACGGATCGGTCTCCGTCTTCAAGGCGGGCTCGCTCACGGATCGACCTCGTGGGGGGTGGTGTGCATGCGTGTTCGCACGGCCGTGACAGGGTACCGAACGGAAGGAGCGGCGACCCTTCCCGACGCAACGGCGTCAGACGACGTCGCGGACCCCTTCCCGGAGGCGTCGCAGATCGCCGTCGACCGCCACGAGCTCGCGGAAGAGCTCCTCGTAGCCTGTATCGCTCGTCGGATCGAGCTTCTGCAGCCGCACACGCAGCGCGTCGCTGCGGGCCTTCAGCAGGAACTCCTGCAGACGTGCCCACACGCCCTCGGCGTACTCTTCGGTCGGATCGCCGTCGAGCGGTTCGACGGCGAGCTGCGCGATCGTCGCGCCGAGGCGCTCGTCGGCTCCCGCGACGAGCGCCGACACGTCGCCGTCGGCGCCCCGGAGCGCGACGAAGGCGCGCCGGTGCGCGGCGTTGCCGAAGTGGTCCTCCCCGAGACGCGACACGAACGTGCGGAAGGTATCGGCATCGCGCGCGAGCAGCTTCAGCATCTCGCGTTCGACGCGATCGCGCGCCGTTCCGCGCTTCATCGTGCGCGCGACCTCCTTCGGACGCCCGCCGAGACGGCGATCGAGCGCCTGGAGCACCGAGGAGTCCGCGACGCCGACGAGGTCGGCGAGCAGGTGCGCGTACTCGCTGCGCCGGACGGGGTCCGAGAGCTGTTCGAGCACGGGCAACGCGTCGGCCACGGCCGCGGAACGCTGCTCGATCGACCCGAGCTCGTGCCGCCCGACGATGCGCCGCACCATGTACTCGAGCAGGGGTTTCGCACGCTGCGACGCCTCGCGGATCGCGTCGGCTCCGTGCTTGGCCACCATGTCGGCCGGGTCGAGGCCGTCGGGCAGCACCATCACGACCGGTTGGATCGGGAAGCGCTCGACGAACGCGTAGGCGCGTTCGGCGGCGCGCGCGCCGGCCTCGTCGGAGTCGAACGCGAGCACCGCGCGCTGGGCGAACCTCGACAGCAGTTCGAGATGCTTCTCGCCGAGGGCCGTTCCGCAGGTCGCGACGGCGTTGTCGATGCCACCCTGCGCGAGTCCGATCACGTCGGTGTAGCCCTCGACGACGAACACCTCGCCGCTGCGCGCGATGGCGGTGCGGGCGCGGTGGAGGTTGTAGAGCACCTCCTGCTTCCGGTAGATCGGCGTTTCGGCGGTGTTCAGGTACTTGGCCTGCTCGCCGGCGCGGGCGTCGGTCGGCAAGATCCGCGCCCCGAAGCCGATCCCGCGACCCTGCAGATCGTGGATCGGGAACGTGATGCGCCCACGGAACCGGTCCCGCACGGTCCCGTCGTCGCCGCGCGACGCCAGTCCCGCCTCGAGGAGCACCTCCGGCGACAGATCGCGATGGCCGGCGAGGCGCCGCAGGAGGAAGTCGGGATAGCCCGGCGCGTATCCGACCCCGAACCGTTCGACCATCTCCGGACCGATCCCGCGTTCCGCGACGTACGCGCGGGCGTCGGTCCCTTCGCGACCCTCCCTGAGCATCGTCGAGAAGAGCTCGGCCGCCTGATCGTTCGCTCGGTGCAGCGCCAGGCGCCGCCGCATCGCCGCCCGTTCGGCCTCGGAATCGCCCTCGTACCGCAGCGTGACACCCGCTTGCTGGGCCAGACGTTCGACCGCTTCGACGTAGCTGAGCGACTCGAGCTCGCGCAGGAAGGTGATCGCGTCGCCGCCCTTGCCGCAGCCGAAGCAGTAGAAGACACCTTTGGCCGGCGAGACGCTGAACGACGGCGACTTCTCCTGGTGGAACGGGCAGAGGCCGCTCATCGAGTCGTGGCCGGTCCGTTTCAGGGTCAGGTACTGCGAGACGAGCTGGACCAGGTCGGTCCGCTCCTTCACCGCCTCGATGTCGTCCTGCCGGATCCTGGCCACGCCGTCCCTCAGGTGCCGCGCTCGAGGAGCCAGCCCCGGGGAAGGAAGAGCCGCTCGTACGTCCGGAGCGCGTACCGGTCCGTCATGCCGGACACGTGGTCGGCCACACGGACCGGGAGCTCTCCAGGCGTGTGATGGTACTCGGGCGGCATCTCGTCGGGATGCTCGAGGAAGTACGTGAACAGGTCACGGAGCAGCTTCACGGCCTTCTCGTGCTCCTCGCGGGCGCCCGCGCGCAGGTACACCTGCTCGAACATGAAGTCGCGAAGGTCGTCGAGCGCGCGGAACACCTTCTCGGACAGCCGCACCTCGGGCTGGTCCCAACTCTGCTCGACGAGATCGTTCACGAGCGTGTCGATCCGCCGGGCATGCGTGTCGCCGAGGACCTCGAGGGCGCTGGCGGGGATCTCGTCGACCGCGAGGACGCCCGCGCGGAGCGCGTCGTCGATGTCGTGGTTCAGGTACGCGATGCGGTCGGCGAAGCGAACGACCTGCGCCTCGAGCGTCGAGGGCGGCGGCATCGACCACGGATGGTGCACGATGCCGTCGCGCACCTCCCAGGTCAGGTTCAGCCCCGCGCCGTCGTTCTCGAGGTGCTCCACCACACGCAGCGACTGCTCGGAATGCCGGAACGGCGTTCCGAGGAACGGCGTGAGGGCCTGCTCGCCGAGGTGCCCGAACGGCGTGTGGCCGAGGTCGTGGCCGAGCGCGATCGCCTCGGTGAGGTCCTCGTTCAACCGCAACGCCCGCGCCACCGTGCGCGCGATCTGGCTCACGTCGAGGGTGTGGGTCAGCCGCACGCGGTAATGGTCGCCCTCGGGCGCGAGGAACACCTGCGTCTTGTGCTTCAGCCGACGGAACGCCTTCGAGTGCACGATGCGATCGCGGTCGCGCTGGAACACCGTGCGCAGGCGGTCCTGGGCCTCGGGACGGTCGCGGCCCTTCGACCCGGCGGCGAGCACCGCGAACGACGAGAGCGTCTCCGCCTCGATCTGCTCGGTGCGCTCGCGGGGGGTCGTCACGCGCTCATGGTAGCCATCGTTCGGGACACGCCAGGGTGGCGGGGGTCCTGGACGCCGCCGCTGGGAGGCCTGTCCGCTGCGGCTCAGCTCGCCTGCATCGGCGAGGCGTCCCACTCGCGCTGGCTCGCGAGCCGCCGGACCTCGATCGCCATCGCGATCTCTTCCGAGACCTCGCGGCAGAGCATCACGGCCGCGACGACGGTCCCGTTGGCATCGCGCGCGGGTTGGCCGTTCACCGACAGGATCACGTCACGCTCGCGCCCGGGAGGCCGGATGCGGATCAGCTCTCCGGAGATCGACTCGCCGGCGAGGACGCGTGCCTCCGGAAGCTCCCCGGCCTCGAGCGGCTCCCCCGCGAACGACCGGACGTGGCACCGGGTCGCGATCTCGTCGAGCGTCGCTCCGGGCGACACGGTCGTGAGGTCTCCGAACGCGCGGTTCGCGTACAGGACCCGCCCGTCGGCGCCGACGGCTTCGGCGCCGTCGCTGATCGCCTCGAGGATGGGCTCGACGTCGCCGGCCGGCGCGAGGCCCATCCGCTGCAGGTACTCCCGGTAGGCGTTCGTCGAGCCGAGCGCCATCCGGTACTCCTCGAGGTTCGAGCGGAGCGTCTCCTCGGTCTCCTCGGTCCGGCGCGTGATCTCTCCGGTCGCCGTCTCGAGCCGGACGAGCGTGTCCTGCATCGCGACCGACGTCTCCGCGAGGGCCGACACGACCTCGGTCGTCTCCTCGAGCCGCGCGAGCGAGCTCCGCATGGCCGTCGACGCCGTGGCGAGCTCCGCCACGCTCTCCGTCGTCTCCGCGAGGGTGCCGAGCGACGACTCCATCACGGTCGTCGTGCGCGCGAGGGTTCGGACCTGTCGGTGCATCCGCCACAGGAGTCCTCCCATGACGAACAGGAGCGCGATCAGGCCCATCTGGAGCTGGGTCTGGTAGTTCCCGAACAGCTCTTCGAGCATCTCCATCGGATCGCTCCCGTTGCGGTGCGTCGTCCGCTGCCGGGGAAGGCTTCGGCGCGGCACCGAGGCCCCCGTATCGGGCAACCGGGGGATGCCTCGTGCGCGAGGCGAGGTATGGATGCCTCCGGCGGCCGTGGGTAAGCCGCCCCGGAGGCCGGTGCGCCGGTCGACGACTTGACGCGAAGCGACGGGGAGGAACGATGAGCCGGATCGTGAGGCGATGGGCCCTCGGAAGCGCGATCGCGCTGGTAGGCGCCTTCGGAACCGCGTGCAGCAGCGATGCCGACGTCGGGCTGCCGGCCGGCGGCGAGCCGACCGCCGGAGGCGAGCCCAGCGGCGTCGCGCCGACCGTCGCGGCGACGCCCTCGCCGGGCGGCGGATCGAACGCCGACGTGACGGCCATGAGCTTCTCCTTCGAGCCCTCGGACATCTCCGTCGGCCGGAGCGAGGAGTTGCTCATCGTGAACACGGACGCGACGGTGGACCATACGTTCACGATCGAGGGCGAGGGGGTCGACGAGATCATCCCGGCCGGCGGCGAGGTGACGATCACGCCTGACCTTCCGACCGGCACCTACACGGTGATCTGTCGCTTCCACGTCGACCAAGGCATGGAGGCCACGCTCGAGGTCGGCTGAGCGGATCGGCGACGCGCTCGGATCGGCCGGGCGCCGACGCGCCGGATCAGCGGGCGCCGATCGTCGTCGGTCAATCCCCTGCGACGAGGTAGAACAGGTACGCGAACGTTTCGCGGACGTAGCCCTGGCCGCGCGTGTCCTCGCTGCGAGCGCCCGACGTCCAGGTCGCCGACGCGTGCCCCTCGAGGCCCAGGTCGTCCGCCATCGCCGTGACGCGTGCGTTGTGCCACGGGTCCGACACCAGGAACGCGCTGTCGCGACCACGCTCCTCGAGGTACCCCGCGGCTGCTTCGAGGCTCTCGAAGGTCGTGCGTCCCACCGGCAGCGCCACCGTGGCGTCGAGCGGAACGCCGCTCGAGACCAGGTAGGTCCGTCCGGCCTCGGCTTCGGTGGTGCGATCGCCGGGCTGCTTCGACCCGACCGTGATCACCATGTCGGCGCGGCCCTGCTGCCAGAGCAGGAGCGCATGATCGAGGCGTCCACGGAAGACCGGTGACGGCTCACCGTCGTACTGCGCCGCCCCGAGCACGACGATCGCGTCCGCCGAGTCGGCGTCACGGGCGCCGTCGTGATGCGCCGCCCGCCACACCGTGATCGCGCTGAACGCGATCACGGCGAGCGCCACGGCGGCCACGAGACCGACGGCGGACGCGATCGGGTGCCGGCGGATCACCCCCACCGGGCCAGGCTACCGCCACCGCCGGAAGACCCCGCCCGATCACGGCTCGATCCCCCAGGCGGCGCAGCAATCGAGGTCAGCACCCGTCACGAGCGGGTCCGCGTCGGCGCCGGTCGCGGGGACGACGAAGAGATCGCCGGTGAAACAGTCGCCTCCGACGAGATCGCAACGCCCGCGGGTGAACGCGATCGACGCGCCGTCGGGCGACCAGGCCGGGTCGAGGTCGACGCATCCGTCGTCGGGACACGACGTCACCAGCTCCAGTGAGCCACCGCTCGCCGACACGAGGAAGATCCCGACCGTTCCGTCGACCGTTCCGTCGACGGCGAACGTCGTCCCGTCGGGCGACCAGGCGACGCGCCCGGCGAGCGACCCCGGGAACCGCGTCGTCTGCACCACCCCGCCGCCGATGGCGTCGACGACGACGAGACGGTCGCTCGACGCGAACGCGATCCGGGTGGCGTCGGGCGACCAGGCTGGTGCGCCGTCGACGGTTTCCGTCGTGAGCAGGCTCGGGCTCGGATCGCCGACATCCACGAGCGCGAGACCCGACGCACGCTCGCCGAGGACGGCGAG
>DATHTO010000050.1:0-1976 GCA_035463115.1 Actinomycetota bacterium | reverse complement strand
TCGACGGCGAGAGCATCCACGTCCTCGACGCCCGCACGCTCGCGCCGCTCGCCCGATGGGCCGTTCCCGGGACGGTCCGGGACATCGCGATGTCCGGCGACGGACGTCGGTTGTACGCCGTCCTCGGCGACGCGATCGCGGTGCTGGATCCGACCGACGGCGCCCCGGCGGGCCGGCTCCCGCTCGGCGGGATCAGCGAGATCGCCCACGTGGCCTCGGCGTCCTAGGGAACCTTCCGCCGACGGCGCCGGTCTCCTTCGGCGATGAGGGGGAACGAACGCCGGCGGACCCCCGCCGCGCACGAGCGGAGCGCGAGCGCCCGGGGCCGCGAAGGCCTACGCTCTCGTGGCCCGCGGAGCTGAGAGGACGCGCGTGCGGGACCCCGATCCGCGCACGGTGGTCCGAGCGCGCGAGGGCGACCTCGCCGCGTTCGAGGAACTCGTGCGCCTGCTCCAAGCCGACGCCTACGCGTTCGCGTGGCACCTCACCCGGGACCGGACCCTGGCCGAGGACGTCACGCAGGAGGCGTTCATCCGCGCGTTCCGGTTCCTGAAGGGCTTCCGCGGCGACCAGCGGTTCGCGTCGTGGCTCTTCCGGATCGTCCGCAACTGCGCGATGGACGCGCTCCGGGGACGCACGCGGTGGACGGCGCTGACGGGCGAGGGCCCGGAACGGGCGCTGACGGACGCGACCGCACGGATCGAGCTCGACGCGGCGCTGCGCGCGGTGTCGCGCGAGCATCGCGAGGCGTTCCTCCTCGTCGAGGTGTTCGGTCTGTCGTACCAGGAGGTCGCCGACGTCCTCGGGATCGCGGTCGGAACGGTGAAGAGCCGGATGTTCCGCGCGCGGAAGGCGCTCTGCGACGCGATCGCCGACGAGGCGGAGGCCGACGCTCGATGAGATGCCAGCGCGCGCAGCCGGTGCTCTCGGCACGCTTCGACGGCGAGGCGGTGCCGCGTCCTGCGGCGAGAGCCGCGGACGCGCACGCCGCGGCATGCCCGGACTGCACCGCCTTCGCCGAGGGTGCGGCGCGGATCCGAGCGGCCGTGCGGATCCGTTCCGCGTCGCCCGTGCCGGACCTCGTCGACCCGATCATGGCGTCGATCGCGACTGAGCAGCGTCGAGCGCCTCGGGACGGCGGCGCCGAACGGCCGCCGTCGGCAGCGTGGCTCCGCCTCGAGAGGTCACGGCGGCAGAGCCCCGCTCGGAACGGAGCGGGCAGCGGTCGGACGCTCGTGGCCGCGGCCGTGATCGGGCTCGTGGTCGGAAGCGTCGCCGTCGGTGGGCCGTGGCGGCCGGCCGCCGAGCAACCGCTCGCCGTCGCCGCCGTCGCGGACCACGTGCGCGCCGCCGCCGCGTCGCTCCGCGCGTACTCGGCGACGTACGCGGTCGTCGAGCGAGGTTTCCTCGCGGACGTGGCCGAGCGTCGGTTCGAGATCGACGTCGCGTTCCTGCACCCGCAGCGGTTCCGGATGGACGTGCGGGACCTCACCGACTACCCGTCGACCGCGTGGACGCGGACGTCCCTGACCTACATCGAGGACTCTCCGGCCACGTACCGAGCGGGTTCGGAAGGATGCGAGACGTTCGCGCACCTGTGCTCCACCACCCGACCGACGTACGAGCGCTCGACCGCGTACGCGGGAGGGATGCCGCTCCCGATCGACCTGATCGTGCCGATCGCGACGTTCGGCTCGACCGACGGCATCCGCGTGGTCGACACCGAGCCGCTCGGCGCCACCGACGCGGTGCACCTCGTGATGTCGTTCGAACGCGCCGGTCCCCTGTTCCCGGTCCTCGAGCTCGGCGGCACGTGGCGTCCGTTCCACCGGCGCGACCGTGTCGACGTCTGGCTCGACGCCGCCTCGTGGTTCCCGCTCCGAACGACGATCACGCCGAGCGAGGTCCCGCAGCGACGCGACTGGGAGATGCGGTTCGGCCTGCCGCTCGAACCGGCCGACGCGCCGATCCTCGAG
>DATHTO010000049.1:0-14250 GCA_035463115.1 Actinomycetota bacterium | reverse complement strand
ACGCCGCAGAGCTCGTGGTACAGGAGCGCGAGGCCCACGGGTTGTCCGGTGGCGAGGTCCACCGTCGCTCGGTCACGACAGTGCTCGGCGAGGCGTTCGCCGGCCGAAAGGCAGGCGTCGACGATCGGCCCGGGCCGGATGTCGACGGGCCCGTAGCGGGCGTCTCGGTCGATCGGCGCGCCGGCCGCCGTCTCGACGAGCGACAGGATCCGGTCGAGGTCGATGTCGCGATCGACGAGGTCCGTCAGCCCGAACTGCTTGTCGGGATCGCCGTCGAGCAGGAGGAGCGCGTTGCCGCGCACGTTGTCGATCGGATGGCTCGCCCACCCGGCGACCATGCCGCTCAGCAAGCCGCGTTCCAGCTCGTCACGGGTATGGGGCCGGGGCGTCCATCGATCGTCCAACGTCGGGAGGCGCCGGACGTGGCGTCCGATAACGTCCATCGTCCCCGAGGCTAACGAACGAGGTGCGGAGTGGAGCTGCGCGGAGCCATCGTCGTCGTGACCGGCGCCTCGAGCGGCATCGGCGAAGCGACCGCCGTCGCGTTCGCGGAGCGCGGCGCGACGGTCGTGGTGGCAGGGAGACGCCGCGACCGGCTCGACGCCCTCGCCGCACGCATCGAGGGCGGCGGCGGTACGGCGCTCGCGGTCCGCTGCGACGTCACCGAGCCCGGCGAGCTGGTCTCGCTCGCCGCCGTGGTCGACGAGACGTTCGGGCGGACCGACGTCCTCGTCAGCAACGCCGGCGTGCCCGGAGGCCGGTTCGACGATCTCGCGGTCGACGAGATCCGGCATGTCGTCGACGTGAACCTGCTCGGCGTACTGTACGGCGCGCACGCCTTCGTGCCGCAGATGCGTCGGCGCGGCCGCGGGCACATCGTCAACGTCGCCTCGCTCGCCGGACGGTTCGCGGCGCCGGGAGCCGAGGTCTACACCGCGACGAAGCACGCGGTGGTCGCCTTCAGCGAGTCGCTGCACCTCGCCACCGCGCGTGACGGTGTGTCGGTCACGGCCGTGAACCCCGGGTTCGTCCGGACCGAGGGGTTCCGCGCCGGGGGCGTCCCGGACCCGTTCGTGCTCGACATGGACCGCGTGAGCGGCGCCATCGTCAGGGTGGTGCGCGACGGCATCGCGCCCGAGTACTCGGTGCCCCGCTGGGTCGCCCCGCTCCAGGCGTTCCGCGTGCTGACGCCGCCGCTGTACCGTTGGGGCATGCGCACGATCGCGGATGCGGCGCGTCGCCGTTCCGGCCGATGAGCGGAGGTCCGGCCGCACGGATCGCCACCGCGCCGACCGAGGTGGAGCGACCCACGGGCGACGTCGTCGTGACGCCCGATCGGCCGTGGATCGTGATCGTGTGGAACGACCCGATCAACCTGATGTCGTACGTGACGTGGGTGTTCCAGAAGCTGTTCGGCTACCCGCGGCCGAAGGCCGAGAAGCTCATGATGGACGTGCACACGAAGGGCAGGGCCGTCGTGTCGAGCGGCCCTCGCGAGACGTGCGAGGCCGACGTCGCGCGGCTGCACGCGCACGGTCTCTGGGCGACGCTGCAACAGGACGTCTGAGTGCGGCGATCCGAACCGTTCCGTCGCGACGACGCCGGGTTCGCCGTGGAGCTCCCGGGCCCTGCTCGGGAGCTGCTGTCGTCGATCGCGACGCAGATGCGCGAGGTCGTGACCGGTGAGGCCGCCGACGACGATCCTGCGGTCGCGCGGCTCTTCCCACCCGCGTATCCCGACGATCCGATGCGGACGCTCGAGTTCGAGGACGTCGCCGTCGGGGACATCCGACGCGAGCGGCTCGAGCGGTTCGCCGTCCTCGAGCGGACGGCCGATGCGCGCTGGCTCACCGAGGCACAGCTGCTCGATTGGATGCGCGCGATCAACGACGCGCGGATCGTGCTCGGCGTCCGCCTCGACGTGACCGAGGAGATGACCGTGGCCGACCTCGACGACGACCCCGGCCGCGCGGAGACGTTCCGGACGTACGCGTACCTCAGCGCCCTGCTCGAGTCGATCGTCCACGCGCTCGGCGATCCGCGCGGCACCGGATGAGCACGCGCGGCGTCCGCGACGTCGGACCGGCCCGGCGCCTATCGCGCCGGAGAGCCGACGATGTGGATCTTCATCATGTTCGTCGTGGTGCGTCCGGCCGGTGACGCCGCCGCCATCACCACGCAGTCCCCGTCCTTCGCGAGCCCGTGCTCGACGAGGCCGGCGTCCATCAGCGCGATCATCTCGTCGGTGTCCGACGGTTCGCTCGCCGGGAGCGCGTGCACGCCCCAGAGCAAGCACGTGAAGCGGCGGACGTCGTCGGGCGGAACGAAGGCGTAGATCGGCACGTACGGTCGTTCCGCGGACAGCAGACGCGCCGTGCGTCCGGTCTCGGTGTAGCAGGTGATCGCCGTGACGCCGAGCTCGGCCGCCGCCGACAGCGCCGCCGCGCGTGCGATCGCGGCACCCTCGCTGGTCGGACGGCGGAGCTGCGAGTACGCCCGGAACGGCCCACCGTCGCGCTCCGCTCGCGCGGCGATCGTGACGGCGGTCGACGCCGCCTCGAACGGGAACTCCCCGACCGCCGTCTCCCCCGAGAGCATCACGGCGTCGGCGCCGTCGAGGACGGCGTTCGCCACGTCGGTCGCCTCGGCGCGGGTCGGACGTGGCGCGTGGAGCATCGATTCGAGCATCTGCGTCGCGACGATCGCCGGCCGCCCCGCCTCGCGGGCACGCCGGACGAGGTCCTTCTGGATCAGCGGGATCTCCTCCATCGGGAGCTCCACACCCAGGTCACCGCGCGCGATCATGACCGCGTCGGCCTCGTCGAGGATCCCGTCGAAGTCGCGCACGGCCGGACCCGTCTCGATCTTCGCGACGATCGGCACCGCGCGGTCCCCCATCAGCGACCGCAGGTCGCGCACGTCGTCGGCCGAGCGGACGAACGACTGCGCGACGAAGTCGACGCCGAGGTCGAGCGCCCGCTCGAGCGACTCGCGATCGCGCTCCGTGATCGCCGGGAGGCCGAGGCGTTCCGCGGGGACGTTCACGCCCTGCCGCGACGACGCGAGGCCGCCGCGGATGCACTCGGTGCGGATCCCGGCCTCGTCGATCTCCACCACCGTGAGCTCGACGGCGCCGTCGGCGAGCAGCACGCGGTCGCCCGGCCGCAGATCGTCGGCGAGCCCCGGATACGTCGTCGAGGCTCCTCGCGCGTCGCCGGGGCCGCCGCGGCGGATCGTGAACGACATGCCCGGCTTGAACGGGAACGGGTCGGGATCGAGCTGCCCGAGCCGCACCTTCGGACCCGGAAGGTCGACCAACAACGCGAGCGCGCGGCCGGAGGGACCCTCGGCGTCGCGGACCAGCGACGCGATCCGCACGTGGTCCTGCGGCGTGCCGTGCGACATGTTGAGGCGGAACACCGACGCGCCGGCGCGGGCGAGCCCTCGCACCATCTTGGGCGTCGCGCTCGCCGGGCCGAGGGTGCAGACGAGCTTGGTCGAACCCATGGGCATCATCCGACGCCGACGGTCGCGCGGACGGCGGCCGTCACCTCCCGGGCGTCCTCGTCGCCGGGACCGGGGCCGAGGGGAGGCTCCGAGAGCGTCGCGGGGACCTCGCCGCGGAGCGAGAACTCGGCCTTCTCGATCCACTCCTCCGGCAGCTCGTCGGGCACCTCGGCGCCGGCCATCTCGGCGAACGCGATCGTCCACGCGCGTGGCACGACGCGGGCCCACTGGTACCCGCCGCCTCCCGTCGCGATCCAGCGGCCGCCCGCGGCCTCGTGGGCCAGCTCGTGGAGCAGCCGCGCAGCCTCGCGGTACGCCGACGTCGTCAGGCGCATGTGCGCGAGCGGATCGGTGTGGTGGGTGTCGCAGCCGAGCTGCGTGACGAGGACGTCGGGCTCGAACGCACGCACCACGGGCAGCGCCACGGCGCGGAACGCCTCGAGCCACGCCTCGTCGCCGGTGTGCGGTGGCAACGGGATGTTCACGGCGGACCCCTCGGCTCCCGCTCCGCCGCGCTCGGTGAGGGAGCCCGTCCCCGGGAAGAACCACGGCGCGAACTCGTGGATCGACACCGTCAGCACGCGGGGATCGTCGTAGAAGACGAACTGCGGACCGTCGCCGTGATGCACGTCGACGTCGACGTAGGCGACGCGCTCGGCGCCGTTCGCGAGGAGCCACGCGATCGCGACGGCGGGATCGTCGTAGACGCAGAACCCAGACGCCCGCGCCGGCATCGCGTGGTGGAGCCCTCCCGCGGCGTTGAACGCGTGGTCGCATCGGCCGTCCCAGACGGCGCGCGTGGCGGCGAGGGTCGCGCCAACGACGAGCGCACCCGCCTCGTGCATCCGATCGAAGATCGGGTTGTCACCGGGGCCGTAGCCGAACCTCGTCCAGTCGCCGTCCTCGCCGTCGCCGGCTCGCCGTGTGGCCTCGATGAAGGCGGGCGTGTGCACGAGCCCGATGTCGTCGTCGGCGGCGGCCTCGCACCCCAGCGTCGTCACGTGCGGCGTACGGTCGAGACCGTACGCCGCGATCAGGTCCCAGGTGAGCAGCACCCGCTGCGGACGCAGCGGGTGCTGCGGCCCGTGGTCGTAGATGCGCGCCTCGAGGCATCGCACGAGGCCGACCTGGTCGGTCACGCGATCGAACGTATCGCAGCCGCGGTGCGCGCGACGAGGAGCTCCGCCTCGTCGTCGGAGATCACGAAGGGCGGCGCCACCATCACGAGGTCGCCGTCGACGCCATCGACGTGCCCCGTGGAGGGATAGAGCAGCGATCCGCCGTCGCGCGCCGCGGCGACGATGCGTTCGGTGACCCGCCGCGCGCGGGGGAAGGGCTCCTTCGTCGCGCGGTCGCTGACGAGCTCGATCCCCGTCATCATGCCGAGGCCGCGGACGTCGCCGACGATCTCGCTGTCGTCGAGCTCGTCCCGCAGCCGTTCCCGGATCGTCGGGCCGAGCGTCCGCGCGCGTTCGAGCAGCCCGCCGTCGCGCAACCGTCCGATCACGGCCGTGCCCACGGCCGCGCCGAGCGCGTGGTGCGACCAGGTGAAGCCGTGGACGAAGCCCTTCGCGGCGATGACCTCGTAGACGTGGTCGCTCGCCGCCGCGAACCCGAAGGGGACGTAGCCGCTCGTCGTGCCCTTGCCGGCGGTGACGATGTCGGGCCGGACGGGCCAGTGCTCGATGCCGAACCACGCCCCGGTGCGCCCGAACCCCGTCATGACCTCGTCTGCGATCACGAGGATGCCGTGCCGCCGGCACACCTCGACGACCGCCGGCCAGTAGTCGTCGGTCGGGACCGCCGCGGCCAACGTGGCCCCGCCGATCGGCTCCGCGAGGAACGCCGCGATCGTCTCGGGCCCGTACCCGCCGATCATCCGTTCGAGCTCGCTCGCGTGCCACGCGCCGCACCCCGAGGGATGCGACGGGTTCTCACAGCGATACTCGTAGGCGCGCGGCGCGTGCAGGAACCGGCCGAGCCATGGCGTGTAGGGCTTCCGCAGCGGCTCCTTCCCGCTCACGTCGAGCGCGCCGATCGTGTTGCCGTGGTAGCTGCTGCGCCGCGCGATCACGGTCGTCCGCGCCGGCTGCCCGGCGCCGACGTGATACGCCCGCGCCATCTTGATCGCGGTCTCCACCGCCTCGGAGCCGCCCGACACCGGATAGACGCGCGCGCCGTCGATCGGCAGCAGCGCCGCGACCTCGGTCGCGTACCGCTCGACCGCCTCGGTCGTGAACATCGTGCCGTGGACGTACTGGGTCCGGTGGAGCTGGTCGGTGGCGGCCGCGATCAGCGCCTCGTCGCCATGGCCCACGTTGACGACGACGGCACCTCCCGAACCGTCGAGGTACCGCGTGCCGTCGGCCGTCTCGATCCAGACGCCGTCGGCCGACACGGCGGTCGGCAGCGCGCGATCGAAGACGCGCGGGAAGACGCTCGTCACGCTTCCGAACGCTCCTCCGTCACCTCGTCGGCCGCAGGACCAGGCCCGGTCTCGTCGTCGAACGACGCGAACACCGAACGGAGACGCTCGGCGCGATCGCGTCGGCCACGGCGGATCGCGTCGGCCCATCCGGGCTCGGGCTCGGCGCGCAGCGCTTCGACGCTCTCGTCCGTGCCGTCGGGCCCGACGGTCGAGGCCGTGCCCGGATCGGCGGTGGCCGGGGACGACGGCGTCGGACGGCCGGAGCGGCCCTGGACGGGTCTCCGCTTCACGCCAGGGACCTCACGCCGTCGATCCTTGCCAGCCACCGCCGGAGCTCCACGTCGTCGATCGACGCGAGCGCGCGCGTCCGCTGCCCCGCGATCACCGGATCGCCGAGCAGCCGGAACACGAGCACCGAGATGCGGAAGATCGGATCGCGCGGGTCGGTCGCGGTCGTGCAGCGCCCGTTCGCCGACAGGCGGTACCCGAGGTAGGCGGGATCGCCGTGATCGTGGCAACCGGCGAGCCCCGCGAAGAACAGCATCGACGCGGACGGCGACGTCACGCGGCCCGACAGGTCGGCGAGCCGGCGCAGGGCCGCGTCGACGGCGGCACGTCGGCGCGCGGTCTCCTCGCTGTCGGCGGCGACGTCTCGATGCGCCGTCGGGTCCAGGAGGAACCGACAGACCGCGTAGCCGCGGATCGCGTCGGCCGCGTGCGCATCGGCCGGCGGCTGGAACACCGTCGACCACGCGGACCGGACACCGGCCGGCCGCAGCGCGGCGACGATCGCGCCCGGGAGCGCGACGATCGCTCGTCCGACGTCGTTCCCGTCGACGGCCTGCGTCACGGTCCCGAGATCCTCGCCGCGCGGCCCGCGCAGGCGGGCGACGAGCGCGGCCGTGGCGGAGGCGTCGACCTCCACCGCGATCGCCTCGTCGGGGACCGTCGCGTCCGTGGCGACGCCCGTGCGCGCGACGGTCGAGTACCGGACCGCCTCGGCGAGGTACATCGGGAGTCCCTCACGGAGGTCCCGCTCGGCGTCGGTCTCGCGGTCGGGAGCTCCGGCGGCCACGAACACGACGAGCGGCGCGTCGGGCTCGACCTTCGGCAGCAGCCACGACGGCGATCGCAGCGGCTCGTACCAGACGGGATGTTCGAGGATCGATGCGGGCGTGTCGGGCATCCGGCCGTCTCCGTTCACTTCGTGTAGACGCCGCGCGGATCGAGTTCGTCGCGGATCAGGCGGAGCTCGTCCGCGCTCGGCGGCTGCGTCACGCCGAGGTCGTCGGCGCGCCTGGGATCCCATCCCATGTTCGCCTTCACATCGTCCAGCGTGACGCCGGGATGAAGCGTGCGGAGCGTCATCTCCCCCGTGTCCTCGCCGAACGTGTACGTGCCGAGGTCGGTGACCACGTCGGTCGGACCCGTGCCGGTCCATCCGCGCGCGGCGTCGTGGACGGGGTCGCCGCTGTGGCCCGGCGACGTCCGGAAGTGCAACCGCTCCACGAACGAGCGCTGAGCCTGGCGCATGATCACGAGCACCCGCCGCGCGTGGATCGCGATCTCGCACGCGCCGCCCGATCCCGGCAGCCGGACCTTCGGCGTCGCGTAGTCCCCGATCACGGTCGTGTTCAGGTTCCCGAAGCGATCGATCTGCGCCCCGCCGAGGAACGCCACGTCGATCAGGCCGGCCTGCAGGTAGAAGGCGAACAGTTCGTACATCGACGTGACCGCCGTGGCTCCCGTCGCGAGCGTCGGGTCGCCGATCGACAGCGGCAGCCGTTCGGGCCGTGCGCCGAACACGCCCGACTCGTAGACGAGCTGCAGCTCCGGCGCGACCGTGCGCTGCGCGAGGTTGCACACGATGTTCGGGAGACCCACCCCGACGAAGCAGTTCCGGACGCCGCCGAGCAGCCGCGCGCTCGCGACGATCATCATCTCGGACTTCGAGAACGTCACCTCCTCGCTCATGCGGATCGCCTACTCACGCGTACCGCCCGTAGTCGACCTCGCCGGAGAGGGCTTCGGTGGGGCGCAGCGCGTCCCAGTGGGCGTCGCCCCACTTCTCCACGTACTCGGCGTGATTCTCGACGCCGTACACCCAGGCCTGCAGCCATGCCTCGAGGGTGTCGGGATCGCGAGCGATCCGGTCCCACTCCAGGTAGAAGGCGTTGTCACGGTCGTAGTACCCCTGCGCGAAGCTCGGATGGCACGCGAACGGCTCCTCGACCACGGCGTCGACGATCACGCCCGGGATCGCCGTGCGGTTCGGGTCCTTGCGGATCGTGGCGGGCTCGACGAGCTCCTCGACGACCACGATGACGCGCTCCGCGGCGAAGGCCGCCTCCTTCTGGCATCCGAGGAGACCCCAGATCTGCGTGTTCCCGTCGCGGTCGGCGCGCTGCGCGTGGACGATCGACACGTCAGGCCGCAACGGCGGGACGACGTAGACCTCGTCGTCGCCGTACGGTGAGCGCATCGGCACGATCTTCGGGTTCACGCTCGGGATGTCGGACTCGTAGTAGCTGCGGATCGGGAAGAACGGCAGGTTCGAGGCGCCGGCCATGTACCGGCACACCATGCCGAAGTGGGAGTACTCCTCGATCTCGAGCGGCGCCGGGTCGGCGTCCTCGATCCGACGGCGGACCGCGTGGAGCGAGCCGACGCCAGGGTTGCCGAGCCACGAGAAGATCAGCTTCGACGCGACGCCGGCGCCGATCATCTGGTCGTAGATCACATCGGGGGTCATCCGCGCGAGCGTCAGATCGCGACGGCGTTGGCGGATGATCTCGTGCCCCGCCGCGAAGCAGATCAGGTGGGTGAATCCCTCGATCGCGACCGTGTCCCCGTCGCGGACGAGTTCCGCGACGGCGTCGCGCATCGTCGCGACCTTGCCCGTCATGCCGCCTCCACGCCGGTCGCCGACGTCAGGCCGTTCCGGCCTCGACCGCCGCGATCGTCTCCTCGAAGATTCCGAGCGACGCGCGGGCCTGGTCCTCGCGGAACACGAGCGGCGGCGAGATCCGGATCGCGTCGTCGCCGCACCCGAGCATCAGCAGCCCGCGGCGGAACGCCGCCTGCTCGACCGCCGCGGCGCGATCGTGGGAATCGAACTGCAGGCCGATCCACAAGGCTCGCCCACGCACCTCGGTGACGATCGGATGCCGCGCGGCGATCTCGCGGCAACCCTGCAGGAACATATCGCCGACCGACCTCGCGTTGCCGAGCAGGCCCTCGTGCTCGATCACGTCGAACGTCGCGAGCGCGGCCGCGCACGAGATCGGGCTGCCACCGTACGTCGACCCGTGCGCCCCGAGCTCCCACGTCATGAGGTCGTCCCTGGCGATCATCGCCCCGAGCGGCAGGCCGCTCGCGATGCCCTTGCCGGCCGTCATGATGTCGGGCGTCACGCCTTCCTGCTCGATCGCCCACATCGTGCCGCTGCGCCCCATGCCGGACTGGACCTCGTCGCACACGAGCAGGATCCCGTGACGATCGCAGAGCTCCCGCAGGTACGTGAACCATCCCTCGGGTGGGAGCACGTAGCCTCCCTCGCCGAGCCACGACTCCACGACGATCGCCGCGACCTCGGTCGGCGAGACGATCCGCTTGAACAGGACCTCCTCGAGGTACTCGAAGTCGCCGTAGAACGAGTGGTACACGCTCGGGAGCATCGGTCCGAAGTTCGTCCGGTACTTCGCCTTCGAGGCCGTGAGCGTGACCGAGCCCATCGACCGGCCATGGAACGACTGGTAGAACGCGATCAGGTACTGCCTCCCGGTCGAGAAGCGCGCCAGCTTGATCGCCGCCTCAACCGCCTCGGTGCCCGAGTTCGTGAGGAAGCTGCGGGCGCGCGCGCCGCCGAACGGCGCCATCGCGTCGAGCCGCTCCGCGACGTCGGAATAGATCGGCAGGTAGAAGTCCGACGCGCTGTAGTGCAGCAGCTGCGACGACTGACGCTGGATCGCCTCGACGACCGTCGGATGACAGTGCCCCGTCGAGGTGACCGCGATGCCGGCGTTCAGGTCGATGAAGATGTTCCCGTCGACGTCCTCGACGACCGACCCCGCGCCACGCCGCGGCACGAACGGATAGGCCCGCGGGAGCGACGGCGAGGTGACCTCACGGTCGCGCTCGATCCGGGCCATCGCCTCGGGCCCGGGAACCTCGGTGATGAGCTTCGGTCGGGTGTGCGCCGCGAGGCCTTCGTACTCGATCAGCTCGTCGCCGGAGCCCCGTTCGAGGCGCGCCGCCCGCTCGTCGACCGTCACTCCGAGATCACCGTCCGCGATTGCTCGCGCATGTACTGGAGCACGTAGTACGGCCCGCCGCCGGCCTTGCCGGTCGTTCCGGAACCCTTCCACCCGCCGAACGGCTGCACGCCCGGCCACGCGCCGGTCGTGGATCCGGCACGCCGGTTCACGTAGACGACGCCGGCCTCGATCTTGTCGAGCCACTCGTCGATCTCGGAACGGTCCTCGCGGAACAGCCCGGCGGTCAGCCCGTACTCGACGTCGTTCGCCTTCCGGATCGCGTCGTCGAGCTCGTCGAAGGGTGCGACGGCGACGAACGGCACGAACAGCTCCTTCTTCCAGATCCAGCTGTCCTCGGGAACCTCGACCACCGTCGGCTGGACGAAGTTGCCCTTGCCGAGGTCGCCGTCGGTGATGCGCTCGCCACCGGTGACGATCGAGCCGTTCTTCTTCGCCTCGGCGGCGGCTTCCTCGAACGTGTCGAGCGCGTCATCGTTGATCACGGGCGACAGGAACGCGTCCCGATCGAGCGGGTTCTTCGGCGTGATGCGCTCGGTCTTGTCCTTCAGCGTGCGTACGAAGTCGTCGTACACCTCGCGCTCGACGTAGACGCGCGAGCACGCGGAACACTTCTGTCCCGCGAAGCCGAACGCCGACCGGAGCACGCCGTCGGTGGCCTTGTCGAGGTCGGCGGTCCGCGTGACGATGGTCGGGTTCTTGCCGCCCATCTCGCAGATCACGGGCTTCGGGAAGTCCTTCGCGAACTCCTTGTAGATCGACATGCCGACGGGATAGGAGCCGGTGAACGTGATGCCCCCGACGTCGGGATGCCGCCAGATCGCTTCGCCCGCCACGGCCCCGCGGCCGGGCACGAACTGGAAGGCGCCCGTCGGGATGCCCGCGTCGCGGTAGGCCTTGTAGAGCTCGTAGCCGAGGAGCGCGCCCTGGTTCGAGGGCTTCAGCACGACGGTGTTGCCGGTGACGAGGGCGCCCGACGACGGACCTCCGGAGAGCGCCATCGGGAAGTTGAACGGGCTGATCACGGCCCAGACGCCGTAGGGCCGCATCACGTCGTAGTAGTCACCCGCCGCGCCGAGCCCGCTCATCGGCACGCGGAACCCCTCGTGCTTCTCGACCTCGTCGGCGTTCCACCGCATCAGCTCGGCGGTCTCCTGCACGTCGCCGAGCGCCTCGAGCCGGTTCTTGCCGACCTCGAACGCCATCAGCGCCGCGAGGATGAAGAGGCGATCCTCGATGACGTCGGCGGCCTTGCGGATCAGGTCGACGTGCGTCCGCCATCCCATCCGGTCCCAGTCGAGCGCGGCGGCCTTGGCGGTGGCGACCGCACGCTTCGCCTGTTCCTCGGTCGCTTGCTGGATGCGGGCGACCGTCAGCGTCTGATCGATCGGCGAGGGCTCTTCGTAGACGCCGTCGCCGGTTTCCTCCTTGCCGTCGATCACGATCGGAACCGCGGCGCCGAGCTGCGCACGAGCTTCCTCGACGGCCTCGTCGTAGTTGGCCTGGAGCTCCTCGTTGTCGGCCGACAGCGTCGCGTAGGTCACACGGAACTTCTCTGCCATGGGACGGTCGCCCCCCTTCCGGTGCGGGTTCGGACGCGCGAACGATCGAATCGTATCCGTTCGCCCTGGTAGCCGCCCACGGACCGGTGACCCGTGGTGAGCGCCCCTGGGGGCGTGCGCGCCGGCACGACGCGGCCCCACGTGCGGAAGGTAGCGTCGTCCGGTGCGCATGCGCGTGTCGGCGGCGGGATCCGCCTCGGCGACCACGATGTGGGGGGCCTACGCCGATCCGGCGCGCTGGCGCACGTGGGCGCCGCAGATCCGATCCGTCGAGGCCACCGGGCCGATCCACGCCAAACCGATCCACGCCGGACCGATCCACGAAGGCCTCGAGGGGAGCGTGACGGGACCCGCCGGCGTGCGCGCGAGGTTCCGGGTGCTGTCCGTCGAACCGGAAGCCGGGCGCTGGTCCTGGGAGGTTCGCACGGGGCCCGTCCGGCTCCGCATCGATCACGAGGTCGACGACGGACGGGCCTCGATCACGATCGACGGGCCCGCGCCCGCCGTCCTCGCCTACGCGCCCGTCGCGCGGCTCGCGCTCTCGCGGCTCGTGCGGCTTCCCTGATCGGCCGATCCCACGTGCGCGTCGTCGATCGGCGGGCCACCGTCCCGGCGGCCGAGCTCGGCGAAGCGCACGTAGGCGAGCCCCAGCGCGGCCGTGAAGACCGCGATGAAGACGACGCTTCCGATGGCGAACACGATCGCGTCGCTCATCGGTCGCCGCCGCCCCGGGGCGCGAGGAGGGCGCCGAGCCCGAGGATCGACGGAACCCACAGCCCGACGAAGATCCCGGCCTCCCGGTCGGGATCGCCGAAGACCCCGAACCAGAGGGCGACGGAGAGCAGGAACGACGCGAACGCCGCAACGAGGATGATCAGGACGGCCGTGCGAGGGTCGGGCTTCATGATGCAGCGGGTTCGGCGCCGGCCCGGCGCCGGACGTGGCGGCGAGCGGCATGCATGGGTTCCCGACCGCGCCGCCGCGCCGACGAACATCCTGCGAGGTGCTCGGTTCCGGAACCGACCGGGCGTATGCTTCGGCTCCTGCGATGAGGCTCGTCACCTACGACCGCGGGGGGCAGCGGCGACTGGGGGCGATCCTCGAGGGTGAGGTGGTCGACCTGCCCGACGCCGTCGGGCACCCGGCCTTCCCCACGACCCTCGAGGGGCTCGTCTCGAGCAGCCGAGGCTCCGTCCTGGACGCCGCCCGCGAGGCGGTCACGCGCGACGACGCGTGGGACCAGCGGGTGAAGCGCCCGCGCATCCTGACGCCCCTGTTCCCGAGGTCGCTGCTGTCACCCGGCGCGCTCGACGTCGAGCGCACCCTCGTCGGTCCCGAGCAGGACGTGCCGTTCCCGCTCGACGCCGCGTGGCTCGAGTACGAACCGAAGGTGGCGGCCGTGATCGGGAACGAGGCGCGGAAGGTGGAGCCTGGTGACATCCGCGACCACCTCTTCGGCTACACGCTCGTGAACGACTGGATGGCCCGCGACGCGAGCGGCGGACCCGTCGCCACGGCCGACGGCGTGCCGATCGCGATCGGCCCGTGCGTCGTCACGGCCGACGAGCTCGACCCGCAGACGATGTTCCTGCAGGTGAAGATCGACGGGACCGAGGTCGCGAAGGGGAACCTGAACGGCGCGGCGCAGAACCTGTTCCGACTCGTCTCGGGCGCGTCGCAGCTCGCGGAACTCGAGCGGGGTGACGCCTTCGCGCTGGGCCCGTTCGAGCAGCCCGACCCCGATCCTCAGCGCCAGCTGTGGCCCGGCGCGACCGTCGAGCTCGCCGCCGAGGGCATCGGCACCCTGCGGAACCGCGTCTCGACGCGGTTGCTGTCGCTCTGAGATCCGCGACGCGAGCGGGCCGGGCGGTCGCCGCACCCGGGTGACATGCCTCCCGCGCCTCCGCGGGGCGACGTGTCAACGACTTCACGATCGCCGCGTGCGTCGGAGTCGTGAACCTGTTGACACGTCGACCGTCGGCGAGACCCGCCGACCGTCGACCAGGTGCGTCCTTCCGTCGACGTTGGACTGGCGCCTCGCCGTGCTCCTGACCGGCCGGGATCAGCGCTTGCGCTTCGCGGCCTTCCGCTCCGCTCCACGCTCGGCGGCCTGCCGCTTGTCACGGTCCTTCTTCTTGCGCTGACGGTCCTTCGCCGAGCGCACCTTCGCCAGGTCTCCGCGTCCCATGTCGTCGTTCCTCCCGTGTTCCCGTCAGGTCGCCGTCGCCGAGCGCCGCCTCACGCGGCCCTCGCGTCACTCCTCGTCGTCGCCGCCCTTCGCGAGCTCCTCGCTCCGCTGCTTGGCGGCGTCGATCGCGTTCAGGAAGGCGGCGCGCACGCCCGCTTCCTCGAGGTGCCGGATCGCCGCGATCGTCGTGCCGCCGGGTGACGTGACCATCTCACGCAGCTCGACCGGGTGACGTCCGGTGTCGCGCAGCATCTTCGCCGAGCCGAGCATCGTCTGCACGATCAGGTCGGT
>DATHTO010000048.1:0-26896 GCA_035463115.1 Actinomycetota bacterium | reverse complement strand
TCCGCCCTTCGGCGCCGTTGCCCGTGACGGTGTTCGCGCGCACGAGGGCCTCTCCTTCGACGATCTTGCCGTCGATGTACTCGTCGGACGCACCCGACTTCTCGTAGAGGACGCCCTTGCGCGTGTTCCCTTCGATCGTGTTGCCCTCGATCAGGAACGTTCCGATGCACTGCACGTCGCACCACACACCGTTGCCGAGGTTGTCGTGGACCGAGGAGTCGCGGAGCGTGAAGCCGCCCGGGCCGAGCCGAGCGAGCTTGATACCGCCGGAACCCCGCCCGAGCTGCTCCTCGGTGCCGTTCTCGTAGATCTCGGCTCCGTCGATCACGACGGGGCCATCGCCGTATTCCAAGCCACATCCGATGCCGTTGCGCCCGTTGTCGTGGAACGTGCCTCCCAGGATCGTCATGCCCGACCAGCACTCCACGGCACGGAGGCCGAACCCGTGGACGTCGAGGTCGATGAGCGTGACGTCCTCGGCGTTCACGGCGATGCCGGAGTCGTCACCCTTCAGCTCGAATCCGGTGTGCACGTCGGGACCGGCCTCGATCGACGCGGGACCGACGAAGCGCTGGCCGTCGTGGGGCCGCAGCGGCTCCGCCACGACGTACGAGCCGGTCAAGCAGATCGTCGCTCCAGGCCCGTGCTCGTCGGCGGCGACCTGGATGTCACCGCCGGCCGGAACCTGGCCGGTGCACTCCGCACGGGACGATGTCGAGGGCGAAGACGTTCCCGCCGGCGACGGCGACGTCGCGCCGACCGATGGTTCCGCAGCCGAGGTTCGCGAGGCGGCATCCTCCACGTCGCCGCCGATCGTCGGCGAGATCCACGCCGCGGCGGCGGCGCCCGCGAGTGCGACGATGGTCACGGTCGCGACGACGAGCCGCGACCGTCTCCCACTCATCGGCCGCCGCGTACCGTCGACCGCTTGCCCGCCACGGGTTTGGCGCTCAGCCGCAGGGTTGCGGCGTCTTCAGGAAGAACACGTCGTGGATCGACGTGGCGAAGTTCCCCTGCTTCGTGGATCCGGTGGCGATGTACGCACCGCCGGCGCACTTCGCAGCCTGCATCCCGTGGCGCGGATGCGGCATGCGCGCGAACTTCCGCCAGCGATCCCTCTTCGTGTGGTAGGCCTGCACCGCACCCTTCACGGTGTAGCCGCCCTCGCCTCCGAACAGGACGAGGGTCCGCCCGTACCTCGCGATCGCGTACCCGGCCGTCGGCACCGGCGGACGCTTGGTCTTGCTGCGAAGCCACATCCCACGTCGGAAGTTGAAGCGGTCCACCCGGTTCACGATCAGGTTCGGCCGGTACCGCCGTCCCCCGATGGCCCAGAACGCCCCCGACGCGACCGCGGCATGGAAGTGGTCTCTGCCGACGGGCATGTTCGGGAGCTTCTTCCACGTGTCCGATGCGGGGTTGTACACGTCGAAGTACGGGACCGGCTGGCCACCTCTGCGGATGCCGCCGGCGTAGTAGATCTTCCCCTTGTAGACCGCCACGCCGCCGGCGCCCCGGGGGCGTGGCATCTTCGCTCCCTCGCTCCACGTGTTCGTCGCCGGGTCGTAGATCTGGACACGTCCGGAGACCTTCGACGGCAACCGCCACCGGCGGACGCCGCCGATCACGTAGATCTTGCCGCCGAGGACGACCGCCTGGACCATGGACACGCGGAGCGGCAGCGGCGCTCCCCTCGACCACGTCTCCGTCGTCGGGTCGTAGACGTCGTGCTGCTTGCGCATGCCCAGCAGATGGAACTCGCCGTTCACGAAAACATGCGACGCTTCGTTGCGCCTGATCGGTGCGGGCGGACGGTCCTCCCAGGTACCGGGGCGCACGGCTGAGGCGGCCGGCGCCGTGAGGACGATGACGAGCCCGCCGATCAGGACGGCGAGCCAACGGGGGGTGGGGTTCCGAGCCATGCAACACATGTACACGGCAGCCTGAGGTTCGCGCAACCCACGCGGGCGACCGTCCGATACGTGGCCCGGGGAACGTCGGATGCTCGGCCTGCGGGATGACGCCGACGGACGACGCGAACGCGACCACGCTCCTCGACGGGAACGTCGCTGGTGGGCGCTAGAGGATTTGAACCTCTGACCTCTTCCGCGTCAAGGAAGCGCTCTCCCCCTGAGCTAAGCGCCCGAACGTCCAATGCTATCGCACGGTCGGATCCGAGGCGGGGACCGGAATCGAACCGGTGTACGCGGCTTTGCAGGCCGCTGCCTAACCACTCGGCCACCCCGCCGCGTCGCAGCGCCTGGCAGTCTACGGGCCGCCGCGATCTACGGAGCGGCCCCGGAAGCGGAGCCGCGGACCCGTACCGCCGTGGCGCCGCGTCAGGGGGCGACCGTCCCGTTCGCGTCGGGTGAGGAGTGCTTCGGTCCGTTGTCGGGTACCGCTCCGCCCATGTCGACCGGAACGCACGAGCGCATGCTCCTCATCACCAATCCCGCGTCCGGCGGTTCGGACGACGCCGACCTGACCGCGCTGATCGAGGCGCTGGGCGGCCCACCGTCGGTCGGGCACGTCGCGCCCGCGCTCGACGAGATCCACGACGTCATGAAGGGCGAGGCTCGAGACGCCGATGTCGTCGTCGTCGCTGGCGGCGACGGCACCTTGCACGTCGTCGTGGACGCGCTCGCGGACGACCTCCACCGGACGACGATCGGACTGATCCCGCTGGGAACCGGCAACGACCTGGCACGCACGCTCGGGATCCCGGACGAGCCCATCGAGGCCGCACGAGCCGTCGTGGCCGGGCGCGACGCTCGGATCGACGTGGCGGTCGCCGAGACGGCCGACGGCGTGCGTCGTCGCTTCCTCAACGCGTCGATCGGGGGATTCCCCGTCGCCGTCGACGAGGCCGTGAGCGACCGGCTCAAGCGCGCCGTGGGTCCGGCTGCCTACACGATGGCGAGTGTCAAGGTCGCGACCGACCTGCCGCGCTACACCGTCACGCTGGACGGCCGCGTCATCGAGGACTGCCTCGCGGCGGGCGTCGGCAACGGACGGACGGTCGGTGGCGGCATCCCGATGTGGCCCGATGCCGACCCGGGCGACGGTCTGCTCGACGGGTGCGCCGTCCCAGCCGGAGGCATCGCGGACGCCGTGAAGGTCGGTGTTCGGGTGCGCGCGGGAACGCATGACGAGCTGCCCGAGGTGATCACGACGCGCGGGGGGGAGATCCGCATCGACGCCGATCCCCCGATGGAGATGAACGTGGACGGCGAGCTGATCGGGGTGCGGACGCCCGTGACGTTCCGGTTGGACGGCACCACCACCGTGCGCGTGCCGGGATAGCTGCGCGACACATCTCGTGCAGCGGACGACGGGATACGAACCTGCGACCACACCTTGGCGGGGCAGCCGCGCGCATCCCGAGCGGTCCTGCCGAGCCCCGGAACCACCAGCGCCGCTGGCCTCGGCGGATGCGCTCCTTCGTCGCGTCCGGCGCCCGATGCGGTCCGTCTGTCGTGAACGGGGACGTAGGCTCGGCTCAGCCACGGTCGCCTGTCCCGGAACCGGTACGAGATGGGCGCTCCCACCGCCCAAGCGGGCACGTGGCGACAACGCCGGGGTGGGGCGAGACGCCGCGGGACTGCGGCGGACCGAGTCCTGCTCTACGGCTGGTCCGAGAAGCACCGGAGCCGGCATCGTGCTCGCGGGCGAGGTTCCGTGATCGGCGCGGCCGTGCACCTCGCTGCCCGCGCCCGGGGTGGGAAGGCGCCTATCGTGTACGCCCCTCGAAGGCGGCGATATCGAATATCGACAACAGGATGCTGAAGGTGCTGACCAGTCCGCTAAGGAGGATGAGGAGCACGCCGACGGTCAGGTCTTCTCGGGAAGGGTGCAGGCCACCGAGGAGCCAAGGAGCTGCGAGGACCACGGTTGCCGTTGCCCACAGGCCTACGCCGTACGGAAGCGACCATGCCCGTCGGCCGACGACTCGGGCCATCGCAACCGCGTGACGACTGAAGCTGATCAGGGTCACCACCACGGCGATAGAGGCGGCGACGAATACGACCCTCGCCCAAACGAGATCGAGCGAGACGAGCGACAGCGTGACCACGAGCGCCGCCGAGAACAGGGCCATCGTGAGCTTCGAGGCAGCTCGGACGTACGAAGCCACCGGCTCGCGGTTTCGCTCGAGCCGACGGAGTCCAGTCTCGACGTAGAAGATGACCCCAACGACCAGTAGGCCAAGGAGCGTGGCAGAGACCGCAGCGAGATTCAGGAGGAGGTCGTCGGACACCCGTCGCACCTCGAGATTCTAGGTGTCCCGCTGGCGCCCACAGGCCCGTCGGAGGCCGCTCGGGCGTCGGAACCCCACTGGCGCCCTCAAGACCGCAGGCATAGGCTCGGAGGAGTTGCCCGCGTCGGGCCCGACGGAGATCGGAGGACGACATGTGGGTACGCGTGACGACGCTCGAGGGTGAAGCCGGCGCCGACCAGGGTCGCGTCTCGGAGATGGCCGAGATGGTCAGGAGCAAAGTGCTCCCCGTAGCGGAGACCATGGACGGGTTCCGGGGCATGCTGACGATGGCCGACGCGCAGAGCGGGCGCTCCGTGTCGCTGACCTTCTGGGAGTCCGAGGACGCGATGCGAGCCTCTGAGGAGGCCGCGAACCGGCTTCGTAAGGACGTCTCCGAAGAGTCCGGGGACTCGATCGCAGATGTGCAGCGCTACGAGGTGCTCATCGACGAGCGGCGGTAGCGGCGAGGACGAAGTCCGGAAAGCGTAGATGCCAAGGAGTCGCTGAGCCCTGAGGCCCGGCGCACTTCGGTTGCCGATCCCACGAGTAGCAGGCGCTCGAACCTGACTCGCCCCGTGGCGGGATGAAGCAGGCATGGCACCGGCGACGTTCCCAGGCGCGTGGCGGAGAGGGCGAAACGAAACACCGCTGACCTGGAGCGGACGACGGGATTCGAACCCGCGACCCCCACCTTGGCAAGGTGGTGCTCTACCAACTGAGCCACGTCCGCGTGGTCATCCATCCTAGGACGGCCTCGGAGGACCTTCAACCGAGACGCGACGCGTCGAGGTGCGCACGGGCACCTGGCCGACGATCCGACCCGTTCAGACGGCCGAGAAGGCGTCCGGGTACCGGACCGTGCCTTCCCATGCCGCCGTGTCGGCGCCGTCGGGCCACCGGATCATCCACGCGTCGCCGGACGCGTCCCAGGCCGACCGCACGCCGTAGGCGAGGGCGGGCTCGAAGCCGAACCGACGGTAGTAGGCGGGGTCGCCCAGCACCACGACGGGGGCGGTCACCAGTCCGACCGCGTGCGACACGAGCGCCGAGCCGATGCCCAGGTTCTGCACGGCCGGCAGCACGGCGACCGGGGCGAGCGCGAACAGCGCTCGCTCGCCGATCCGTACGCGTGTGAGGGCGACGAACCCGACGACGGCTCCGTCGAGCTCGGCGACCAACGCCGGTCCGTAGTCCTCGGGCACCTCTGCGCGCAGCCGCTCGACGAGCCTGACCTCGTCGAGGCCCTCGAACGCGTCCGCGAGGAGATCGGCGATCGCAGCATGGTCCCGCGGCTCCTCCACCCGGATCGTGCCTTCGGGCGAGGTCACGAGCGACCGGTGGATCCGAAGCCGCCGCTCCCCCGTTCGGACGTCGGCAGCTCGTCGACCCAGGCGGGCCGCACGTCCGGGACCTCGACCACCACGAGCTGGGCGATGCGATCGCCGGGCTCGATCACGATCGGATCGGTGCGGTCGAGGTTCACGACGGCGACGATGACCTCGCCGCGGTAGCCGGCGTCGATCAGGCCGGGAGCGTTCGCGAGGGTCAGCCCATGCTTCGTCGCGAGCCCCGAACGCGGGAGCACGAGCCCGGCGTGACCGTCGGGGATCGCGACGGCGACGCCGGTACCGATCATCGCGCGAGCGCCGGGCTCGACCTTCGTCCCTTCGGCCGCCCGCAGGTCGAGCCCCGCGTCGCCGACGTGCTGCGCCGACGGGAGCGAGGCGCCGTCGCGAAGCCGCTGGAACGCGAGCTCCATCTCAGACGGGCTCCACCAGCTCGAGGCGGTTGCCGAACGGGTCGCGGACGTGGCACCGGTGGTACCCCTCGAGCGGCACGTCGTCGGTGACGCGGTAGCCGGCTGCCTCGATCCTCGCGCGGAGCGTCTCGAGGTTCCGGACGAGGAACGCCGGATGGGCCTTCTGCGCCGGCGTGAACGGCTCCTCGACGCCGAGGTGGACCTCGATGCCCTGCTCGCGGAACCACACCCCTCCACGCGGCGCGAGCTCGGGCGGCTTGTCGACCTGGGTCAACCCGAGGATCGCCGCGTAGAACCGGACGGCCGCGTCCTCTTCGCCCGGCGGCATCGCGAGCTGGACGTGGTGCAGGCCCAGCAGCTTCGACGTCTGATCACCCAACGCGGCCCTCCTGCCGGGAGATGGGCACGGGCCGGGACCCGAACGCCCCGGCCCGCCCGTCGCTCGGACGGGATGCCCGATGCTACCCGCGCGTCGAGGCGCTCACGAACAGCCGCTCGTGCTGCCGCACGTCGAGCAGACGTAGCACGAGCCTGCCGGCTGCATCTTCGAGCCGCAGCTGTAGCACAGCGGCGCGTCGAGAGCCTTCGCCGACGGCTTGTCGGACAGCTCGATCGGCTGCGTGGCAGGGCCTGCAGGCACCGCCGTCGACGAGGTCGGTGCAGGAGGAGCCGGCGCCGGCGCGGGGGTCGCCGGAGCCGACGTTCGGTCGCCCGCCGTCGATGCCGTCTTCTCGGCGGCCTCGACGGTTCGCTCGGCGATCGAGCGGATGCCCAGCCCGTCGCGGACGTCGCCCGGGAGGTAGTCGAGCGCGAGCCGGCGGAAGACGTAGTCGACGATCGACGACGCGAACCGGATGTCGGCGTCGTTCGTCATGCCGCTCGGCTCGAACTTCATGTTGATGAACTTCGAGACGTAGGCGTCGAGCGGCACGCCGTACTGGAGACCGAGCGAGACCGCGATCGCGAACGCGTCCATGATCCCCGACAACGTGGAGCCCTGCTTGGACGTCTTGAGGAAGATCTCGCCCAAGCCGTCATCGGGGTACGAACCCGCCGTGATGTACCCCTCGGCGTCGCCGACCTGGTAGGAGCGCGTCGTCGACGGCCGGACGGTGGGCAGACGCTTCCGGACGGGATGGGGCAGCTCTCCCGGCGCCGGTTCTGCGGCGGTCTTCTTCTTGTCGGCCGACAGCGGCTGGGCGACCTTGCAGTTGTCGCGGTAGATCGCGACGGCCTTCAGACCGAGCTTCCAGCTCTCGACGAACAGCTGCTCGACCTCTTCGACCGTCGCCTGCTCGGGCATGTTCACCGTCTTCGAGATCGCGCCGGAGATGAACGGCTGCGCGGCCGCCATCATCCGGACGTGACCCATGTAGTGGATCGGCTGGGCTCCCATCGCCGTGTCGAAGACCGGATAGTGCTCGACCTTCAGGTGCGGGGCGTCGACGACGGAGTTGTGCTCGGCGATGTACGCGACGATGTCCTCGACCTCGTCGGAGATGTAGCCGAGCTTGTCGAGCGCGCGCGGCACGGTCTGGTTCACGAACTGCATCGTGCCGCCGCCCACGAGCTTCTTCGTCTTGACGAGCGCGAGCTCGGGCTCGATCCCGGTCGTGTCGCAGTCCATCATCAGGCCGATCGTGCCGGTCGGCGCCAGCACCGACGCCTGGGCGTTGCGGTACCCGTGGAGCTCGCCGAGGGCGACCGCCTCGTCCCACGCGTGCTTCGCGGCCGACAGCATCGCCTCGGGAACGAGCTCGGCGTCGATCTCGTCGGCGGCGGCGCGGTGCTTGCGCATCACGCGGAGCATCGCGTCGGCGTTCGGCGCGTAGCCCTCGAACGGTCCCATGACGTCGGCGACCCGCGCGCTCGTCCGGTACGCCCAGCCGGTCATGAGCGCCGTGATCGCGCCGGCCCACGCGCGTCCGCCGTCGGAGTCGTACGCGAGCCCGCGCGCCATCAGCAGGGCCCCGAGGTTCGCGTAGCCCAGCCCCAGCTGGCGGTACGCCCGCGCGTTGCTCCCGATCGCCTCGGTCGGGTAGTCGGACTCACCGACGACGATCTCCTGGGCGGTGAACACGACCTCGACCGCCTTACGGAACGACGCCACGTCGAAGCTGCCGTCGTCGTCGAGGAACCGCAGCAGGTTCAGCGACGCGAGGTTGCAGGCGCTGTTGTCGAGGTGCATGTACTCCGAGCATGGGTTGGATCCGTTGATGCGACCCGATGCCGGACAGGTGTGCCATTCGTTGATCGTCGTGTCGTACTGCATGCCCGGGTCGGCGCACTCCCACGCGGCCTGCGCGATCTCGCGCATCAGGTCGCGCGCCCGGACGGACTCGATCGTCTCGCCCGTCGTGACCCCCTTGAGCTGATGGTCCTGGTCGGCCTCGACCGCCTGCATGAAGGCGTCGGTGACCCGGACCGAGTTGTTCGCGTTCTGGTACTGGATCGAGTATGCGTCGCGTCCGTCGAGGTCCATGTCGAACCCGGCGTCGCGGAGCGCTCGCGCCTTGCGCTCCTCGTTCGCCTTGCACCAGATGAAGTCGCGGACGTCGGGGTGATCGACGTCGAGGATCACCATCTTCGCCGCGCGCCGCGTCTTGCCGCCCGACTTGATCGTGCCGGCGCTGGCGTCGGCGCCGCGCATGAAGCTCACCGGGCCGCTCGCGGTTCCGCCGCCGGCGAGGGGCTCGCGGGACGAGCGGATCTTCGACAGGTTGATGCCCGAACCCGATCCACCCTTGAAGATCGTGCCTTCCTCGACGTACCAGTTCAGGATCGACGACATCGTGTCGTCGACCGCGAGGATGAAGCACGCCGAGCACTGCTGCGGCGTGTCGGGGACGCCGACGTTGAACCACACGGGCGAGTTGAACGCGGCCTTCTGCGTGACGAGCAGGTGCGAGAGCTCGGCGGCGAACACCTCGGCATCGTGGTCGGTCGCGAAGTAGCCGTTCTTCGCTCCCCAACCGGTGATCGTGTCGACGACCCGGGACACGAGCTGGCGGACGCTCGACTCGCGCTGCGGGGTGCCGAGCGGCCCGCGGAAGTACTTCTGCGCGACGATGTTCGTCGCGTTCTGCGACCAGCTCGTCGGGAACTCGACGTCGCGCTGTTCGAAGGCGTTCCCGCCCTCCTTGAAGTTCGGGATCACGGCGTCGCGCGTCTCCCACTCGATCTCGTCGAACGGGTGGGTGCCCTCCCGCGTGAAGAACCGCTCGAAGGTGAGTCCGTCCCGGATGATCTCGACGTCCCGCTTCACCACGCCGCCCCTCCTGTTTCCGCTGCACCTCGCCGCTCGCCGTTCCGGCGGATGTGGACATCCGGTGCACAACCTGTGGATGGAACTACAGCCATGTGATTCGGCTCGCGCATCATCATCCGTGGGGCCGCCGACGTCAAGATGCTGTGGCTGGATTCGATTCGGAACACAACATCTAGTATCTCACGTCGGCCGGGACACGAGGGGTCGTGGTGGTCAGCCGCGGCGTTTCGAGGGATCGACGCGGCCCAGCAGCAGCTCGAGCTCGCGCTCGAAATCCTCGACGCCCTCGAAGTCCTTGTACACGCTGGCGTAGCGCAGGTACGCGACCTCGTCGGTCTTCCGGAGCGCCGACAGGACCTCGATGCCGATCTGGTGCGACGTGACCTCGGGGCCTTTCTTCCGGAGCCGTGTCTCGATCCGGCCGAGCATCTGGTCGATGGCGATGTTCGTGACGGGCCGGCTGGAGAGCGCCTTGCGGATGCCGGCCTCGAGCTTGTCGCGATCGAAGGGCTCCTTCGTCCCGTCCCGCTTCCGGACCACGAGGCCGACGTCATCGACGCGCTCGTAGGTCGTGAACCGCCTGTGGCACCCGAGGCATTCGCGGCGCCTGCGGATCGCATCGCCGGCCTCGGAAGGGCGCGAATCGACGACCTTGTCGTCGTCGGCGTTGCACCAGGGACACCGCATCGAGGAAGGGCCACAAGATGTTGTGGCGGCCGCACCGTAGCCTCGCCCGTGGGACGCGTCAAGCCGGCAGCTGCAGCGGACGTCCCGGAACGAGCGGCTCGCCGTCGAGGCCGTTCAGTCGCGCGATGTCGTGGATCACCGCGCGTGGGTCCTCGGAGGGGGCGTGACGCTCGGCGATCGACCAGAGGGTGTCACCGGACCGGATCACGTAGGTCGTCGGACGAGCGACGGCCTCGGGTCCGCCGAACGCCCGAGCGACGGGCGCGCCTGCGACCACGACCGTCGTGAGGAGGACGGCGGCTGCCACACGGCGACGACGTCGAACGTACGTTCGCTGCATGCGCCGATCGTGCCCGAACGCGTGTTCGATGTCAAGAGCGGAATCGAACGTATGTTTGCGTCGGTCGGTCCCCGCTGTTACGTTGCCTCGCATCGACGAGGAGGCTAGCGACGATGACTGACATCACCGCCCGGCAACAGCGCATCGTGGACTTCATCGCCGACACCGTGCGGGAGCGCGGCTATCCGCCCACGGTGCGCGAGATCGGCGAGGCCGTCGGATTGACCTCGTCCTCGAGCGTCCACGCGCAGCTGGCCAACCTCCAACGCCTCGGCCTGCTGCGGAAGGACCCCACGAAGCCGCGCGCCATGACCCTCGCCGCCGACGGTCTGCGGCCCGACGCCGTGAGCGTGCCCCTCGTCGGGCGCATCGCGGCGGGGGCGCCCGTGCTGGCCGACGAGCACGTCGAGAGCTACGTCAGCGTGCCGACGCCGTTCGTCCGTTCGGGCGCCGACCATTTCGCGCTCCGTGTCGTCGGCGAGTCGATGGTCGGCGCCGGCATCCTCGACGGGGACCTCGTCGTCGTGCGCAGCCAGTCGAAGGCCGACGACGGCGACATCGTCGTCGCGCTCCTCGCGGGACCTGCCGAGGACGAGGCGACGGTGAAGCGTCTCGGACACGACGGCGCGCGCGTCATGCTGATCCCGGAGAACCCCGCGATGCAGCCCTTCGAGATGCACGACGGACGTGTCCTCGGCAAGGTCGTCGCCGTCCTGCGCAAGCTCTGAGCCTCGGCTTCCGGATCGCGCCCTCGGCCGCGGGATAAGCTCGCCCGCAGCGCGAGCACGGGAGGCCACGACGATGGTGGAGCACGGCGGCACCACGAACCTCGAGCGGCAGATCCGCTCGCAACCCGACGAGCTCGAGCGGATGCTCGGCGACCCGCGGTTGCGAGAGCAGGTGCACACGGCCGCCGAGGGTCTCCACCGCGTCCGACGGATCTGGGTCGTCGGGACCGGTACGAGCCAGCACGCCGCCGCGCTCGGCGCCGCCATGCTGCAGGACGCCGGTCGCTCCGCGCACGCGGTGTCGTCGATGCAGTTCGTCCGCAACGCTCCGATCGTCGGTCCGCACGACGGCGTGATCGTCATCACGCACACCGGCGAGACGGCCTACGCGCTCGCGGCCCGGGCCCTCGCCTTCCAAGCCGGCCTCCAGACCTTCACGATCTGTCGTCGCGGTCTCGCGCTCAACGACATCGTCGAGACGGTCGACAGGGAGACCTCCGAGACGTACACCGTGAGCTACACGGCCGCCCTCCTCGCCCTCGCGATGATCGCGTCGAAGATGGGCGCCGATACGCTTGGCGGCGACCAGTTGGCGCTGATCCCCGGAGCCGTCCGGAACGCGATCGAGGCATCCGGGGTCGAGGGGCTCCCCCGGCCCGAGCGCACGGTATCGATCATCGGCGCCGGCCACGGAGCGATCACGGCGCGGGAGGGCGCGCTGAAGATCCGGGAGGCGGCCCGCCAGCTCGCCGAAGGCAACGACGCCGAGTACCTCCTGCACGGGACCGCGGTTCCGCTGGGCGCGAGGGATCACGTCCTCGCGCTGATCACGCCCGACGAGGACGGGTTCGTCCGGGCGGTGGCGGCCGCCGCCGCGGCCGAGGGCATCCCGGTGACGACCCTCGCCGAACCCTCGCCGCTGCCGGTCGTGCTCGCGCAGATCCCGCTCACCGTCCGTCTCCAGCTGCTCGCGCTGCGGTTCGCGACCGAGCGCGGCCAGGACCCCGACAAGGTGATCGTCGGACGCTGGGACGACACCGCGCTCTGGTCGATCGGCGGCCCGCCCGGCATGGCGTGAGCCGCCGCGCAGGCGCGATCGGCATCCGCGGGTCGTTCAGGACGTGCGCACCCGGCTCCGCGTGACGTAGGGGCGGATCTCGGCCAACTCGCGCAGCCCGACCTTCGCGTGCACCCGCGTGCCGTCGGGTTCGGCCTCGGCACGCAGGAGGTCCGCGTCTCGGTAGAGCATCGCCACGAGGTCTCCCCGCGACCACGGGATCAGGGCGTCGATCTCCACCGGCGGATCCGGCAACGCCGCGCTCACGGCCTCGAGCAGCCCCTCGACGCCCTCGCCGGTGAGGGCCGACACGGCGACCGACCCGGGATACCGCCGCGCCAGCCTGGCACGTTCGGAACCAGGGACCTCGTCGACCTTGTTCAGGGCGAGAACCTCCGGCAGGTTCGCGGCGCCGATCTCCTCCAACGTCCGCCGGACGGCGGCGACCTGCTCGTCGAGGTGCGGGGACGACGCGTCGGCGACGTGCAGCACGAGGTCTGACAACGTGACCTCCTCGAGCGTGGATCGGAACGCCTCCACGAGATCGTGTGGGAGCTTGCCGACGAAGCCGACCGTGTCCGAGATCGTCGCGCGGCGACCGCCCGCGAGCGCCAGGCGCCGGGTGGTCGGATCGAGCGTCGCGAACAGCTGATCGGCCACGACGACGTCGGCGTCGGTGAGGCGGTTCATCAGCGTCGACTTGCCGGCGTTCGTGTAGCCCGCGATCGCGACCTGCGGCACGTTCGATCGCTGCCGGCTCGCGCGCTTCACGTCACGAGCCTTGCCGAGCTCGCGGAGGTCCCGCCGGAGCTTCGCGATGCGGCGCCGGATGTGCTGACGGTCGACCTCGAGCTTCGTCTCGCCGCCACCCATGCGGGTGCCGATGCCGCCGCCCGCCCGGCTCATGGATTCCCCCCAACCCCGAAGCCGCGGCAGCAGGTAGTTCAGCTGCGCGAGCTCGACCTGCGCCTTGCCCTCGCGGCTGCGCGCATGCAGCGCGAAGATGTCGAGGATCAGGGCGGTCCGGTCGATCACCTTCACGCGGAGCTTCGCCTCGAGCGATCGGAGGTGGCCCGGCGTCAGCTCGTCGTCGAGGATCACGAGCTCCGCGCCCGTCGCACCCAGGAGCTGGTGGAGCTCCTCGACCTTGCCCTTGCCGATCCAGAACTGCGGGTCGGGATCCTTCCGGCTCTGCACGATCCGCCCGACGGGCTCGGCGCCCGCGCTGTCGGCGAGGGCCGCCAGCTCGTCGAGGTCGTCCTCGCCGATCCCGGGCGCCACACCGACCAGGATCGCCTTCTCACGGACGACCGGTCGCCAGGTCGCCGCGAGCGGCGACTCGAGGACGCGCTCGTCCACGGTGCGTCGGCGGGCGGGGTCGCGTTCCGACATCACTGCAGGGACGAGCCATGCTCGCGGAGCAGCTCGTTGAGCTGCACCTTGTCATCGGTCGCCTCGCTCCGGAAGCCGATGATGAGCCCGCACGGCAGACCGAAGGCCGCCGCCGGGAACTCCCGCGACCGCATCCCCGGGACGACGATGGCGCCCGCCGGCACCGACCCGCGGTGCTCGACCACCTCGGAACCCGTGACGTCGAGCACGGGCGTGTTGCCGGTGAGGACGACGCCGGCGCCGAGCACGGCGCGCTCCCCGACGCGGACGCCTTCGACGACGACGCACCGCGAGCCGATGAACGCGCCGTCTTCGACGATCACCGGCGCGGCCTGCGGCGGCTCGAGCACGCCGCCGATCCCGACGCCGCCGGCGAGGTGGACGTCGGCTCCGATCTGCGCGCACGATCCGACCGTGGCCCATGTGTCGACCATCGTCCGCGGTCCGATCCACGCGCCCACGTTGACGTAGGACGGCATCAGGACCGCACCCGGCGACACGAAGGCGCCGTAGCGGACGGTCGCGGGCGGAACGACCCGGACGCCGGCGCGTTCGTAGCCACGCTTCAGGGGCACCTTGTCGCGGAACTCGAACGGACCGACGGTCGTGCTCTCGACGTCCCAGGCGCGGAACGCCAGCAGGACGGCACGCTTGACCCACACGAGGACGTGCCAGTCGCCGCCCGCCGTGCGTTCCGCGACCCGGATCTCGCCGCGGTCGAGCAGCGACATCGCGAGGTCGACCGCGTCGACGTCCACGTCGGCGGCGGGATCGCGCGCGATCGCGTCCCACGACGCGTCGACGCGCGCCGCGAGATCCCGCAGGTTCACGGTCTCGATCGCCATCAGGCCGGCACCTCCGTGAACATGCGGCCGAGCCGCTCCACCGCTCGTTCGCACTCCTCGAGCGTGGCGACCGTCGCGAGCCGCACGTAGCCCTCCCCCTCGGGCCCGAAGTACGACCCCGGCGCCACGACGACGTCGGCGCGGTCGAGCACCTCGGAGGCCCACGCCGCCGACGGCAGGCCGCCGGGCACGCGCACCCAGAGGTAGAACGTCGCATCGCCGCCCGCGACCTCGATGCCGTGCTCGGCGAAGACGTCGAGGAACAGGCGGCGGCGTGACGCGTAGCGCGCCCGCGAGGCCTCGACGTGCGCCTCGTCGTTCCAGGCCGCGATGCTCCCACGCTGGATGAACAGCTGTGGCGTCACCCCGACCGCCGGGCGCAGGCGCGCGATCGCCGCGATGAGCGTCGGGTCGCCGGCGATGAAGCCGCTGCGGTAGCCCGTCATGTTCGACCGCTTCGACAACGTGTGCACGGCGAGCACGTTCGCCAGGTCGCCCACCTGCAGCGCCGACGCCGGTGCGGCGTCGCCGAACCACAGCTCGCTGTACGCCTCGTCGCTCACGAGCAGGACGTCGTGGGCACGGCAGCGTTCCGCGGCGTCGCGGAGGTACGAGATCGGCGCCACGGCGCCCGTCGGGTTGTTCGGATAGTTGATCACGAGCATCGCCGCCCTCGCCCACGTCGCCTCGTCGATCGCGTCGAGGTCGGGGAGGAACGCCCGTTCCTCGGTCAGCGGAAGCCGGACGCAGCGGAGCCCGGCGAAGCGGGCGCTGCGCTCGCCGACGGGGTAGCCGGGGGCGGTGACGAGGACGGTGTCACGACCCGCGCCGGGATCGGCGACGTAGCTCGCGAGCGCGAACAGGATCTCCTTCGAGCCGAGGGTCGGCAGCACGTGCGCGTCGGGATCGAGCGCCACGCCGAAGCGCCGATGCACCCAGCCGCCGACGGCGGCGCGCAGCTCGGGCAGTCCCGCGGCCCGTGGGTACGACGACGAAGGCCCGATCGCGGCGATCAACGCCTCACGGATGAACGCCGGCGTCTCGTCGCGAGGGTCGCCGACGCCGAGGTCGACGAGGTGCCGCCCGGCGGCGCGGGCGCCACGGACGCGCCGATCGAGCTCCTCGAAGGGGTACGGCTCGACCGCGCGGATGCCCGGCGAGAGATGCGTCACGGCGCTCGGCTCCTTCAGGTCGCGGACGTTCCCGCGAGGAAGCGCCGCACGACGTCGTAGGTACGGACGAGGGCGTCGCCTGCGACGCGCTCGTCGTCGGCATGAGCGTACCGCGGGTCACCCGGCCCGAGGTTCACCGCGTCGATGCCGAACATCGCGAGCTCGGCGACCGGCGTCCACGCCTGCTTCGGCCGCACCTCGAGATCGCCGGCGTCGCGCAAGCGCCTCACGAGCGGAGCGGCAAGCGCCACGGGCGCCGGCGGCGCGTTCCCGACGATCTCGAGCACCACCTCACGATGGCCGAGGAGCTCGTGCAGGCGCGTCTCGGCCTCGTCGGGGGTGTGGTTCGGGGCGTAGCGGTAGTTCACGTGCGCCTCGACCCGGTCGGGCACGACGTTCTGCGCGACGCCGCCCGAGAACATCGTGACGCTCACGACCTCCCGGAACACGAGCCCCTCCACCTCGACGTCGCGCACCGGGAGGTCGGCGATCGACCCCAGCGCGATGATCGCCTTGTGGATCGCGTTGTCGCCGAGCCACGGCCGAGCGCTGTGCGCCGCCGTTCCCCGCACCGTGACGCGCGCGTTGAGGTTCCCCATGCAGCCGAGCTCGAGCGCGTTCGCCGTCGGTTCGAGCACGATCGCGAGCGCCGCCTCGCGGAGCCGGTCCGAGCGTTGGAGCAGCGGGACGAGCGCCGATTCCGCGATCGGCAGCTCTTCCCGTCCGACCACGACCAGGCCGAGGGCGATCTCGTCCGACGGCGTCGCGGCGGCCGCGAGCTCCAGCATCACGGCCAGGCCGCCCTTCATGTCCGCGGCGCCGCGTCCGGCCACGACGTCGTCCGAACGGATGGGACGGGCGTCGGGTGCGGGCGGCACCGTGTCGACGTGTCCGACGAGGACGACGAGCGGCCGGTGGTCGTCCGGGTCCGGGACCGCCAGGAACGCCGCATCGGCGTCGTCGACGATCCGCATCGAGGCCGGGATCGCGTCGCGGACCGTCGCGAGCATCGGATCGTCGTCGCGTCCGACCGACGGGATGCGCACGAGGGTGAGCGTCCGGTCGAGGAGGCGGTCCGCCAGTGCGTTCACGACGCGGGCGCCGGCACGTCCAGCCGCTCGGGTTCGACGGAGCCGTCGAAGACATGGACCGCGTCACCGGTGAGCTCCACTTGTCCCGACGACGTCCTGGTCACGGCGAGGTCGCCGCCAGGGAACCGGACGGTGACGCGCGCGTCGGCGAGCCCTGCTTCGTTCGCCGCCACGGCGATCGCGCACGCGCCCGAGCCGCATGCCATCGTTTCGCCGCTCCCCCGCTCCCACACCCGGGCGTCGATCACGTCATCGCCACCGACCGAGACGAACTCGACGTTCACGCCCTCGGGGAAGCGCTCGTCGCGCTGGATCGCCGAGCCGATGTGCCCGACGTGGAACCGATCGGGATCCTCGTCGACGAACAGCACGAGGTGCGGGTTGCCCATCGACAGCGCGGACGCCGTGACGGTGATCCCGCCGCCGAGGTCGAACGGCTGACCGAGGAACGTCTCCCATGCCGGTCCACGCATCGGGATCGCGGCCTTCGTGAAGTTCGGCACGCCCATCACGACGGTGACGCGGTACCCCGACCCCTCGAGCCGCTCGAGCGTCAGCTGCTTCACGCCCGCTCTGGTGCGGACGGCGAACGTCTCGGCGGACTCGGCGCCGACGTCGTGCAGCATCGCGCCGACGCACCGGACGCCGTTCCCGCACATCTCGGCATCGGAACCGTCGGCGTTGCGGTAGTCCATGAACCAGCGCGCGTCGTCGTCGCCGGTCCGCACGACGCGGATCAGGCCGTCGGCGCCGATCCCGAACCGGCGGTCGCACAGATCCGCGACGGTGGTCGCGTCGAGGGGTTCGGCGTCGTCGGGGTCGAACACCATGACGAAGTCGTTGCCGGCGCCGTGGTACTTCGAGAACGCGAGCTGACGGCTCACGCCGGCGCTCCGCGCTCGAGGAACGACGTCACGTCGTCCGCGACCTCGATCGCGCCGCCTTCGCCCGCGTCGAACCACCGGATCCGCGGATCGCGCCGGAACCACGCCATCTGCCGGCGAGCCAGGTTCTTCGTGCGCTTCACCGTCGCCTCCACGGCCTCGTCGAGGCTGAGCCTACCGTCGAGGTGCGCGGCGAGCTCCGCGTATCCGATCGCTTGCGTGGCGGTCAACCAACCGCCGAACCCTCGCTCGAGCAGCGTCCGGACCTCGTCGAGCCACCCCCGTTCGATCATCGAGCGGACGCGCGAGGCGATCCGACGGGCGAGGACGTCCGACGGCATCCGCACCCCGGCCGCGACCGCCCGTTCCCGCGGGTAGCGCTCCCACGCCCCGGCGTAGCTGCTGAACGGGCGGCCGGTCGACGCGGCGACCTCGAGCGCCCGGACGGTGCGGCGGACGTTCCCCGGCTCGATCCGCGCCGCAGCGACCGGATCTACGTCCCGCAACCGGGCGTGGAGCGGCCCCGGACCCACGGACGCGACCTCCGCCTGGAGCGCATCCCGGACGGCCTCGTCCTCGGCCGGGAACTCGAGGTCGTCGACGACCGCGCGGAAGTACAACCCGCTTCCGCCCACCAGGAGCGCAGGGACGCCCCTGGTTCCGAGGTCGCCGAGGACGGCACGAGCGTGCTGCTGGAAGCGCGCCACGGTGAAGCGCTCCGACGGCTCGGCGAGGTCGAGCAGGTGGTGCGGAACCCGGGCCCGTTCGGCATCGGTGGGCTTCGCCGTCCCGATGTCCATCCCGCGGTAGACGAGCATGGAGTCGACCGAGCAGATCTCGGCGCCGAGGCGTTCCGCGATCGGCAGCGCGGCCTCGGTCTTCCCGCTCGCCGTCGATCCGACCAGCGCGAAGGGTGGCCGCGAGCGTGGCGCCACCGGTGAACGCCTCAGACGCCGGCGGGCGCCGGCGTGCGCACGACCTCACCGACGAGATGATGGGCCGCCGCGTCGGTGATGGTGACGTCGACGAAGGTTCCGGGGTGCAGCGGTTCCGCCAGATGGACGATGCGGTTCGTCCGCGTCCGCGCCTGCGTCGAGCCGCCCTTCTTGCCGGCCCCTTCGACGAGCACCTCGTGCGTCGAGCCGACCTGCGCGCGGTTGCGTTCCAGGGTGATGCGCTCCTGGAGCTCGACGAGCCGCTCGAAGCGCTCCCGCACGACGTCGGCCGGGACCTGCTCGGGCATCGTCGCGGCGCGCGTCCCCGGTCGCGGCGAGTACTGGAAGGTGTACGCGCTGTCGAAGCGGGCACGCTCCACCACGTCGAGCGTCGCCAGGAAGTCGTCCTCCGTCTCGCCGGGGAACCCCACGATGATGTCCGTCGACACGGCGATGTCCGGGATCGCCGCACGGATGCGGGTGAGCCAGTCGAGGTAGCGCTCCCGACGGTAGGACCGACGCATCAGGTGCAGGACCCGGTCGCTCCCCGACTGGAGCGGGAAGTGGATGTGCTCGCAGACCTTCTCGCAGGTCGCCATCGCATCGATCACGTCGGGCGTGAAGTCGTGCGGATGCGGCGAGGTGAACCGGATCCGCCGAAGGCCGTCGACCCGGTCGACCTCACGGAGCAGCGCCGCGAACAGCGGTGTCCGTGACGATCCGGGCACGGTCACATCTCGTCCGTACGTGTTCACGTTCTGACCCAGGAGGGTGACCTCGACCACGCCGCGTTCCGCGAGGCCCTGGACCTCGGCGAGGATGTCGCCGACCGCACGCGACCGCTGGGGCCCGCGGACCAACGGAACGATGCAGAACGTGCAGCCGTTGTCGCACCCGGGCGCGATCGAGACCCACGCGCGGAACGCGTCGTCCCGTGCCGCCGGAAGCGCGCTCGGGAACGTCTCGGTCTGCTCACGGACGTCCATCTGCGGTCCTTCGGCCTCGGACCGGTCGAGGAGCTCGAGGAGCCGAGGGAGGGCATGCGTGCCGATCACGACGTCGACCCACGGCGCGCGGCGTTGGATCTCGCCCTGGTCCTTCTGCGCGAGGCATCCCGCCACCACGATCCGCAGATCCGGTCGGCGGTCCTTCAACGGCTTCAGATGTCCGAGGTTGCCGTAGAGCTTGTTGTCGGCGTTCTCCCGGATCGCGCAGGTGTTGAAGACGACCACCCGTGCGTCGTCCGCGGTCTCGGCCGGCGCCATGCCGTCCGCCACCAAGACCCCGGCGATCCGCTCGGAATCGTGCTCGTTCATCTGGCACCCGAAGGTGCGGATCAGGTAGCGGCGCTCCATCGAGGTTCCAGGCTACCCGTGCCGGCGGTGGACGCTCAGCGGGCGACCTCCGTCGCGCGCATCTCACGGACGACCGTGATCTTGATCTGGCCCGGGTACTGGAGCTCCTCCTCGACCTGTTTGGCGATGTCGCGGGCGATCACCTGCGCCGCGAGGTCGTCGACGTGCTCGGGCTGCACCATCACGCGGACCTCGCGACCGGCCTGCATCGCGAAGACCTTCTCGACACCGTCGAACGACGTGCAGATCTCCTCGAGCCGCTCGAGACGCTTCACGTAGGTCTCGAGCGACTCGCGCCGCGCGCCGGGGCGACCCCCGCTGATCGAGTCGGCGATCTGCGCAAGCACCGCGTCGAGCGTCCGCTGCTCCACCTCGCCGTGATGGGACTCGATGCAGTGCACGACCTCGGGGACCTCACCCATGCGCCGCGCGATCTCGGCGCCGATGATCGCGTGCGAGCCTTCGACCTCGTGGGTCACCGCCTTGCCGACGTCGTGCAAGAAGGCACCGCGCTTCGCGATCTTCGGGTCGACGCCGAGCTCCGCGGCGAGCGAACTCGCGATGTGCGCCGACTCGACGAGGTGCTTCAGCACGTTCTGCCCGTAGGACGTCCGGTACTGGAGGCGACCGAGGAGGCGGATCATCTCGGGATGGACGTCGGTGATGGCGACCTCGGCGACCGCGTCCTCGCCGGCGCGGCGGATCCGCTCCTCGATCTCTCGCATCGAGCGCTCGTGGACCTCCTCGATGCGCGCGGGATGGATCCGGCCGTCCTCGACCAGCTTCTCGAGCGACATCCTGGCGGCCTCGCGACGCACGGGATCGAAGCACGACAGGACGACCGCCTCGGGCGTGTCGTCGATGATCAGGTTCACCCCCGTGGTCGCCTCGAACGCGCGGATGTTGCGTCCTTCGCGGCCGATGATCCGACCCTTCATGTCCTCGCTCGGAAGCGAGAACACACTCACGGTGGACTCCGCGGTCTGCTCCGAGGCGACCCGCTGGATCGCGATCGTCAGGATCTTGCGGGCGCGCTCCTCGCCCTCCTCTCGAGCCTTCTGCTCGATCTCGCGCACCGTGGCCATCGCCGTGCGCTTCGCGTCGTCGACGACATCGTTCAGGAGCTGGTCGCGCGCCTCGTGCGACGTCATGCCCGCGATCCGCTCCAGCTGTGAACGGTGCTGCTCCGTCGCGTGCTCGAGCTGTTGACGCACGAACGAGAGCTTCTCGTCGCGCTCATCGAGCTCGGTCGCGCGCACCTCGAGCTTCTCGGTGCGAGCGCGGAGCTGATCCTCGGTCTCGGCGATGCGTCGTTCGAGGCGAGCGACCTCGTCGCGACGCGCGCGCACGTCTTCCTCGGCCTCACGCCGGATCTGCGCGGCCTCGCCCTTCGCCTGGTGGAGCGCCTCCTTCAGCGTCGCCGCGGCCTCCTGCTCGGCCTCGGCGATCCGCTTCTCCGCCCGCGATCGGGCCTGCGCTTCGATGCCTTGCGCGCTCGAACGGCCGAGGGCGGCTCGGACCAGGAAACCGATCACGGCGCCAGCCGCCAGGGCGCCGATGCCGATGAGCACCAGATCCATCGGGTGCCTCCTCCACGTCACGGAACACGGTGGAGAGGGCCGTTCGGTTCGCCGTTCAGCGGCGGCGCATGCGAGGGGAGGATCGGGCGACGGCGCAGCTCAGGCCGGTCGTGCCGCTCCTCCGCGGCGGTGGCGATGTCGGGTCGAGATCAGGGCTCGCACGTGTCCGTCGATCGAACGTCGGGTGTCCGTTGGGTTGCCTCTCAGTGGGAAACACCCTACGGCCGAGGTACTCCCAAGGCAAGGCCGCTGAACGCCGTTCAGCCCTCGGCGCCGCTGACGCCGTCGAGACGGAGCGCCCGGCGAGCCGCGTCCCGGGCAGCCTCGGGAGCGTGCCCACGCCGGACGAGGAAGCCGGTGAGCCGCTGGAACGCCTTGTCGGCAGGCACTCCGGCGAGGCGCACGGCTCGAGCCTGGGCCAGGTCGTCGGCGCGATCGGCGTCGCCGGCACCGTCGAGATCGTCGAGGACGGCGCTGGCGACGGCGGGAGCGACGCCCTTGGCCGCGAGGGCGCTCGCGACCGCTCGCCGGCCGGCTTTCCGACGCTCGAACGCGTGCTCGGCGAGGGCGCGCGCGAACGCTTCGTCGTCGACGAGGCCGACCCGTTCGAGGCGCTCGAGCTCGTCGGCGACCTCGTCGTCGTCGAACCCCGCGGCCGAGAGCCGGCGCTCGAGCTCGCGCCGGCTGCGTGGCCGGACGGCGAGCAGCCCGAGCGCCCGCTCGTGGACGTCCTTGCGGAAGGCCTCTCTCGCGCGCGCGCTCACGCCGACGACGAGGCCTTGGCCCGCTTCGTGGCCGGGTCGTCGTCGAGCACGACGTCGGGGACGATCTCGATCGGCTGATCGTCGGTCTCGGCGAAGTCGATCAGTCCGACCGCCGAGCGAACCTTCCGCTCGATCTCGTCGCGGGTCTCGGTGTGCTCGGCGAGGAACGCGCGAGCGTTCTCCCGCCCTTGCCCGAGCTGCTCGCCCTCGTAGGTGAACCACGCGCCTGACTTCTTGATCATCTCGAGGTCGACACCGACGTCCAGGAGCGAGCCCTCCTTCGAGATGCCCTTGCCGTACATGATGTCGAACTCGCACTGGCGGAACGGCGGCGCCACCTTGTTCTTCACGACCTTCACCCGCGTACGCGAGCCGACGACCTCGGTCCCGTCCTTCAGGTTCTCGATCTTGCGGACGTCGAGACGGACGGACGAGTAGAACTTCAGCGCGCGGCCACCGGGCGTCGTTTCGGGCGAGCCGAACATCACGCCGATCTTCTCCCGCAGCTGGTTGATGAAGATCGCCGTGGTGTCGAACTTGCTGAGGGATCCGGCGAGCTTCCGCATCGCCTGCGACATCAGACGGGCCTGCAGGCCGACGTGCGTGTCGCCCATCTCGCCCTCGATCTCGGCGCGTGGCACGAGCGCCGCGACCGAGTCGATCACGACGAGGGTGAGCGCCCCCGACCGAACCAGCATGTCGGCGATCTCGAGTGCCTGCTCCCCCGAATCGGGCTGGGACACGAGGAGCTCGTCGATGTCGACGCCGAGCTCACGCGCGTACGTCGGGTCGAGAGCGTGCTCGGCGTCGATGAACGCCGTGACGCCTCCCTGACGCTGCGCCTCGGCGATGATGTGCAGCGACACGGTCGTCTTGCCCGAGCCCTCGGGCCCGAAGATCTCGACGATCCGGCCACGCGGGATGCCGCCCACGCCCAGCGCGATGTCGAGCGCGAGCGAGCCGGTCGGCACCGTGGCGATGCCGACGCCCATCGGGTGCTCGCCGAGCTTCATCACGGCGCCCTTGCCGTGCTGCTTCTCGATCTGCTGGAGCGTGACCTCCAACATCTTGTCTCGATCCACCTGATCCTCCTTCGGGTCCCGGCCCCACCCGGAGGGAGCGCGGGTGAGCACGTCGTTCGATGGGACGCGAACGCTAGCGGTCGGCTCCGACATAAGTTACACCTCTGTCATTCGAGCGCCCGTGACGGCGTCGCTGGGCGCGGTCGGCGCGACGGTATCCGAACAGGTGTTCGGATGCAAGGACGTCGCCGGAACTCAGGCGTCGAGCGCCGCGAGATCGTCTCGCGACAGCCGCCACGACGCCGCGGCCACGTTCGACCGCACCTGCTCCGCCGAGGTCGCCCCGGCGATCACCGAAGCGACCGCCTCGTGCGCGAGCAACCACGCGAACGCGAGCTCGAGGAGCGTGTGATGCCGGTCGCTCGCGAACCGTTCCAGCGACTCGACGCGGTCGAACACCGCGTCGGAGAGCGCCTCGGCGCGCTCGTCGTCGTCGTACCAGCCGGCGAGCCGCGAGCCCTTCGGGGCTACGGATCCGCGCCGGTACTTGCCGGTGAGTCGGCCGCTCGCGAGGGGGAAGTAGGGGAGGTACGCGAGGCCCTGACGCGCGGCCTCGGCGAGACCGTCGTCGACGTCGGCTCGTTCCAGCAGGTTGAGCTCGTTCTGCACGCTGACGAACCGAGCCCCCGGCGCGGCGTCGCGCGCCTCGCGGAGCTGTTCCGCCGTGAAGTTCGAACAGCCGATCTCCCGGACCTTGCCGTCGCGCACGAGCTGATCGAGCGCGCCGAGCGTGTCCGCGATCGGCGTCTCCGGACGCGGCTCGTGGAGCTGGTACAGGTCGATCCGATCCGTGCGGAGCCTCGACAGGCTCGCGTCGACGGCGGCACGGACGTACGCCGGCGATGCTCCACCCGGCACGTGCGGTTGCCGCTCCATCCCGAACTTCGTCGCGATCACGACCTCGTCGCGACGGCTCTCGAGGAAGCGACCGATGAAGGTCTCCGATCGCGTGCCCCCGTAGATGTCGGCCGTGTCGAGGAGGTTGATGCCCGCCTCGAGCGCGGCGTCGAGCACCTCGGCCGTCCGCGCCTCGTCGATCCGGCTCCCGAAGTTGTTGCATCCGAGCCCGACGACCGACACGTCGAGGGACCCGATCCGGCGCCTCTCCATGCGGTTGACTCTACGAGGGCTCAGCCGCCCAGCGGGAACGTGGCGAAGGCCTCGTACCGCGGCGCGGGCCGCCGCAGGTGGCTCCGGAACACGACGATCCGCCCCACCGTGAACGCGACCGGCTCGAGGTGCACGTGCAGATCGTCGTCGCCGAGCCGCAAGGGTGGATCGCTCCTCGCGACCGTCACGTGCGGCGTGTAGGCGCGCGTCTCGCGCCCGAACGCCCCCGCGAGGGCGTCGTCGAGCGACTCGGAGAGCCGTGCGAGACGGCCGTCCGGGTCGTCGACGCCGGCCCAGAGCACACGCGCTCGGCGCCCGTGTGGGAACGAACCGACCGCCGTGAGCCGCGTCTCGACCGGCGCGCCGGCCGACGCGACGGTCGCGACCTGCTCCTCGACCCAGCCGCCGAGACGGGGCCAGGTCTGGCCGAGGAACTTCAGGGTCACGTGCCGGTTCTCCGTCGGCACCCAGCGGGCCTGCGGGAACCGTTCACGCAGCGGCGCGATCGCTCCGTCGATCGCGCGCTGCGCCTCGTCGGGTACCTCGAACGCGACGAACAGGCGGAGCGACTTCGCGTCGGGGCGAGCGGCGCGGTCGCGGGCCATCGTGGGCCGGGCTACAGCTCCGAGGCCGGGAGCGGCAGGCCGTCGAGGTACCGGCGTACGAGGTCGAGGCCCGCCTGTTCCGACCACTTCACGACGCGCTCGCGATCCCCACGGAAGCGCATGCCGCGGGCGTGCGTCAGGTCGTCGGCATCGAGGGCGACCCATACGGTCCCCGGCTCGGCGCCGTCGTGCGGTTCCGGACCCGCCGCGCCGGTGAACGAGATCGCGACGTCGGCGCCGTAGAGCTTCCGGGCCCCGGCCGCCATCTCGCGCGCACACGCCTCGCTCACGACACCGGGGCCGTCGATCGTCGCCTGCGACACGCCGACGACGTCACGCTTCGCCTCGGGCGTGTAGACGACCGCCGATCCGCGGAACGACGCCGACGCGCCGGGCGGGCGGGACAGGCGGGCGCCCACGCCTCCGCCGGTCAGCGACTCGGCGCAGGCGATCGTGCGCTCCGACGCCCGGAGGAGCCGGAGGACCGCGTCCTCGAGCGATTCGTCCTCGGCGGTGAAGACGACGTCGCCGAGCCGCGCGCGGACGGTGTCGGCGAGCGGCGCAAGCATGCGGCCGGCCTCCTCCCGCGTCGCCGCCTTCGCGGTCAACCGCACCTTCACCTCGCCCGCCGACGCGAGGAAGGCGACGGACGGGTTCGTCGACGCCTCGTAGAGGTCGGCGACCATCTCCGCGACGCGCGATTCACCGATGCCGGCGCATCGAAGGACGCGCGAGACGATCACGGAGCCGGAACGCGAGCCGATCTCGGGGAGGATCGTGCCCTCCATCATCTCGATCATCTCGGCCGGCACGCCGGGCACGGCGTAGATCGTGGCGCCGCCCGGAACCTCGGCGATCAACCCGGGCGCCGTTCCACGCTCCGGCATGATCGTGCGCACGCCGACCGGCACGTCGGCCTGGCGGAGGTTGTTCCGCGGCATCTCCGCGTACCCGTACGCACGGAAGCGCTCACGGAGGAACCGCTCGATCTCGGGGTCGCGACGCATCTCGACGCCGAGGAGCGCGGCGATGGCGTCGCGGGTGAGGTCGTCCTGCGTGGGCCCGAGCCCGCCCGTGACGAGCACCGCGTCGGCGCGCGACGTCGCGAGCCGCAGTGACGTGACGATCCGGTCGAGGTTGTCGCCGACGACCTGTCCGTACGGCACGTCGATCCCGATCGCGGCGAGCTGCTCGCCGATCCACCGCTCGTTCGTGTTCACGATCTGCCCGAGCAGGAGCTCCGTGCCGACCGCGACGATCTCGGCTCTCACGACGGTGTCGCTCCCACGCTCGTCGTCGACGGATCGGCTGACGCCGTCGCGCTAGCCGAGGCCGCCGCGACGAGCGCGTCGACGATCGCAGGCGTGAACGTTGCCTCCCACGGCGAGCCGTCGGGCAGACCGTCGAGCTCGACGTCGGCGATCGACGCGTCGACCGCTCCGCCGTCGCTGACGACGACGTCCAGCTGCTCGGCCGCCGAGAACGAGAGCGTCTCCCCCGCCGTCGCACGGGCCTGTTCGGACCGGCCGTCGGCCTCGACCGTGATCGTGACCGTGTCCCGCGTCACGAGCACGAGCGTGAACAGCGGGGCGTCGGTCGCGGCGGGGCTCACGCTCGGCGTCACCGACGGCAGATCGGCGGCCGGAGGAGCGCCTTCACGCGAGACGAGCCCGACGGACACCAGCACGGCGAGGACGACCGCGGCGGCGATGAGGAAGAACCTCTGGCTGTCGCGGATGCGCGCGGCGGCGAGCGCCTGCTCGACGCGCCCCATCTTCGCGGGTGGTGGCGGCGGCTCGGGGTCGTCGGCGTGCCGGGCGTACGCGGCGAGCACCTTGTCGGGCGTGAGCCCGAGGTACTGGGCATAGGTCCGCAGGCTGGCACGGATGAAGACCTCGCCCGGAAGGTCGTCGAAGTCCTCGTCCTCGAGGGCGCGCAGTCGCTCGACGGGAAGCCTCGTGTCCCGGGCCGCCGCCTCGAGCGGCAG
>DATHTO010000047.1:0-17419 GCA_035463115.1 Actinomycetota bacterium | reverse complement strand
CCCCTTCCGGAGCCGCCGGCGACCATCTCTCTCGGCGCTCGCGCGCCGCCGGCCCGTTCACCGGGCCGGCGCGGTCCACCCGGAAGCTCGGGCGGGCCGCCCTCGAACGCTTCCTGCTCGACCTTGCTCCGGACGGGGGTTACCGAGCCGCGTCGGTCGCCCGACGCGCTGGTGGGCTCTTACCCCACCGTTTCACCCTTGCCGGCTCGCGCCGGCGGTCTGTTCTCTGTGGCCCTTCCGCGAGGTCGCCCCCGCCTGGCTCTCGCCAGCGTCCTGCCCTTCGGAGTCCGGACTTTCCTCGACGGATCGCGGAGGATCCGCCGCGGCCGCCCGGCCCGCTCTTCCGACCGTCAGGATACGGCTCGCGACGTCGCGGGCGACGCCGGCGTGCGCCGTCAGCGGACGCCGGGAGCCGGCGGCCCGCCGAAGCCGAGTTCCACGCCGAGGTTCGCGAGGCGGTCCGCCTCGGCGTTCGACTCGCGGGGGACGTGCACGAACCGCACGCGCTCGAACGAGGCGACGAGCTCCTTCACGCGAGCGTGCAGCGGCTGGAGATGCGACGCCTTGACCCGGTACCGGCCGCTCAGCTGATGCACGAGCAACTGCGAGTCGGTCCGCAGCTCGACGCGCGTGGCGCCGAGCTCGGCCGCCCGTTCGAGCCCGAGGATCGCGGCCGTGTATTCCGCGACGTTGTTCGTGGTGTCGCCGAGGGGTTCGGCGATCTCGGCGATCACGTCGCCGTCGCGCGTCGTGACGACCGCACCCGCGCCCGCCGGGCCCGGATTGCCGCGCGCGGCGCCGTCGGTGTGGATGACGACGCTGTCGGTCGTCACGCGAGCACCAGGATCCGGCGGCAGTACTCGCAGCGTCGGATGCCGGTCGTCTTCTTCACGCGGTCGAGCTCGACCGCGGACAGCTGTTCGTGGCATCCCTGGCAGACGCCGTCGACGAGCGCAGCGGCGCCGACCCCCTTCTTCTGCCGGCGCAGGTCCTCGTACAGCTCGAGCAGGTCGGCGTCGATGCCCGACGCGATCGCGGCTCGCTCGGACCCCCGTGCGACCAGGTCGTCGGCGACCGTCGCGAGCTCATCGGCCGACGCCGCCGCGATCCGGTCGACGTCGTCGCGGGACGACGTCGCGCGCGCGTCGGCCTCCTTCGCGGCGCGCTCGAGCTCCTCTCGGCGCTCCATCAGCACGAGGAGCTCGTCCTCGCGATCGGACGTGCGACGCCGGACGTTCTCGATCTCGTGCTGGATCGAGGACAGCTCCTTCGCGTTCGCGACGGACCCGTCGTACATCCGCTGCTCCTCGGCGGCGGCCTTCTTCGAGAGCGAGTCGACCTCGTGCTCGAGCCTCGTCGCGTCGCGATCGAGCGCGTCGATCCGCAGGCGGAGCTCACCCAGGTCGGCCTCGGCGGCATCGGCCGTCGCTCGCGCCTGCGCGACCTCGCTGCCCGACTCGAGGACCCGCTGGCGCGAGCGCAGGCGATCGATCGCCAGATCGAGCGCTTGGAGATCCAGCAGGCGGGCGGCGGGGTCCATCGGCCAGCGAGCCTAGCCGATGCCTCCGTCGTGCACCCCGTCGGCCGCCTGCGGACGCCGATCAGTTCGGGAACTCCACGCGCTCGAACGCGGAGTTCGTCTCTTGCCCGAGGATCGTCACCGCACCGACGACGACCATGGCGATCAGCGCGAGCATGATGGCGTACTCGACCGCCGTCGCCCCGCCCTCGCCTGCCAGACCGTCCCACCAGGCACGTGCCTTCACGTAGACACGAAGCACTTCGTCACCCCCTGGAAGTCCGGAGCCCGTCCGGACGCGCGGGCGGTCCGCCATCCGGGACGGAACCGGCCCCTCGCGCCGTCTTGCACCAGGTGTCGGCACCGCGGTGCCGAGAACTTGAGCGATACGCTCGCACGCATGCGACACGAGCTGCAGGGGCGCGTCGCCCTCGTGACGGGCGCCGGAAGTCCGACCGGCATCGGGGCGGCCACCGCGGCGGTGCTCGGCCGCGAAGGAGCGAGGCTCGCCGTGACGTCCACGACCGCCCGCATCGAGGAGCGGGCGCGCGAGCTCTCCGACCGCGGCGCGGAGGCGATCGGCCTCGTCGCGGACCTAACGGACGGCCCGCAGGCACGGGCCCTCGTCGCCGAAGTGGAACGCCGCCTCGGTCCCGTCGAGGTGCTCGTGAACAACGCCGGCATGGTGTCGGTCGGCGACCAGCCCCTCTCGGCGCCGTTCGTCGAGCTCGGCGACGAGGACTGGGAGCGCCACGTCGCGATGAACCTCGGCACCGCGTACCACGTGACGCGCGCGGTCGCGCCGGGCATGGCCGCACGCGGCTGGGGCCGGATCGTGATGGTGTCGTCGGTCACCGGGCCGCTCGTCGCGATCGCGGGCTCGGTCGCGTACGGAGCCGCGAAGGCCGGCATGGACGGGTTGATGCGTGGCCTCGCGCTCGAGCTGGGGCCGCGCGGGGTCACGGTGAACGCCGTCGCGCCGGGCTGGATCGCCACCGGATCGCAGACCGAGGACGAGGCGATCGCGGGCCGGCACACCCCGCTCGGGCGGTCGGGCCGCCCCGACGAGGTCGCCGAGGTGATCGGGTTCCTCGCGAGCGAGCGCGCGAGCTACGTCACGGGACAGGCGATCGTCGTCGACGGGGGCAACACGATCCAAGAGGCGAAAGGCCCCTGATCGTGGCGGCCCTGATCGTGGCGGGAGGTCGCCCTCGGCGGGCGCTGCTCTTCGTCGTGGCCGTCGTCGTGGCGGCCGTCTGCGTCCGACTCGGGTTCTGGCAGCTCGACCGCCTGGAGCAGCGCCGGGCGTTCAACGAACGGATCGGCGCGGCGCTCGCGTCGGAACCCGTTCCGCTCGCGACGGCGCTCGACGCCGCGGATCCGACGTTCCGCCGCGTGACGGTCGAGGGCTCGTGGGACTCCGCCCACGAGGTGATCCTGTTCGGCCGGTCGTTGCAGGGCCGCCCGGGGAACCACGTCCTCACCCCGCTGACCTACGCCGACGATCGCGCCGTCCTCGTGGACCGGGGATGGGTCCCCTCCGACGTCGGTGAGGCGCCCGTCACGGGTGCGGCGGCGGCGGCGACGGGGCAGGTCACGGTCGAGGGCGTCGTGCTCCCGTCGGACGGAGACGGAGCCGCAGCACCGTCGCCGGCGACGCTGCCGGATCAGGTGCGCACCGTCGACGTCGGCGCGCTCGATGCCGCCATCCCGGCGTCGCTCGTGCCGGACGTCTACGTGCTGCTCGAGCGCCAGGCGCCGCGGGGCGAGCCGCCCATCCCGGCGCCACTGCCGGAGGTCACCGAGGGTCCCCATCTCGGATACGCGATCCAGTGGTTCACGTTCGCCGCCGTGGCGCTCGTCGGCTACGGTGTGCTCGCTCGGCGGCTCGGCCGCGAGCGGCCTGCGCCGCAGGCCGACACGGGTCAGGGAGGGATCTGAGCGTGGGGTGTCTCATCGTCGTCTTCTCGCTCCTCACGCCACGGATCGTGCTGCTCGTGCTCTGGCTTACCGACTACCTCGAGAAGGCCTACACGACCTGGATCTGGCCGACGTTGGGCTTCTTCTTCCTGCCGACGACGACGATCGCGTACGCGCTCGCGGTGAGGGAGTTCTCCTCGTCGCCCACGGTCGGCGGGACCGACATCTCCGCCGCGGGCGTCATCGTCATCGTGATCGGCGTGCTGATCGACCTCGGTGTGCTCGGAGGCGGCGCCCGGTCGCGTCGCTGACCGCACGCGGGACCGCGGACCCGCTCCGGCCCGAGCGTCACGCGTCACGACGGAAGACGACCTCGCCGCCGACGATCGTGACGTCGGCGGTCGTTCCGAGCAGCTCCCGTGGGTCGTCGAGCGCGAAGATGTCGCGCGACAGCACGGTGAGGTCGGCGCGCATGCCGGGGGCGATCGTTCCGCGGTCGGCCTCGACGAAGTTCGCGTAGGCGCTCCCCCACGTCGCGGCGTGGATCGCGGTCGCGAGGTCGACCGTCTCGGCCGTGTTCCAGGCGTCGTTCCCGTGGAGGTCGGCGCGCGTCACGGCCGTGTAGAGCCACGTCATCGGATCCATCTCGGCGACGTTCCAGTCGCTCGAGAACGCGAGGACGGCGCCGGCGTCGCGCAGGCTCCGGAACGGCCACGCGAAGCGCTCGCGCTCCGGCCCGACGGCGGCGCGCCAGTCGGCGACGATGTCGGGAGCGCAGTGCCGCGGTTGCATGCACGCGACCACGCCGAGCTCGGCGAACCGCGCGAGGTCGTCGGGATGCACGCACTCGACGTGCACGATCTGGTGCCGCGCGTCCCGGGGCCCGTGGATCTCGCGGCACCGCTGCACCGCGTCGAGCACCGTGCGGATGCCTCGGTCGCCGGTCGCGTGCGTGAACGCCTGGAAGTCGCGCCGCTCGAGCTCCACCATGAACGACGCGAACTCCGTCGGGTCCCAGAACGTGTCGCCGCGCGTATCGGGCCGGTCGGCGTACGGTTCGAGCATCGCCGCGGTGTGCGGCTCGATCACGTCGTCGATGTACAGCTTGATCGGCTCGACGCGCAGGCGGTCGTCGTCGAAGGCGCGTCGCGCCTGCTCGAGCTCGTCGAGGCGCGCGGCATCGGTCCCGGGCAGGCAGAGCATCGCGGCGATCAGCCGGGACCGGAGCGTGCCGTCCTCGCGCGCCCTCGCGAACAGCTCGAGGTCGTCGAGGCCGTTCTGCGGTTCGACGATCGTGGTGATCCCGTAGCCGATCGCCATGTCGAGGCTCTCGACGAGCCGCTCGTACTGCGTGGCGCGTGCGTAGCCCGGGATCCCGGCCGCCTCGAGCGCTCGCTGGCCCCGTTCGCTGATGCCGAGCACGGCGAAGTCCGTGACGAAGCCCGTCGGCTCGCCGGCCTCGTCGACCTCGGCGTGCCCCCACGGCAGGTGCGGATCGACGCCGCGCGCGATCCCGAGCCGATCCATCGCCTCGCGGTTCATCCAGACCGTGTGGACGTCGTAGGAGAACAGGAACGCGGGGCGGCCGCCGGCGACCCCCTCGAGCATCGCGGCGGTCGGGCGGCCGCCCGGCACCGCGGCGTAGTTCCACCCCTCGCCCTCGATCCAATCGCCGTCCGGATCGTCGGCGAGGCGCTGCCGGATCCGGGCGTGGATCTCGTCGAGCGAGGTCGCGCCGAACAGGCTCGCGGCCGACCGGTTCGAGCCGAGCCGGACGTGGTTGTGCGCGTCGACGAAGCCCGGGAGGACGGCGCCTCCTCCCGCGTCGACGACCTCCGTGGCGGGGCCGATCAGCGGCGCGATCGCATCGGCCGTGCCCACGCCCGCGATCCGATCGCCGCGGACCGCGACGGCGTCGGCGCGGGCGCTCACGCCGCCCGGCGTCAGGACGGAGCCGCCGCGGACGACGAGATCGACGCTCGGATCGGACATCGGCGCCTCCGCTCCTCCCTGATCGCGACGCGCATCCTAGCCCTGGGCGCGGAGATGCCACGCCCGGTCGTCGCAGGGACCACGTCTCACCGTCGGTCGCCGCTCAGTCGCGGTTCCGCATCGCCTCGGCCGCCATCGCGAAGTACCCGTCGAAGGCGCGACGGGCCGCCGGAGGCGGGTCCATGTCGTCGAGCGCCGCCCGCATGTGCCGCAGCCACCGATCGCGGGCGTCGGGACCGATCGCGAACGGGGCGTGCCGCATCCGGAGCCGCGGATGCCCGCGCTCGTCGTCGTACGTCGTCGGGCCACCCCAGTACTGAGCGAGGAACAGCGTCAGCCGGCGGCGCGCTCCACCGAGGTCCTCCGGTTCCGGGTAGATCGCCAGCAGCGCCGGATCCGCCGCGACGCCGTCGTAGAACCGCTCGACGAGCGCCTCGAAGAACGGCATGCCGCCGACGAGCCGATAGACCGAGGCGGTCGACGCCGCGGGCTCGGCGGCGTCGGCCGAGCCACCGGAACGTTCCACGACGGTCACCCTACCGACGGCTTCGGCGGAACGACCGCCGCGCCATCAGTGCCAGGCCAGCGCGGATCGAGCGGCCCAGTACGCATCGGCGGGCACGACGATCGCGGCGAACCGGTCGATGTCCTCCTCTCCCAGCCGCACGTCGGCCGCCCGGAGGTTGCTCCGGAGCTGCGCCGTCGTCACGGCTCCCGAGAGGACGACGTCGGCCCAGGGCTGGGCGAGCGCGGCCGCGATCGCGACGGCGTCCTCGGTCGCGCCGTGGCGGCCGCCGACGTCGCGCAGGATCCGCACGGCCGGAGGATCGCCTCGGGCGGTCAGCCGGCCGTTCGCGAGCGCCTCCTTCACGATCACGCCCCATCCGGCATCGTGCGCCTCGGCGAGGGCGGGCCCGGCCGAGGGCTCGAGCACGTTCCACGTTGCCTGGACGCATCGGAACGGCGCCGCCTCGCCCAGCTCGAGCGCCCGTCGCACGACGTCGGCCTGGCGCGGACCGCTCACCGACATGCCGATGACGACGCCGCGTTCGTCGCGGAGCCGACGGAGCTCGTCGAGGACCGCGGCGTCCTCGAGCACGCCGCTCTCGAGCGTGGCGGAATGGATCTGGTACAGCGACAGATGGTTCTCCAACAGCGCGAGCGACGCCGGCGCCTGACGTCGGAGCGCCTCGACCGAGTGATCCTTCACCTCGTGGACGTCGGCGTCGATCCGCCAGTCCGCGACGTACGTGTAGCCCCACTTCGAGCCGACCGTCATCTCGCCGACAGCCTCCGGCCGATCCGCGAACCAGTCGGCGAGGAAGCGCTCGGCCATCCCGTAGGACCTGGCGACGTCGACGTACCGCACGCCGCCGGCGTACGCCGCGTCGAGCACCTCGTGGCATCGGAGCTCCATCGACGCCACGTCGCGCTCGATGAGATCGGCGTCGCGACCGAGGTCGATGTACGCGGGACGACCGAGCGCGGCGAGCCCGAGCCCGATCGGGGTCACGGTGGGCCCGGCGGCTCCGAGGGACCGAACGACCATCGTCGCAGCGTATCCCCCCTCCGGTCTGGGGCGGCCACCGGCGGCGTCTCACCAGACGAACGGGATGAACCGGCGCCGGACGCGGTCGGCGTAGTCCAGGTATGCCGCGTGGCGCTCGATGAGCCAGGCTTCCTCGCGCCGACGCTTGCCCTCGAACACCGACGCGAGCGCCGCCGTGGGGAGCAAGGCGACCGGCGATGTCAGGAGCGACCAGCCGACCGCCACGAGGAGGATGCCGCCGTAGATCGGATGGCGGACCAGCCCGAACGCTCCGGCGTCGCGCATCGTCGCGCCCTCCGCCGGCGCCGGGAACGGGGTGATCGCGTCGCCGAGGTGACGGATGCCGGCCGCTCCCAGCACGCCGCCGGCCGCGGCGATGCCGATCCCGGCCACGACGAGCGGCCGAGCCGCGGACCGAGGCCACCCCGGTCCGAGGACGCCCGCGACGCCCGCCGCCACCAGCGCGGCCGACTGGAGCGCGACCCACCCCTCGCCGCGTGGCCCGAGCCGAGGGACACGCGTCGGCGTCACAACGCGGCGGCGTGCTCACGGAGCACCTCGGCCGACGCCTCGAGCCGCCGCTGCTCCTCGTCGTCGAGATCGACGCCGAGCGTCATCATCACGCCGTCGCCGCCGACGAGCCTCGGCAGCGAGAGGGCGCATCCGAACGCAGGCTCGGTGGCGCTCACCGTGAGGATCGCTCGCTGATCCCGGAGGACGACCTCGGCCGCACGTGCGATCGCGGCGCCGACGCCGTAGTAGGTCGCCCCTTTCCCCTGGATGATCCGGTACGCCGCCCGCACGACCTCGTCCTCGATCCGCGACCGGTCGGCGTCGGTCCAGCTCGCGCCGAGCGTCGTGGCGGCTTCCGCCGCCGAGCGACCGGCGACGTCGAGCGACCGCCACGCGAGGACCTCGGAATCGCCATGCTCACCGACGACGTAGCCGTGGACGTGCTGCGGGTCGACGCCGACATGGCGGGCGACCGCCTGACGGAACCTCGCCGTGTCGAGCATCGTGCCGGTCCCGAAGACGTGGCCCGACGGAAGGCCGGCCTCGACGCCGTACCGCTCGGCGAGCGAGGTCATCGCGTCGACCGGGTTCGTGGCGACCAGCAGCATCGCCGATGGCGCGTGGCGCACGACCTCCGGCACGATCGAGTGGAAGACGTCGGCGTTGCGGCGCAGGAGCTCGAGGCGCGTCTCCCCCGGCCGCTGCGCCACGCCAGCGGTCAGCACGACGATCCGGCTCCCGGCGAGATCCGCGTGCTCGCCAGCCCGGACGCGGACCCGGGCGCTGAAGGGGATCGCGTGCGCGACGTCCTCGGCCTCGGCGTCGGCCCGCTCGCGCCGGAGGTCCACGAGCACGATGTCGGTCGCGCTGCCACGGAGCGCCATCGCGTACGCGGCTGTCGCGCCGACGAACCCCGCACCCACGATGCCGACCTTCATCGCGTCATCTCCGGAGCGTGAGGGCGGCGCCGCCGGCGAGGAGGACGAGGCCTGCGACGCGGGTCGCGCTCATCGGGATCCGGTCACTGCCGAGGAGCCCGAACGCGTCGATCAGCGCGCCCGCCACGAGCTGCGTGCTGATCAGGAGCGCGATCGTGGCGAGCGTGCCGAGCCGCGGCGGCGCGAAGGTCAGCGTGAGGACGATGAGGGCCCCGAAGGGGCCGGTGAGCCACAGCCACGGCTGCTCACGCAGCCCCTCCAGGATGCCCGGCGCGCGCCCGGTGGCGGCCGTGATGCCGACGATGATCACGGCGCCGAGCACGGCGCCGAAGGAGGTCGCCTCCAGCACGCCGATCCGGCGGCCGAACGCCCCCGACACCGAGGCCTGGGCCGCGCCGGCGATGCCCGCGGCGAGCGACAGCGCGATCGCGAAGGTCGTCCCTGACACGCCTCGAGGCTACCGATGCTTCACGATCATCGACCGGGGGTAAGCGTGGACCCATGAACGTGAACGAAGCCGCGATCGAGACCCTCGGACGTCAGGCGCTGAGCGGTTGGCGTGGCACGGTCGTGGACCGGCTCGTCGGTCGCCCGCTCGAGCGCCGCACCCGCTTCACCGCCGCACAGATCCGGGCCGCGGTCGGCCTCGTGTTCTTCGTGTACATGGGATACCGGCTGGCGGTCGCCCTCGTCCGCTCGATCCGCGAAGCCCAGCCGGCGTAAGCCGGGCGGGCGTCGTCGGCCGGCCGTTCCCGTCGCGGAGCTCGCCGGCGGTCAGCCGCGGGTCGACGCGGGAAGGCAGGGAAGCTCCGGCAGGACGTCGGAGGGGAAGGCCGCCAGGAACGCGGGTTCGTCGGACTGCGCCGCCGGGATCGGCCACGTCTCGCCCGACAGCTGGCCCTTCGTGAGCGTCATCGTGTACGCCGCCACGTCGGCGACGGTGACACCCTCGTCGGCGAGCTCCGCCTCGTTCAGGAACACAGTGGTCGGCTGGACGAGTTCCACGACCGAGACGTCGTCGCCGTCGGTGTCGAACCGAGCGCGGAGCACGGCGCCCACGTGCGTCGGCGAGATCGCCGCGGCGCCGCTCACGTCGGGATCGGGCGTGTGGCCGTGGTCCGCCGTGAGCGCCATCACCCACCGGCCCTCGCCGACCTCGCGATCCAGCACGTCGATCAGCGCCGGCAGGTTCGCGTCTTCGGCCGCGATCGAGTCCTCCATCTCCACGGAGTTCATCGAGTAGACGTGACCCACCTCGTCGATCAGCTTGTAGTTGACGTAGAGGAGGTCGGGCACGTCGTCGCGGCCGAACCCCTCGCGGCGGAGGAGCTCCTCGACGAGGCGCGTCTGGTACGGGATCCTCGCCGGGGTGCGGAACCCGTGATGCGCCGCGTCGCTGTCGATCTCGAGGTCCCGCCACCGTCCGTCGACGCGCCCGTCGACCCGGTCGACCGGCTCGGCGTACGACAGCACCGGCGGCAGGTCGTTCACGTAGGCAGGGAACGAGAACCAGGGCGCGACGTTGCTCGTGAGGTTCCAGAAGTCGCCCTCGGCGCCGAGCGTCGCGGCTCCCTCACGCTCACGGAGGACGACGAGATCGGCGTCGCCTCCGCCCCACATCGTCCCGTGACCGACCATCCCGAGATGGATCGCGACGGTCGCCGAGACGCCCACGAGCGCGCGGTTGCCGGTCGCGCGGTCGTACAGGTCGGCGAGCGTCGGCCGGACGAGGTACCGCGGACCCGCGGCCCACGGGTCGACGAGCGCGTCGCCCATGCGGAACCGGTGCGCGATCAGACCGTGGGTCCGCGAGAACGCGCCGGTCCCGATCGTGGCGTGGATCTGGGCCGTGCTCGGCGGCGACGAACCGACCTCCGCGCGCGTGTAGTACACGCCCTCGTCGATCAGCTGGCGGAGGTTCGGCCAGGCGTCGGCGTGCTCCTCGAGGACGGCCGTGCCGGCGCCATCCCAGACGACCACCACGACGACGGCGGGCGGCTCGGCCGCGTCGCCGGCGAGGACCTCGCGCAGCGGTCGTCCGTCGGGGGCGGGGAAGTCGAAGCCGATCAGCTGCCCCTGGGTCGGGGCCACGTCGGCGAGCGTGACGCGGCGATCGATCTCACCGGTGGCCGGCACGTGCCCGGGGCCGTACCAGAGCAGCGGAACCTGCGAGATGTAGTCCCACGGCCCCGAGTGCGGAAGCCCGCCGTGGCCGACGAAGTCGGGCTCCTCCGGCACCAGCTGGAGCTCGCCCGCGCGGTCGGGCCGGTAGCCACGCAGCGTGCGCTCGAGCAGGAGCGGCGGCACGCGGCACGCGGCGGCGATCGACGATCGCGTGGACGCGTCGGGCGTCGTCTGCGACATCGCGGGCGCCGCGAGGGCGAGCATCGCCACGGCGAGCGCGGCCGCGAGCGGTCGCCTGGTCACGCCGCCTCCTCCTGTGGCGCCGGTGGCAGGAACGCGCCACGGTCCTCGTCACCGATCAGCAGCACGACGAGCCCGATCGACGCCGGTGGCATCGGCCGGTCGAGCCGCACCCGGAACGTCGCTCCGTCGCCGTCGGCGACCGGACGCGTTGGCGAGACGTCGGCCTCGACGACCGCCCCGGTCGCGGCGTCGAGCACGTAGAGGCCCGGCGCCGCGAGTTCCGCGCCGGTCGTGTTCTCGACCTCGAGGCGCCCACGGGCGCCGTCGAACGTCGCGAGCGCACGGATCCCCTCCTTCGACGTGTAGAGGAAACCCTCGGAGGACAGGGTGGGCGGCGGAGAGGTCGTGGGCGCCGGCGCGGTCGGCGAAGGCGCGACGTCGTCGCCTGAACGCTCGCACGCACCGACGAGCAGGACGGAGAGGATCAGCATCAGCAGCATGCGCGCCATCGAGCGCGGCAGGCTAACAGCGGATCCGACGGCGGATCCGTTGGGCGTTCCGGCGGCATCCTGTGAGGTCCCGCCGACGAGCGCGCTGGCCGGCCCCCGACGGCCAGCCGGCGGCGCGACCCGCCGGTAGACTCGCCGCGATGAGCGAGCAGCAGGCGCCCCTCCAGCCCGCCGGCGTCTTCGCCGGCTGCACCGACGACGAGCTCCGCAGCATCGCGGCGATCGGTGAACCGGTGAGCTTCGAGGCCGACACGCCGATCGTCGAGGAGGGCGACCGTGGCGACGCGATGTACGTCGTCGTCGACGGCGAGGCCCGCGTCGACGTGGGCGGTCGCTACCACGTCTTGAAGCCCGGCGAGTTCTTCGGCGAGATGGCGCTGATCGCCCCGGGCAAGCGCCTCGCGACGGTCCGGGCCGTCACGCCGGTCCGCACGCTGCGGATCCCGGCCGACGCGTTCCAGGCGTTCGTCCTCGACCACCCGCACGTCGCGCTCTCGATGATGAAGACCCTCGTCGTCCGTCTCCGTGAGGTCGAGCAGCGGATCGACGCCTGGATGGCCTGAGCGGCCCTCCGACCCTCGCGAGCGCTCCGTCACCGTTGCCGTCCGAAGCGACGCGTGCGAGCCTGACTGGCCGGACCGAGTCCATGGAGGAGGACCCGATGGCGTTCGTGCTCGAGAGCTCCAGCATCGCCGACGGTCGTCCGATCCCCGAGGCGCACGCCGTCGCCACGCCGACGACCGACGGCCGCGCCGAGATCGCCGGCGCCGACCGGAGCCCGCACCTGCGCTGGTCGGGCGAGCCGGACGGCACGCGGTCGTTCGCGGTGTCGGTCGTCGATCCCGACGTTCCGGCCGATCGAACCCGGATGGGCGTCGAAGACCTCGTGCTCGGTGACGAGGAGCCGCGCGTGGACTTCGCGCATTGGCTCCTCGTCGACATCCCCTCCGGCGTGCACGAGATCGCCGAGGGCGACGGGGGCGACGGATTCGTCCCGCACGGACGTCCGCCGGGTCGCACCCCGTTCGGCGGCGTCGAGGGCCAGAACGGCTACCGCGGCCTCTTCGAGGGCAACGCCGACCTCGAGGGCACGTACGGCGGATGGGACGGACCGTTCCCACCGTGGAACGACGAGATCGTGCACCGCTACCGCGTGACGGTGCACGCGCTCGACGTCGCGAGCGTCGGCCTCGAGCCCGGGTTCACGCTCGACGCGTTCCGGGAGGCGATCGACGGCCACGTGCTGGCCGAGGCGACGCTCGAGCCGACCTACACCCTCAACCCGAGCCTGCGGGACGCCACGTGACGAGGCGCCTCGGCGTGGCGATCGCCGTCGCCGCGGTCGTGACCGCCGGCGCTCCGACCGCGAACGCGGCCGCCGACGGACCGCGCGGCAGCCTCGCCCTGCCGACGTCGTTCCGGGCACCGGTCGTGCCGCGCGAGCTCGTCGTCGTGTTCGACGACGACGTCGGCGCACCGGCCGCGCGGGCGATCCACCGCGCCGCGGGCGCCGATCCCGCCGGCGGCGCCCGTGCCCTCGGGATCGACGTCGTGCGCGTTCCCCGTGGCCGATCGATCGCGGCCGCGGTGAAGGCGTACGAGCGCGACGCCCGCGTCGTCTCGGTGGAACCGAACCTTCGCCGGTTCCCGGCGCTCGTCCCGACCGACACGTCGTTCCGACACCAGTGGGGCATGCGCAACACCGGCCAGCGCCACGCGGCGTCGTTCGGCGGGTCGCACCGCGGCCGCAGCGACGCCGACACCGACGCGCACGACGCGTGGGACGTCACGACGGGCGAGCCGACCGACCCCGCCGACCGCGTCGTCGTCGCCGTGATCGACAGCGGCGTCGACATCGATCACCCCGATCTCGCGGGCGCGATCTGGACGAACGAGGACGAGATCCCGAACGACGGCGAGGACAACGACGGCAACGGCTACGTCGACGACGTGAACGGGTGGGACTTCGAGGGCCGCGATCGGAACCCGAACCCGCCACCCGGCGAGTCGCACGGGACGCACGTCGCCGGCGTGGTCGCCGCACAGCTCGACGGCCAGGGCGTCGTCGGCATGTGCCCGGGATGCCGCATCATGCCGCTCCGGTTCGGGTTCACGATCGGCCAGGAGATCCAAGCGATCCGGTACGCCGTCGCGAACGGCGCGACCGTCATCAACATGAGCTACAGCGGCCCGGTGTGGTCGGCGGCCGAGCGCGCAGCGATCGAGGCGGCCGGCGACGCCGGCGTGCTGGTCGTCGCGGCGGCCGGGAACGACAGCCTCGACAACGACGTCTCGGCGTTCATGCCGAACCGCGATGCCTCGCCGTCGTTCCCGGCCTCGTACGACCTGCCCGAGATCGTGTCGGTCGCGGCCTCGACCGACCGGGACGTGTACGGCTACGGCTCGTTCTGCGACCGCCGCGGCCTGCCGGCGTGGGTCTGCGCGTTCACGAGCTGGGGCCGCGTGTCGGTCGACGTCGCCGCGCCGGGTGTCGACGTCACGAGCACCGTGGTCGCGGGCAGCGGGCCGGGCGGCGGCGACCACGACACGTGGGACGGCACGTCGATGGCGGCGCCGCACGTCGCCGGTGTGGCGGGACTCGTCCGGACCGTCCGTCCGACGCTGACGCCGGTGGAGGTCAAGAACGCGATCTTGAACGGCGTCGATCGCCCCGCGTCGCTCCGGCTGGCGTCGTTCTACCGGGCAGATCTCGGTCTGCCGCCGGGCCCGATCGCTGGACGCTTCACGCAGACGCAGGGCCGCCTCGACGCGCTCGGAGCCCTCACGGCCGGCACGACGAGGTCCGATCGCGGCGGCGACGGCACGATCCGCGGCGCCCGGCCGTTCCGCCGCACCGCCGTGGGGCGCGTCGGCTGGCCCGGCGACGTGAACGACGTGTTCGCGAAGCGCCTGCGCGCCTCGACGAGGTACCGGCTCGTCCTCGACGGGCGCGGCGGCGCCGACCTGGACCTCTTCGTGTGGAACCCCGGCACCGAGGACGTGTGGCAGTTCGACGCGGGATGCTTCCACGTCAAGGGGACGTGCCTCGCCCTCCGCGCGGCGAGCACGTCGCCGGATGCCGACGAAACGCTGACGTTCCGCTCACGACGCGAAGGGCTGTACTTCGTGCACGTGTCGGCGTGGTTCTCGGGGTCTCGGTACCGGATCGCGCTGCGGCGCGTCTGACGTCATCCGGCTGATCTCATCCGGCCGCCGTCGGCATCGCGACGTCGGCATCGCCCGACGACGCCGCCCCTGACGGGTCGCGGATCCCGACGGCGTTGATCGCCGCGCCGAGGAACAGCAGCGACGACGAGACGATCACGGCGAGGTGGAACGCGTCGGTCGACGCTTCGCGCGATGCGGAACGGATCGCGGGCGAGACCTCGTCGGCCGGCTCGTTGAGCGGCGCCACCTGCCGACGGAACGCCGGTGCGCCGACGTCGGCGTCCGGCACCCGGTCGGCGATCGACGCGTAGAAGCTGGATGCGACGGCGACGAAGATCACCGCGGTGATCAGCGGCGACCCGACGCGCGAGATCGCGTTGTTGATCGCCGAGGCGATGCCGGCGTTGCTCGACGGCACCGAGGTCATGAGCGCGGTCGTGAGCGGCGCCACCATGCACGTCAGCCCGACGCCGAACACCACCATCGCGGGGAACACGTCGATCCAGTAGTCGGTGGGCGGGAGGATCGACGCATCGGCGCCGGCGCCGAGCCGCCATCCCCCGCTCGTGGACGGGATCCGCGCCAGCCACAGCAGGCCGATGCCCATCACCGCGGGCCCGATCGCCATGAACCGGCGGGGGCCGTACCGGGCGGCGAGCGCTCCGAAGCGCGTCGAGAACGCGACGAGGAGCAAGGACGACGGCACCCCGGCGACGCCGGCGGCCTGCTCGTTGTACCCGAGCACGCCGATCAGGAAGATGCCCTGGAACGTCAGGGAGACGTAGAGCGCGCCGTAGATCACGAGCGTCGAGAGGTTCGTGACGGTGAAGTTCCGCGATCGGAACAACCGAGGCGGCACGAGCGCGTCGGCGCGCTTCAGCATGAGGAACGGCAACACGATCGCGGCGAGGCCGCCGACGGCGAGGCTCGCGACGACGATGGGCTCCGTCCACCCCTGCTGCTGACCCCGGATCGTGCCGAACGCGAGCCCGCCGACGGCGAGCACGATCACGATCGAGCCGAGCCAGTCGAACCGACCGGTCGCGTCCTCGTCGCGGGATTCCGGAACGGCGCGGACCGTGGCGATCAGCGCGACGACCAGGAACGGGAGGTTCACGAAGAACGCGGCGCGCCACGAGATCGTGTTCACGAGGATGCCGCCGACGAGCGGCCCGAGGATCGACGTCGCGGCGGACGCGCCGGCCCAGACGCCGAAGGCGCGGCCTCGCTCCTCGCCGTCGAACGTGGCGGTGATGATCGAGAGCGACCCCGGCACCACGAGGGCGCCGGCCGCTCCTTGGAGGATCCGCGCCACGATCAGGAACTCCATCGTCGGCGCGATCCCGCACAGAAGCGACGTGACGGCGAAGCCGACGAGGCCGATGGAGAACATCTTCCTGCGACCGTGGAAGTCCGTGAGGGCGCCCGCGAGGATCAGCAACGCCGACAGGGTCACGAAGTAGCCGTACGCGACGTAGGACTGGGCCTCGAGCGTCCCGAACAGGTCGGAGCTCAGCTCCTCGCCGATCCGCGGCAGGGCGAGGTTGACCACCGACGTGTCGAGGAACACGATCGCCGAACCGAGGATGACGGCGAGCATCGTGCCGCGTCCCCGCGCCGATCCGATCGCGATCGCGCCCGGATCATCGCCTCTGTCGGCGTCCGGCCCGACGTCCTGCGGTCGCTCGGCGCCCGATCCGTCGGCGTGCCGCTCCCCGTCCGTCGTCACACCCACCCTCCTTCGCGAGGGGTCAGCCTACGCGGCGCGAACGGCCGGGAAGGTGCGCCGAGCATGGAGGTCCGTGCGCGTCGTCGCCGGATCAGACGACCCGCCACGCCACCGGCGGCTCGTCGGCGGCGCTCTGACACGTGAGACGCATCGGATCGCCGAGCTCTCGCACGACCCGGACCTCGACGACGCCGTCGGGCGTCCGGACGTCGACGCGCCCCAGGTCGCCCTCGAGCCGTGCCCGCTCGACCCGCACGGCGTCGATCGCGTCGTGACCGCCGTCGGCGCGCACGTGCGCCTCGGCGGCCTGCGCGAACATCGGCAGCGTCGACCGTCCACGGAACCGGTCCAGGACGATCCGCCCGTCGATATAGGCCGCGACGATCTCGGGGCCACGGACGGCTTCGACGCGGCCGAAGTACAGCGCGTGCGGGAACAGCACCATGTTCGCGGCGAAGCGGTCGCCGCCGACGTGGGTGCTCTCCCACGTGGCGTCGGGGAACGCCGCCGCGGTCGCCCGCGCGAGGGGCCGCCCCCGCTCCGCACAGCAGACGTCGCGTCGGCCGTGGGTGCAGACGACCGCGACCGGACCGTCGATCGGCTCGAACGCCGATCGATCGTCCAGGTCGAGCGACGTGGCGTCGGCGACGGACGGGAGCCGCTGCCGCCCGATCCACGGCGTCGGTCCGCGCGCGTCGACGGCGAAGCACGTCGCCTCGCCGGCACGGTCGGGTCGCCGGTCCACGCGACGGATCAGCAGCACGCGCGCTCCCGTCGCATGGCCGTACGCATGCAGCGCGTGCGCCACCCCGTCGGGCAGGCGCGCGTCGTGGAAGCCGTCGCGGCCCCACGGACCGATCGACTCCACGCGCAGCCAGCGACGCACGGTCGACGCCGTGCCGGCGAGCGACTCACCGCGCCCTTCGCTGCGCAGGGTGCATCGGTCCTCGGGCGTCGGCACGCGGGTTCCGCCGCCTACCCGACCTGGGGAGCTCGCTCGCGCACGGCGAGGAGCCCTTCGCGGCACAATCGGCGGACGAGCACGGCCCGGCTCGACGCGCTCGGAAGCTCCGCCGCGAGGTCACCCACGCGCAGCATCTCGCTGGCGCCGATCCTCCGCATCGCCGGCTCGACCCATGACGGCATCGTCAGACGCCGATCGCCCAGGAGGACCTGCAGGTCGTCGCGGCCGGGCCGCACGACGCAGACGGAACC
>DATHTO010000046.1:0-3378 GCA_035463115.1 Actinomycetota bacterium | reverse complement strand
ACGGGCCGGCGATCCGGTCACGAGGCGCAGCGCGGAATTCCAGTCCGCGACGAACCGCCCGATGCCGAAGCGCCGTTCCGCGACCGCGCGCGCAGCGGCGCCGAGGGCGGCCGCCTCGGCAGGGTCACGCAGCAGGCGCCGCATGTGCCGGACGAGCTCGCGCTCGTCGAGGTCGACGTAGCCCGTCACGCCGTTCTCGATCGTCGTCGGCATGGCCGTGGTGGCGAGGCCGATCACCGGCATGCCGATCATCATCGCCTCGCAGACCGCGAGCCCGAGGCTCGTCCACCGGATGGGATTGAAGAAGAATCGGTACGTCGCCTCGACGCGGGCGAGCTCGGATGCCGGCAGCTCCCCGATGCCGCCCATGCGCTCGGCGTCCATGCCGTACAGGTCGAGCGGGACGTCGCGGCGCACGCGCTCGAACACGTCGGGTCCGACACGCCGGTCCCGCGCGCCCAGGTTGTTCACGACCACGACGCCGCGCGGACGCTCGCCCGAGTAGCGAACGCCGTTCGGGACGGCGACGCCGTGCTCGATCACGGTCGTGGGCGTGCGCCCCGAGTCCCACATCAGCCGGTTGAAGTGGGTGACGTGGACGAGCAGGACGTTCGGGTCGTCGACGTAGTGCCGTTCTTCGGTGGGCGAGCGTCGGGGCGGATCGTGCTCGACGGCGATCGTCGGCAAGCGGCGCTGGGCCTCGCTCAGGATGTCGTGCCGATCGGCCTCCCAGTTGCGCCGGCTCTGCGTGATGACGACGTCGAACGACGCCCGTCGGACGTCATCGGCGTGGATCTCCTCCACGTTGTCGGGCCAGTCGGGCGGCTTCCCGGCGTAGCCCTCCGGCCGACCCTCGCGGACGGGCACCCAGAACCGGTGGGGCGCGTTCGCCAGGTACCGCATGTAGCTCCCGTGGATGTGCCACGTGAAGACGCGCAGCGGCTCCATCGCCGACCGGGAGAGTTTCGATCGCACCACGCGACCGGCGGTTCCCACCCGGGGGAACACGCAAACGCTGCTCAGCGCAGGCGGAGCTCGGCCGCCCAGTCGATCACGGCGTCCGCGGTGAGGTAGTTCAGCAGCCGCTCGCGCGGGACGCCGGCCGCCGCGGCGATCGCGAGTCCGATCGGCAGGAAGTCCAGCTCCGCGGCGTTGTGGGCGTCGCTCCCGATCGAGAACCAGCGCACGCCTTCGGCCACCGCGAGCTCTACGGATGCCAGGTCGAGGTCCTGCCGGCGGGCGTTCGCGTCGATCTCGAGCGCCTTGCCCATCGCCGCGGCCTCGGCGAACACCCGTCGCCAGTCGGCGCGGATCCCGGCGCGTCGTCCGAACATGCGAGCGCGCGGATGCGCGAGGACGTGGACGGAGGGGTTCCGCAGCGCGGCGACGTAGCGGTCGGTCTGATCGTCGGCGATGCGCAGCTTCGAGTGGAACGCGCCGAGCACGAGGTCGAGCGCCGCCAGCGCATCCGGGTCCATGTCGCCGCTGCCGTCATCGAAGACGTCCATCTCGATCGACCGCAGCACGCGGAACGTCTCGCCGTTCGCGGCGAGCGCGGCGTTCAGGTCGTCGATCCGGGCGGCCTGCGCGAGCAGCTCGTCCTCGGTCTGACCTCGGGCGACGGTCAGGCTCTTCGAGTGGTCGGTCGCAGCGACGAACGCTCGACCGCGGGCTCGGGCCGCGTCGGCCATCTCTTCCAACGTCAGCTTGCCGTCGCTGCTCGTGCTGTGGGTCTGGAGGTCGCCGTGCGGGAGCGCCTCCCACGCGGGGTCGGCGTCGAGGACGCGGCGCACCCACGCGTAGGTGACGAAGCCACGGCGGGTCTCATCGGGCTCGGGAACGTCCGGCGGGTGCTCGAGCCACGTCTCGAGCCGCGCCGCGACCCAGGGCCCCACCGACGGAAGCTCCGTGAGGCTCCGTCCCGCGGCCACGACGTCGGCGGCCTCGGCCGCCCACGTCCACGCGGCCTTCGACGCCCGCTCGAGCGCGCGCCGGCGATGATCGCGCTCGTCGGCCGACGCGCGGAACAGCAGCTCCGCCAGGGCGGCGTTGTCGAGCGCCGGGACCGCAGCCATCCGTCGACGCTACCGCGGAACCTGCGCGACGGGCATCCCGCAGGGACGGTCTGCGTCGCAAGGCCCTCCGTGCGTCCTTGGTACGGTGCCGGACAGACGCGGGCGCGACGATGCGCGATGATGCTCGTTCGCGATCAGGGGGAACGGATCGAGTGGCGGATCATCTGGTGATCGACGTGCGAGAGGACGCCGGGGTGTCCGTCCTGGCGCTGCGCGGGGAGCTCGATCTCGCGTCGTCGCCGGAGCTCTCCGCGAAGGCCGAAGAGCTGCTCGCGGACGGCGTTCCGCTCGTGCTCGACCTACGGGACCTGCGGTTCATCGACTCCACGGGGCTCGGTGCGATCGCCGGCGTCGATCGGACGGCCCAGAAGGCCGGAACGAAGATGTCGTTGATCCCCGGCCCGCCGACGGTCCAGCGCGTGTTCGAGATCTCGGGCACGACCGACGCGTTCACCTGGGTCGAGGCGACCGACTGAGCCAGCCGCGCTCGAGCGCGACGCGGCTCAGCACTCGGGCGGATCGATCCGCCGCAGATCCCGGAGGTCGCTCCATCGGATCTCGCGTCGCCGCGTGCTCTCACGCAGCCGTCCGGCCTCGCACCAGACCTCGTGGAGCAGGAGCCGATCGCCGCTCGTTCCGCGGATCACGTAGCTGCCCACGCGGCCGTCGCCATCGAGGCCCGCGGCGACGAAGTCGCCGACGGTCGGTCGCCATCCGGTCGCCATCACGGCGAGTGTACGGATCCGCACCCGTCGGCGTTCGTCATCGTCCTTCCACCGTGCGGATCGGCGTCGGCTTCCCCGGCGTGCCGCCTGCCGCGGAGCGGTACTCGGGAACGCCGACGCACGTGAACAGGAGGGCGTCGAGCGGTTCACCGAGGAGGCCCGGGATCTCGCTGTCGAGGAACGTCATGCCGGACGCGCTCGCGCCGAGGGCGTACGCGAGGAGGTGCAGCCGACCTGCGACGAGACCGGCGGCGAGCTGGGCTTCGCGATACGCGCGATCGTCGAGGGCCGCCACGTCCGTGGCCCCTATCACGACGTAGGCAGCGTCACGCGCGAGCCCTTGATCCAGCGCGATGCGGAAGAGCTCGTCCCGTACCGACCCTCGCCGGATCCCGTCGTCGAGGTCGGGCCAGCGGTAGATGCCCGGAGCGACGTCATCGACGGCGTGCACCGCGACGAAGTGCGGCACGTCGATCCCTCGCATCGCGGCACGCATCGAGGTGACGAGCAGGTCGCGCGGCACCGAGGCCGTGGCGTCCATCAGGCGCTGGGAGCCACGGACGAGGACGACCTCGTCG